>CACEHK010000006.1 GCA_902559305.1 uncultured Pelagibacteraceae bacterium | reverse complement strand
GTGTTAAAATATTATTGAGAGAAGTTTTAAAAAAATGAAAGAAGTAGTATTAGATACTGAAACAACTGGTTTATCTATTAAAGATGGTCATAGAATTGTAGAAATTGGCTGTATAGAACTTGATAATTTGATACCAACATCAAAAACATTTCATTGTTATCTTAATCCAGAAAAAAAAGTTTCAGAGAAAGCGTTGGAAGTTCATGGTTATACAGATGAGTTTTTATCAGATAAAAAAAAATTTCATGAAATAGCTGATGAATTTATTTCATTTATAGCTAATAAAAAATTAGTTATCCATAACGCAGAATTTGATTTAGCTCATTTAAATAATGAATTAGAAAAAATTGGAAAAAAAAGAATTAACAAAGAAAATGTAGTGGACACATTGGAAATTGCTAGAGGTAAGTTTCCTGGTTCTCAAATTAGTTTAGATGCATTGTGTAAAAGATATAGAGTAGATAATTCTAAGAGACAAAAGCATACTGCACTAATAGATTGTGAATTATTAACTAAAGTTTATATAAATTTATTAGATCAAAAAGAACCATCTTTAGATTTTAAGCCAATTTATTTAAATAGTTCAGATAAGAGCACAAACGACATTGTTGGTTATTCAAAAAAAGTAATTAAGCCTTCAGAGGCAGAGATTGAGAAACATAAAAATTTTTTAAAAATTAAATTAAAAAAAAACTTTTATTGAGCAAATCTTTTTTTATAAAGTTCTTCAAAGTCAATTTTTTTCTCTATTTTAATACCAGGGTACCCTGAATCTGTAAGAATATTTAAAAAAATTTTTTCTAAATTTGGATATATTTTATTTTGAACATCACATAAAATAATCTTTTCAATAGATTTTTTGTCTTTAACTTCATCATCAACTTTGATTATAGAAGTATAGTTTATTTCAAAATATGCTTTGTTTTTAGATTCAGTATTATCTTTGTACATTAGTTTAGTATTAACATCTATGAGTCTATTTTTTAATGGCTTTGAAGATATTTCAATATTTAGACTATATTTTTTTAAATATTCTTTTACATATAAATATGTTTCCACATTCGGTGTTTCACTAGACATATCTTTTATAAATTGAGTTAGAATTTTAAATTTTTCTGACATATTTATTTTTTATCATCTATATCTTCGTATTCACCTTCAATAAAGTTTTTTTTGTTTTTGTTTTTATTATTTTTAATTTTTATATTTTTAAATAATAATTTTCTCGTCCATGGAAAAATAATTATTATACCTATAAAGTCTGTTAAAAAACCTGGCAAAATCATTAATAATGCTGCTACAGCTAGTGCGGCACCTGATATTATTTCATATAAAGGTATTTCATTTTTTATAATTTGACCCATTGCTGACCTCAATGTATTTAACCCCTCATATCTAGCGTAATAAATACCAATTATTGCAGTAACCAAAATTAATGATATTGTGTTAAATGCGCCAATTTGAGATCCTATTTTTATAAAAAGATAAATTTCAATGAGAGGAATTGATAATATAAGCAATATAAATGAGTTCATTTGTCTTTAATTTAATTTGCTAGTTGAAATTAAGCAACATAGTAAATATTATTTGTTTATGAATTATAGTTTTGAATACATTGATATAATACTTCTTGCAATGATTGCGGGCTTTATTTTCCTAAGATTAAGAGGAATTTTAGGTAAAAAAACAGGCCATGAAGAAAATGTTGGTGCCTCATTTGGACATGATTTCTCCACAGAAAAAGAAAAACCACAAAAAATTGATGAAACTAATTTTGATGAAAAAGCTAAGGAAGAGTTTTTAAAAGGAGCTAAAATAGCTTATGAAACGATAATAACTAGTTTTGCAGCAGGTGATTTAAAAAAAATAAAAGATTTATTAGATAAAAATGTCCTTAATGAATTTAATGAGGCTATTAAAGATAGAAAAAATAAAGGTTTAATATCTGAGACAACTTTTATAGGAATAAACTCAGCTAATATAAAAAATTTTAATCAATCAAATAATATGTTTGAAGTAACCGTTGATTTTGTAAGTGAAATAATTTCATGTGTAAAAGATAAGAATAAAAACTTAGTTTCTGGATCTCCAGATAAAATTAAAAAAGTTTATGATACTTGGAAATTCTCTAGAGATATAAAATCATTAAGCCCAAATTGGTTTTTAATTCAAATTAAATCTTAATTGATAAAAAAAATTTCAGACAAAGATAAAAAAGATTGGTTAAATTTTATTAACAGTGATGAAAAACTAGTTAATAAAGATATTTCATTTGAAAAAAAACAAAAATTATTTTTAAATGAAAAAGTTATAGATTTGCACGGTTATTCTTTAGAGAAAGCTAACAAGTATATTCATAAATTAATATTCGAATGTTATGAAAATAAAATTACTAAAATTAAAGTAATTACTGGCAAGGGAACTAGGTCAAAAAATAAAGAGAACCCGTATCAATCTAAAAATTTAAGTATGTTAAAGTACTCTGTTCCAGAATATCTAAATTCTAATGAAGAACTTTTAAAAATTATTAAGTCAATCAACCAAAAAGATATTAATAGTATTTACAAAGGAAGCTTTGAAATAATATTAAAAAAAAATGATAAAAATTAACAGCAACAAATTAAGGCCCAGAATAAAGGCAAGGATAAGAAAAAGCAGTCAGGATGTTAAAAAAGAATTTAAAAATTTTTTTGATTGGATTAAAGGTGCGGAATTAGTTTCCCTTGATAAATGTAATATAAATGAAGATCCAGTGAGACCAGAATTGAGTAATATTTTTAGAACAAGTTATGGAAGAAAAATATATGGTGTAAAATATAAAAATGAAATTCATGCAGTTATGTGTTTTGCTTTTACAAATAAAATTCCAAGGTCTGTTAAAGAATTAGATTTATTGAGTCAGGACGCTTTCCTACAAAGTGCACAAAGAGATCAAAACGTAGGTAAAATTGCGATAGCATATACTGTTTGGTCTAAAAAAAAAGGAGGAGGAAAATTGATAGTTAAAGAAGTTTTTAAAATGATAAAAAAATCAAATCATCTAAATAGATTAGTTACGCTTTCTCCTCTCACTGAAATGGCTAGGAATTTTCATCTAAAAAATGGTGCAATTGAAATTCAAATTAATGAAAACACTCAGAATTTTGAATATAAAGTTATAAAATAAATTTAGAAAGATCAGTATCTTTAACTAAATCCCCCAAATTTTTTTTAACATAATTTTCATCTATAACTATTTTTTCTCCACTTCTGTCAGTTGCTGTAAAGCTAATTTCATCAAGCACTCTCTCGATTATTGTGTGTAATCTTCTAGCTCCTATATTTTCAATTTTTGAGTTAACTTCATAGGCTAAATTAGCAATTGTATTTATTCCATCTTCTGAAAATTCCAAATCAACATTTTCTGTTTTTAATAATGCTTTATACTGTTTAATTAAACTGTTATCCGGCTCTTTAAGTATTCTTATAAAATCATTGCTATTCAAAGCATCAAGTTCTACTCTAATAGGTAATCTACCTTGTAGCTCAGGAAGTAAATCGGATGGTTTTGCTAGCTGAAAAGCTCCCGATGCAATAAATAAGATATGATCTGTTTTAATAGTTCCATATTTAGTACTAACAGTTGTACCTTCTATAAGAGGCAATAAATCTCTTTGTACTCCTTCTCTCGATACGTCTCCTCCAACACGATCAGTCCTAGCTGAAATTTTATCTATTTCATCTAGAAAAACTATCCCATTATTCTCTGTAGAATTTTTTGCAGCTTTAATTATTTTGTCTTGTTCTATTAATTTGTCTGACTCTTCGTTGATTAAAATTTCATGAGATTCCTTGACAGACATTTTTTTTTTCTTAGCTTTTGTACCCATTGATTTACCTAATACGTCAGAAATATTAATCATTCCAATATTAGCTCCAGGCATGCCTGGAATTTCAAATTGTGGCATTTGATTATTTTCATTAATATTTATTTCAATTTCATTATCATCCAAGTCACCACTTCTTAATCTTTTTCTAAAACTTTCCTTTGTAGCTACGCTAGCATTATTTCCAACTAGTGCATCTAAAACTCTTTCTTCAGCTAATTTTTGAGCTTTAGCATGAACTTCTTTTCTTTTTTTCACTTTTTCCATTGCTATAGCTATTTCTAAAAGATCTCTAATTATTTGTTCTACGTCTCTTCCAACATAACCAACTTCTGTAAATCTAGTTGCCTCAACCTTAACAAAAGGTGCTTCAGCTAATTTCGATAGTCTTCTTGATATTTCTGTTTTTCCAACCCCTGTTGGCCCCATCATTAAAATATTTTTTGGCAAAACTTCGTCTTTCATTTCACCAGTTAATGCTTGTCTTCTCCATCTATTTCTAAGAGCAATAGCTACAGCTCTTTTTGCATTTTTTTGTCCAACAACAAATCTGTCTAATTCTGATACAATTTCTCTCGGAGAAAGTGAATTTAAAACTTCTTTTTTATCTGACTTCTCTTTAGGTACCAAAGGTGTAACGTTTGAATTTTCCATTATATTTTTTCTATTTTAATATTATCATTAGTAAATACACAAATTTCAGAAGCGACTTTAATAGCTTTTTTTGCAATTTCTTCTGCAGAAAGGTCAGTATCCATTAAAACTTTAGCCGATGCTAATGCATAGTTTCCGCCAGAACCAATTCCAATTACATCTCCTTCAGGCTCAAGAACGTCCCCAGTTCCTGAAATTATAAAGCTTTTTTCTTTGTCTCCTACAGCCATCAACGCTTCTAATCTTCTTAAATATTTGTCAGTTCTCCAGTCCTTGGCTAATTCTACCGCTGCTCTTGCAAGATTTCCTGCATGTTTTTCTAATTTAGACTCTAGCCTTTCAAATAAAGTCAATGCATCCGCAGTAGATCCTGCAAAACCTGCAATCACATTTCTTTTCTCAATTTTTCTAACTTTATTTGCTGTGCTTTTGATTACAGTGTTTCCCATACTTACCTGTCCATCGCTAGCTACTACTACTTTGTTGTTTTTTCTTATTAATACTATTGTTGTCATAGGCTATAAATGGATACTAAATTCAATAGTTCAAGCCCAGGTCTAGTATTATTGCCATAATTCAATAATAGATATATACCTTTTTTAAATTATGAAGAGGAAAGCAAAAATAAGTAGAAAAACTAAAGAGACCAGCATAAGTGTTGATTTAAATATTGATGGTAGAGGCAAATATAAAGTTGATACGGGGATAGGATTTTTAGATCATATGCTAGAACAATTATCAAAACATTCTTCTATGGATATGAATATTAAAGCCAAAGGAGATACTCATATAGATCTACATCATACTACAGAGGATACAGGTATAGCTATTGGTGAGTGTTTAAAAAAAGCTTCAAAGAAATTTGTTGGAATTAAAAGATATGCTCATGCAATGATACCTATGGACGAAACATTAACCAGAGTTGCTATTGATGTATCAAATAGACCATATTTGATTTGGAAAGTTAATCTTAAAGTAGAAAAACTAGGTGAAATGGATACGGAATTATTTAAAGAGTGGTTCCAAGCTTTTTCTCAGTCAGCTGGAATTACTTTGCACATCGAAAATATTTATGGTGATAACAGCCATCATATAATAGAGTCTTGTTTTAAAGGACTAGCAAGATCATTAAGAGCTGCACTAGAAATGGATCCAAGGAATAAAACTACAATTCCTTCTACAAAAGGTTCTTTATAAGTTTAATGAACATCACAATTGTTGACTATAACTCAGGCAATATTAGCTCTGTAATTAACTCCTTTAATGAAGTTGCTAAGGATAAAGTAAATATAGAAGTAACTTCAGATTTAAACAAAATTAAATCCAGTGATAAAGTAGTTCTACCAGGGCAGGGTTCATTTAAGAGTTGTATTGATGCTTTAAACAACATCAATGGCTTAACACATACTTTAAATGAGTTTGCAATTGATAACAAAAAACCTCTTCTTGGAATTTGTGTTGGATTACAAATGTTTGCAGATATTGGTTATGAGGAAACAGAAACTAAGGGTTTAGGCTGGATATCAGGCAAGGTATCAAAAATCGATAATCAAAATGGGAAATATAAACTTCCTCATATTGGCTGGAACCAAATAAATATTATTAAGGATAGTAAAATTTTTAAAGAGATAGAAAATAATTCTCACATGTATTTTGTTCATAGCTATGAATTTATTCCTGAAGATAAAAAAGTAATTTCAGCAACAACAGATTATTCGTCAAATATTGTTTGTTCTGTTGAAAAAGAAAATATTTTTGGAACTCAATTTCATCCAGAAAAAAGTGATAAAATTGGTCTTAAAATAATTGATAATTTTATAAAATTGTAAGATGGATTTCGAAACTTGGTTATTATTGGGAATTTTTAGTGTTCTATTAGCTATAGTGATAAGGCTAGATGATATCTATAAAATTTTATCAAAGAAAAATAAAAAAAATGAAAATATTTCCAGCAATAGATATTAAAGATAATAAATGTGTGAGATTGATCAAAGGAGACTTTGATAATAAAACTGAATATGAAATGTCACCAGTAGAACAAGCTGGAAAATATAAAGATCATGGTTTCAAAAATATACATATAGTTGATTTAGATGGAGCTTTAACTGGGGAAACAGTTAACTTAGATATTATAAAAAAAATAGTTAGCAAATTTGATCTTAATATTGAAATTGGTGGAGGTATCAGGAGTTTTGAAAGTATTCAAAAGTATACCGATGCCGGTGTTGAAAAAGTAATTTTAGGAAGTGCAGCTATAAAAGATAAAAACTTTTTAAAGGAAGCTTGTGATAAATTTCCAAGTAAAATTGCCTTAGGCTTAGATGCTAAAGAAGGATATTTGTCCGTGTTTGGATGGAAAGAAAATTCTAATCAACTTACTTTAGATTATTTAAAAGAAGTTAATGATTTTGGTGTAAGCAGATTGATTTATACAGATATTAATAGAGATGGAATGAAGCAAAGCCCTAATTTTGAAGAAACAGAAAAGGTTGCTAGCAATTCTAAGTGTCCAGTGGTTATATCTGGAGGTGTTTCTTCAATTAACGATATTAAAAAAGCAAAGAGTTTAAAAAATATTGAAGGTATAATAGTTGGTAAAGCTATTTACGATGGAGATATTCAGTTAGAAGAATTAGTGAAAGAAATAAATGCTTAAAAACAGAATAATACCTTGTTTAGATGTTAAAAATGGTCGTGTGGTTAAAGGTATCAATTTTGTTGATTTAAAAGATGCTGGTGATCCTGTTGAACAAGCCCAAATTTATAGCGATGGAGGTGCAGACGAAATTTGTTTTTTAGATATTACAGCTTCAAATGAAAATAGAGATACAATTTATGATGTAGTAGAGAAAACATCTAAGAAATGTTTTGTACCTTTAACAGTAGGAGGTGGAGTGAGAACTATAGATGATATTAGTAAATTGTTAAATTATGGAGCAGATAAAGTCTCAATCAATACTGCTGCAGTTCAAAATTCTGAAGTTGTTAAAGAAAGTTCTAAAAAATTTGGATCACAGTGCATTGTTGTTGCAATAGATGCAAAAAAAAATGGTGATAAATGGGAAGTTTTTACTCATGGTGGAAGGAAAAATACAGAAATTGACGCTATAGAATTTGCAAAGAAGATGGAAAAAAATGGGGCTGGTGAATTGTTAGTTACTTCTATGGATAGAGATGGAACGCAAGTTGGTTATGATATCGACTTAATGTCAAAGGTATCCTCAAAAGTAAATATTCCAGTTATTGCTTCAGGTGGAGTAGGAAACCTAGATCACTTAGTAGATGGAATTAAATTAGGAAATGCTAGTGCAGTTTTAGCTGCATCTATATTTCACTATGGAAAATACTCTGTAAAAGAAGCTAAAGAATATTTGAACTTAAAAGGAATTCCAGTTAGGATTTAATATGCTAAATACATTAGAAAGCCTATTTAAACTTGCAAGAGAAAGAAAAAATAATCCAGTTGAGGGCTCTTATACAAATAAATTATTAAAAGATAAATCTTTAAGTAAAGCAAAAGTTTTAGAAGAAATTAATGAGTTGGTTGAATCAGTAGAAAAAAATACTAATAAAATTCATGAAGCTGCAGATGTTTTTTATCATTTAATAATGTATTTAGAATCAAATGATGTTAAAATTGAAGAAGTAATGGAAGAATTAAATAAAAGGAAAAAATGAATTATGATGATAATAATATTTTTGCAAAAATTTTAAGAGGCGAAATTCCTTGTGATAAGATTTATGAAGATGATTTTGTTTTATCTTTCTATGATATTAATCCGCAAAAAAAAATTCATGCATTAGTTATTCCAAAAGGAAAATACATTGATTTAGATGATTTTAGCACTAATGCTAATGAAAAAGAGATGGTTGGATTATTAAAAGGAATAAATAATGTTGCTAAAAAACTCGGAATTTCAACAGATACTGGAAAAGGATATAGGGCTCTTGCAAATATAAGTGAGAATGGAGGACAAGAAGTCCCACATCTACATTTTCATTTATTTGGTGGCGAAAAAATTGGAAAAATGGTTCAGTGACTACCGAGGTTAAAAGAAATTACCTTGAAATAAAGTCCCTAGATGAGTTGATTGCTAAAAAAAAACCATTTGAATCTTTAATTCTGAAGAAAGTTAATCCTCCAGATTTTCAATTAAATAAATTTTTTTATAAACAAATTGGAAAAAAACATAAATGGGTAGATAGATTAAATTGGACTGATAAAAATTGGATTGATTATTTAAAAAATTTTAGTGTTAATACATTTGTATTAAAAAAAAATGAAAATCTAGTTGGATACTTTGAACAAATTTATCATCAAGATAGTTTGGACTGTGAAATAGCTTATTTTGGGATTTTAGAGGAGTATATTGGGAAAAAATTAGGTGGATATTTATTAACTGAAGCAATAAAGAACTCATTTAGAACTGATTTAAAAAGAGTTTGGGTACATACCTGTTCTCTAGATCATGAACATGCTTTGAATAATTATCTTTCAAGAGGTATGAAAATTTTTCAAACAGAAACATTAAATTTATAATTAATTAAGTTTAGGTAATCTAAATAATTTTTCGTCAACATTAATATTTTTTTTAATATTATAAATAAAAGTTACAACAAGGTTTTGATAAATATCCTCGGTTTGCCATCCAATTAAATCATAAGATTTTTTATCAAAAAATACATTTATAATATTTTTGTTATCATTTATTGAAAATATAAAGTATTTATCATCAATCAGCTTTATTTTAGACTTTTTAATTTTATCTAACAAAAAATCTTTATCTAAAATATAGTTTAGAGCAGTTTGTTTTAAAGGGTACAAAAAATATTCTTTACCTAATGTATTTTTTATTACAAGTGATTTACCGTTAGAAACAATTATTTTTTTTTTTAAGTTATTGTAGCTACAATATATTTTTTTTGGATATTTTATAATACAATTCCCTTCTTCAGTATCCTCATTTATTTTTTGCTCAAAATTAAAAGTAATATTGTCTATTTTTTCAAAATTTTTTATTATTTCTGTTTTTGTAGATGCATATAGATTATTGAAAAAATTTAAAAAAAAAAATATTAATAATATATTTTTCATTTTAAGACTTCTCTTTTTCCAACATGATTAGCCTTACTAACCTCTCCTTTTGCTTCCATCATATCAATTATTCTAGCAGCCCTGTTATAGCCTATTTGTAATTTTCTTTGCAAAAAAGAAGTGGAAGCTTTTCCTTCTGATTTTATTAATTCTAATGCTGTACTATAAAGTTCATCTTGATTTTCATTGCTAATTTCATTCTGATTCATTTCTTTTTCATCAACAAAATTTAAAATTTCATCTACATATTCTGGTTCAGCTTGTGATCTTAAATAGTTATTAATTTTTTCAATTTCACTTTCTGAAACATATGGTGCATGAATTCTTATTATTCTATTTGCTGAAGACATAAAAAGCATATCACCTTTTCCTAGCAATTGTTCAGCACCTTGTTCACCTAATATAGTTCTACTGTCTATTTTCGAGGTAACTTGAAATGATATTCTTGTTGGAAAATTAGCTTTAATTGTTCCAGTGATTACATCTACACTTGGTCGTTGAGTTGCCATTATTATATGTATTCCAGCTGCTCTTGCCATTTGGGATAATTTTTGAATATAACCTTCTATTTCTTTTCCTGCCATTAGCATTAGATCTGACATTTCATCAACTATCACAACAATATATGGCATCGGGAGTTTATGTTTTGAATTGTAACTATCTATATTTTTTACACCAACTCTTGTCATCAGTCTGTACCTACTTTCCATTTCTTTAACCACCCATCCAAGAACTGAAGCCGCTTTTTTTGCCTCGGTTATTACTGGACAAAGAAGATGAGGTATACCTTCGTAAGTTGATAGTTCTAACATTTTAGGATCAATCAGAATAAATTTACATTTATCAGGAGTGTGTTTATAAAGTAATGATAAAATTATAGTATTAATACAAACTGATTTTCCAGATCCAGTTGTTCCCGCAATTAATAAATGAGGCATGGAGCTAAGGTCACCTACAAATGGTATTCCTGAAATACTTTTTCCAAGAGCTATTGAAAGTTTGTTATCTTTTTTATTAAAGCTAGTGTTAGAAAAAATTTCACTTAAATAAACATTTTCCCTTGAGGAGTTAGGTAACTCTATTCCAACCGTGTTACTACCAGGAACAGTAGAAATTCTTGCTGATTCTGAACTTGTATTTCTAGCAATATCTTCAGAAAGATTTATTATTTTAGATACTTTGACACCTGCTGCAGGCTCAAACTCATTTAATGTAACAACTGGTCCCCTGCTAACTTTTTTAATTTTTCCTTCTACACCAAAATCTAAAAGAATTTTTTCCAGAACTGTTTCCTCAACTTTATCCTCTTTCAAACTTTTTTCACGCTCAGCCTTTGTTGGTTTTTTTAAAAAATCTAAAGATGGTAATTTAAATTTAATATCTAATTCATTATTTTTTATATTAAATGGTAAATTTTCTTGAGTTAATTTTTGAGTTTCTTGTACAATATTTTCTTTTTCATTATTCGTTTCATTAATTACAATATTTTTTTCTGAATTAAATTTTGTAAATTTAGAAAGCAAACTTTTAAAAATATTTACAACAAATTTAATACTAAAGTTAATACTTATTAAAAAAATAATTATAATTAATACTAAAATTATATAATAAAAAATTTCTTTATTTATGTTAATCAAATTAGATATAAAAGTATTCTCAAAAAAATTTCCTACAAAACCACCATTTCCATTAATAGAAAGCCAGAAAGATTTTGGATAGTATAAAGTTAAAAATATAGAACCTAAAATACTATATAAGATTGAGTAAAAAATATTTTCTACTAATATTAAAAAATTCTTATTTTTTATTAGGTTAAATCCAGTGAATAAAATCGTAAAAGATATTAAAAAAGATACTAAACCTAAAGATTGAAAAAAAAAGTGGGAAGTGTAACTACCTCTAAAACCTATAATATTTTTTATTTCTGTATTTTCTGAAAATATAAAATTAGGATCTTCTGGTGAGTAACTTATAAGTGATAAAAATAGTAAAACAGACAATAAAACTAGAAAAATACCTATAATTTCTGCAACTCTTTTAACAGTAAAATCAAGACTTTTTTTGATTAAATTATTTATATTCATTTTATAAAGAATCTAGTTTGTAACTTTGTATCATTTAATATTTATTGTTAAAATTAAAATTTAATTATGAATATATGTTTAATAGGCTATGGAGTATCTAGTTTAATACTTGGGAATGTATTAACTAATAAAAATATAAGAGTATCAATAATCAAAGAAAATAAGGTAATAAAAAAAAATACCAACAGGACAGTAGGAATTGCAAAAAATAATATAGATTTTTTAAAAAAACAAAAAATTGATTTAAATAATTATGTTTGGCCTATAAATAAAATTAAAATTTTTAATGAATCAGTAGAAAATAAAGAGATTCTTAATTTTGGACAAAAAAATAATAATCTTTTCTCAATTATAAAGAACAGCCAATTAATCAATATTTTAGAAAAAAAAATAAAGAAAAATAAATTAATAAAAATAATTAAAAAAAAAGAAATTAATTTTTATAATTCAATAATAGAAAATAATCATGAATTTGACTTAGTAATAAATTTTAATGAGTATAATAAAATTTCAAAAGAAAAATTTTATAGAAGGCATTATAAAGATTATAAAAGTTTAGCTTATACTACATTAATAAAACATAAAGAATGTGATAATAAATGTGCTTATCAAATTTTTAGCAAATATGGTCCAGTAGCTTTTTTACCATTGTCTAAATTCGAAACTTCAGTTGTTTTTTCAATTTTAAAAGATAATAATAATTTTTTTGATGAAAAAATTATTAAGCTAATTAAAAAATATAACAAAAATTATTTTGTTAAATCTTTTTCTAAAATTGAAAAATTTGAACTTAAAGGTTCGTTACTTAAAAATTATTATTATAAAAATATATTATGTTTCGGTGATAACATTCATAAAATTCACCCTCTAGCCGGCCAGGGTTTAAATATGACTATAAGAGACATAAAAATAATTTCTGATCTAATAGATAATCAAATTAACCTTGGACTACCATTAGATAAATCAATTTTAAGAGAGTTTGAAAAAGAGACAAAACATTTAAATTATTTATACTCCCAAAGTATAAATTTAATCAATGGATTTTTTAATTTTGATAATAAATTTAAAAACAATTATTCAAAAAAAATATTTAATTTTTTAGAAAATAATTCGTTTTTTAAAAAATATTCTACGATGTTTGCTGATAAAGGGATATTTTAATTATTGTAAAGTTTTACTGTTGAAACCATCAAAATTATATGTAGATAGAATTTCTTCTAATTTTTTTTTTCTTTCATTTAAATTAATTGTTTCTAATAAAACTTGTTTTTCCTCTAAAGAAAATGGCGATGCCATAGTTAAAGCATTTATTGTCTCATAAAGGTTTTGTTTTTCTAATTCTTTCCAATTAATTACATACCCTTCATTCATAAATAAAGATTTTAAATTTTTAAATATTAATTCAAGATCTGAAAATTTTATTTCCTCATTATTTTCTTCCAAGTCATTAGAAAATTCATCAAAATTAACACTGCATTCCCTGTAAAGCTTTTGATTTTCTATTTCTTCCATTATTCTAAATCTTATAATACCAACTAAAATAATTACATATCTTCTATCTTTAGTTTCTTCGAAGGTGGTAATTTTTCCAGCACATCCTATGTTATGAAGCATCGGTATTTTTTCGCTAGATTTTTTAGGCTGTACCATTCCAATAATTCTATTTCCTTTCATCACATCATCAATCATTTCTATATATCTAGGTTCAAAAATATTTAAAGGTACTGAAGATTTTGGAAAGATAACAAAGTTTGACAAAGGAAAAATAGGAATCTTTTTTGGCAAATTTTTAATTATATTATTCATAGAAATTATTATATCAGAAATATATTTATGATTCAAAAAATATAGCATCAATTTAAATCAAATTAAATATTTTCGAACTAATATTACTTGCAATAAAAAATGCACTATCTATAATTAATTTTTTATAAGCGGGCATAGCTCAGTGGTAGAGCGTCTCGTTGCCAACGAGAAGGTCGTGGGTTCAAGTCCCATTGCCCGCTCCAATTAAAAAAAAATTAAATGATTATTTGGATAGCTTCTTACCCCAAAAGTGGAAATACATACTTGAGAAGTTTTTTGTCTTCTTATTATTTTTCTAAAACGGGAAAGTTTGAGTTTGATTTACTAAACAATATTAATCATTTTCCTGGCATTAAATATTCAAATAATAAAGTAACTAATGCAAATGAAGCAAGTAAAAATTGGATTTCAATTCAAGATAAATATTTTGAAAAAAGTAAATTACATTTTTTAAAAACGCACAGTTCTTTAATTCCATATAATGGAAATTTATTTACTTCAAATAAACAAACTTTGGGTGCGATTTATATAGTTAGAGATCCTAGAAGTGTTATTATCTCAAGTGCTCATCACTATTCTCTCAATTATGAAACAGCTCTTGAATATATGATCGATCAGGAAAAATCTTTACTGGTTAAATCAGTAGATGGAGATTTTTCAAACTTCACTTTTCTTAGTTCTTGGTCAAATCATTATAAATCCTGGATAAAAAATAGTGATTTCAAATTACTTTTTATAAAGTATGAAGATTTGGAGGAAAATAAATATGAAATTTTTAGAGATATAATAATTTTTATTGAAACCTTAACAAAAAGAAACATACAAGTTAATAAAGATAAGTTGCTCGAGTGTATTAAAACAACTAATTTTAATGTTCTTAAAAATAAAGAAAAGAATGAAGGTTTTCAAGAAAGCGCATATTCAAAAGAAACAGGGAAGAAGGTTGATTTTTTTAATAAAGGATTTAATAATAGGTGGCAGAAAATTCTTCCTGATAAAATTAAAAATTATGCAAATAAAATATTTAAAGATGATATAACCTTTTTGAACTATAAATAATTATGAATGATTTAATATCTAAAAAATGTGTTCCATGCGAAGGTGGAGTCTCTGCAATGAATCTAAGTGAAATTCATAAATATCAAAAAAAAGTTGATGGCTGGGATGTAAAACCTAATGATAAAAAAATATACTGTTTAGAAAAAAATTTTAAATTTAATAATTTTTTGGATAGTCAAAATTTTGTAAATAAAGTTGGAGAAATTTCTGAGAATGAAGGTCATCACCCTGATATTGTATTTGGATGGGGTTACGCAAAAATAATTATTACAACTCATGCAATTGAAGGTTTATCAGAAAATGACTTTATATTAGCTGCAAAAATAGATAAAATTCCCTAGTGTTTAAAATGTCTAGTATTTGAAAATACTAATATAGTCCCAGTTCTATTAGCAAAATTAATTATTTCTTTATCTCTTATTGACCCAGATGGTTGTATTACTGCACTTACTCCTGACTGAACTAATTTTTCAATTCCATCCGTAAAAGGAAAAAAAGCATCAGATGCTGCAATTATTTTATTATCACTTTTTTCTTTATAAAATTTCTTCATTTTTCGTATTGCAATTTCGCAGCTATCAAGCCTACTTGGTTGACCAGAACCTATTCCAATTGTTGAGTCATTATCTGCTATAACAATTGCATTAGATTTTACAAATCTACAGATATTAAATGTAAATATTAAATTTTTTAAAGTTTGATTGTTTGGTTTTTTTTTTGAAACAATTCTAAAATTTGATTTTGAAAAAGATGATGTATCAGGTGTTTGAACTAAAAAATTATTAAATGATGAAGAGATATTATCCAAATTTGTATTATTTAAATTACTAGCATCAATTATTCTTAAATTTTTTTTATTTTTTAAAATTTTTAGTGCATCAGAATCAACCCCATTACAAATAACAATCTCCAAAAATATTTTCTTCAATTCTAAAGCTAATTTTTTTTTTATTCTAAAATTACATGAAACAATACCACCATATGCACTTATCGGATCACAAGCTAGAGCTAACTTATAACTTTGCAAATTATTTTTATTTATAGATACACCACATGGGTTTGCATGTTTAACTATAACTGTACCTGTATTTTTAGG
The DNA here is from genome assembly GCA_902559305.1 of uncultured Pelagibacteraceae bacterium. GTDB lineage: Bacteria > Pseudomonadota > Alphaproteobacteria > Pelagibacterales > Pelagibacteraceae > Pelagibacter. Next base: position 26,162 of record CACEHK010000006.1, on the reverse strand, counting down.
CAAAGACTTTGAGATTAAAAGTGCAGAAAAAATATCATTATAATTGTTATAGCTTAAATGTTTACCATTAAGCTGAGTTAAATTTAATTTATTATTTAAAGTATATATTGCAGCCTCTTGATGAGGGTTTTCTCCATACCTTAATTTTTCAAATAAGCTTCCAAAAATTACTTTTTTTGATGGAAAGGAATTTTTTGTTTTATTATTTAAATAATTTGAGATTAATGCGTCATAGTAAGTTGTTTCATTAAAAGCAACTGCAGACATTTTATGTCTAAATCCTAGGCTTGTTGAGCCTTTATTTAAATCTAATTCTTTTGATAAATCTTCATATTGATTACTATTTGTAATCACAGTTACAAACTTATAATTTTTTGCTGCTGCACGAACCATTGTAGGACCACCAATGTCTATATTTTCGATTATTTTATCATGTTTATTTTTATTATTTAATATTTTTTCAAAAGGGTAGAAATTTACTATTACAAGATCAATTTCATCATATTGATTTTTTTTTAAATCATTTGAATGTTTTTTTTTGTTTCTAGAACTTAAAATACCAGCGTGAATCTTTGGGTGTAAAGTTTTAACTCTTCCTTCTAAAATTTCTTTAGAACCAGTATACTTAGATACTTCTAAGCATTTATAGCCTAACTTTTTTATTTCTTTATATGTTCCGCCCGAACTGATAATTTCTATTTTATATTTCTTTAATTTTTTTAAAATAAATTTTAAATTTGATTTATCAGAAACTGAAATAAGTGCTTTTTTTATTTTTTTCATTAAATTTTAATTATTTCCCATAATATTTCCTGGTCTTCATTTTGAGTTATTCCTGAAATAAAAATATTTTGATTTTCAATAAAACTATTTTTATTACCAAAATACAATCCAGTTTCAACATCAATTTTATGATCTATACAAGAAAATCTCCATCCAGAATTTTCTAACTCTATAAGAATAGATTTTTCGTCTTGAGTTTTAGTAATTTTAACATTTGGATCAAAATGAAAACGAATTTCAAAGTTTGAACTTTTAAATTTCTTTTTTTTTATTAATTTGTCAGTTCCAATAAACAAAAACTTGTCTGGTGAATATTCAATTTTTCTTTCATGTATAACACCATATTCTTTTAAATAACCATCATGAGACCCTATAATACACCAAACTTTTTTATCATTGATTATATTTTTTTTTAATATCTTTAAATCTTTATTTACTTTCAATATACCATCTACATCTTTTTTTAGATTGCATGAGGATCTATTATCTAAAATTAGAGTTGAATGTGTTGCCGTAGACTTAGAAATAGAGTTAAGTTGATGTTTATAGTTTTGAAAATATCCACAGTTAGAAATTAACTTGCAATTATTATAAAAAATTTCGAATGACAAAGCTCCAGATTGGTAATCACTGCTAAATTTTTTTTCAGGAGATCCACCTAAATCTGTTGATAAAATTATATTTTTATTTTTTAAAATAACATACCCACCATATTCATAGTTTTCTTTTTTAAATTTATATTTGTGAAAATCTAAAAATTTATCAAAATTTGTATTCGTATTTTTGTGATTTCCATTAAATAATAAATTTTTGTTAGTATCTTGCCATATAAAATTATAACTTTGTCCTAAATAATAAATTATTTCATTTAAATAATCTGGAATTTCATTTTGTGATTCTTTTAACCATTCTCTTATGAGGATAAAATGTTTTAAATAAAATATTAATTGTCTTATACTTCTTGATTTTGGAAAGCCCTGAATATCAAAAGAGGAGTTAATAATTTTTTTTAGTAAAGTTAGTCCATAATTTAAATATTTATTATCCTTATAAGTTAAACCAACCAAAGTAATTGCCGAACAGCCAACCATTTTATCATTAACCCATCTAGATCTAGTGATTTCATTAATTAAATGATTTATTTGTTTTTTAATACTTGAATTAAACTTTTCTTTATAAGACTGATCACTTTCATCATAACTTAATCTTGAATTTGAAATCCAAGATATTACTCTTTTTGATAATATATCAATTTCCCAGTTTCTTGAGTTATATTTATGATTTGTTTCTATCCAATTTAAAATAATTGATTGAGTGATTTTTTTTGAGGATTTTAAATCAATCGTAAATAACCAAAAAAAATTATGAAGTTTTTTATAATCGATTTCATTAATCTCTCTATTTGACCAAATAGAATTTAAATAATAATTATCAATATTATTTTTTTTTTCATATTTAATTAAACAATCGAGAAGATTTGGACTTGGTTTATATTCGATAGCTTTAGGGTCAATTTTCGAAATTTTTTTATTATATAATTTAGAACTTAAATAAATTTTTCTTATTTGGTTTGAGAAATAATTGAAAAATTCAGTTATAAAATTGAAAGAATTTTTAGAAACCATTAAACTAAATTAATTTTAGCGCATCAATATTTTTTTTAATGTTACCATTATTTTCTTTAAAAATAGTTGTTCCAGAAACTAAAATATTTGCTCCAGCTTCAATAACTATTTTATTATTTTGAAAATTGATTCCACCATCTACTTCTATATCAAAATTTAGATTTTTTTTGTCTTTCTCTTTTTTTAAATTTTTTATTTTATCTACTACCTCAGGCATAAATTTTTGGCCACCAAATCCTGGAAAAACACTCATTACTAAAACAAGATCTACTTCACTTATTACTTCTTCAATAATATCTATTTTTGTGTCTGGATTTAAAGAAACTCCAACTTTTTTTTTGAAACTTTTAATATGTTCAATAGAATCTTTTAGATTATTTGTGGCTTCAGGGTGAATTGTAATAATATCTGCACCCGCGGCCGCGTAATCCTTTATATACTTGTGTACTGGCGTTATCATTAAATGAACATCAAAAGGTAATTTAGTACAATTTCTTAATCTATTTATAACTGGTGGGCCAATGGTTAGATTTGGAACAAAATGTCCATCCATAACATCAACATGAATCATATCTGCGCCACCATCTTCAAGTCTTTTAATCTCACTCGCCAATTGGCCAAAGTCTGCTGATAAAATTGAAGGTGAAATTTGTATTTTTTTCATTGATAGCTAGTTTAACTAGTATCAATTTTTAAAATTTAATTGAATTAAAAAATTGGTAAATTTGTCTCGAAATTTCACTTTCTAGAGGAAAAGATAGCATGCCCATTACAGAATATCCCAGAATCCATGGCATTAAATAAAATCTTATCATAAAGAAAAACCAAGCAATATACAGTGGTACAAGAGGCTGAATAATAAATGATGGGGTTATTGGTTTAAAAATTTTTATAAAAGGGTTCGTCATTTTAACAAAAATTTTCATAAAAAAGAATTCAGAGTCTTCTTTCTGAAAAATATTCATCGCAACTTTTCCTATCAGGGTCCACATGATCATTCCAAGTGCATAATCAATTATATAGACCAAAGGGTGAAAATTAGCTGATAATCCTGACATGTGAAATTTATATTTGAAAAAGATAAAAAATAAAAGGGGCGAAATTAATCGCCCCTTAAAAAGATTTATTTAGTGTTGTTTGCCAAGGATCGATTTACCAGATGGTACTCGAACCTCATCAACCATTTTTTGTGTAGCAGCATCAGGTGCCGGAGTCATTAAACTCACAACAACCATAGATACTAAACTAACTGCAGAACCGAAGATACCAAACGTTAACTGTGTAATACCTAAGAATCCACTTCCACCATTTCTTACCCAAATTAGGTAACCCATACCAGAAGCAAGACCTAAAGCCATACCAGCTATAGCACCTTCTTTGTTAGCTCTCTTCCACCATACACCAAGTACTAGTGGGAAGAATAATCCAGACATCGCAAAGTCAAAAGCCCAAATAACCGAACCTAAGATACCTTGGATCTCCATTGCTGCAATAGTTGCTCCAGCAAAACCAATTACTACAAGTAATACCCTTGCAACAACTAGTCTTTTTGCAGTTTCTGCTTTTGGATCAATGATCTTATAGTACAAGTCATGAGATAAAGCATTTGCAATCGCTAGAATTAAACCATCAGCTGTTGACATGGCAGCAGCCATACCTCCAGCAGCAACTAGACCTGAGATTACGTATGGTAATCCAGCTATCTCTGGAGTTGCTAACACAACAGCTTTACCACCCATGAAAAACTCATTTAATTCAAGAGTTCCATTTCCGTTAAAGTCACTAACAAACATCAAGTTTGCTTGGTTCCAGTTTTGATACCAATCTATCGCCTGAACATCTGCAATTGATTTACCAATAATTCCTGTTGCCAGGTTTGGATCCATCAATGACAATTTAGATAACGTAGCTAACATTGGAGCAGAAGAATAAAGTAGGAATATAAAGAACAAAGACCAACCTACCGATTTTCTAGCTGCTTTTACACTTGGAGTAGTAAAATATCTCATCATAACGTGAGGCAATGAAGCTGTTCCCATCATCATTGCTAGCGCTAGTGAAATAAATGCCCAAGGTGTTGCGTTAACTGCTGAGTGAGCTTTAGTTATACCAGCTAAACCTTTTGGTACTGTAGCTAAATCAGCTGCAGAGTTTTTTACAAAACCAAATTGACTTTCAAGGTCAGCAATTCTTGCTACTTCATCAGCTAACATAAAGTGTGGGAAGAAACCCGCACCCATTTTGTTACTGATCCAAAATACTGGAAGCAAGTAAGCTATTATCAGCACGATATATTGTGCAACCTGTGTCCAAGTTACTCCTCTCATACCACCTAACATTGAACATAATAAGATACTTATTAATCCAACGTACACAGCGTATTGGAACGGAATATCTAGAGCAACAGATGCAATTGTACCCGTAGCGTTAATTTGTGCAGTTACATAGGTAAATGAAGCAACGGTTAATACCACTACTGCAAGAAACCTCGATAAATTACCACCGTATCTTGTACCAATAAAATCTGGAACTGTATAACAGCCAAATTTTCTTAAGTATGGTGCTAATAAAGATGCAACTAATACATATCCACCAGTCCAACCTACAAGCAATGCCATGTATCCATAGCCTTTAAAGTAAATACCACCTGCCATTGCAACGAATGATGCACCAGACATCCAGTCTGCTGCAGTTGCCATTCCGTTGAATACGGTTGGTACCTGTCTTCCTGCTACGTAATACGCATCAGCTTGTGCTGTACGTGATAGATAACCAATTATAGCGTAGATGGCTACAGTAAAAGCAACGAAACAAATTCCGATAGCTTTAGATGTCATACCCATCTGTTCGCCAATTGCCATAATGATTATGAAAGCTAAAAAACCACCTGTATAGATTCCATAAACTCTAGGCAAATTGTCTATAAAATTACCTTTAATCATTAGTCATCTCCTTTTTCACTGAAGCCAAACTCTTCATCAATTTTTTCTTGTCTATTTGCAAACCAAAAAATTAGAATTACAAATATTCCAAGAGAACCTTGACATGTAAACCAGTAAGTAAGAGGATAACCAAAAGGTCCCCCCATCTCACCCATTTCAGCCCCAAAAAGGAAGATGCCAATTGAGAATACAAACCAGATAGCTAATGTAACCATCAGCAATCCTCTGGTTTTTTCCCAGTGTTGTGCTTGTTTTGACATATATGTCCCTCTCTTTTTAAAATTTAAGTTTAAACTGGCAAAAACATAACCTATATGACATCGATTTAAAGCCTTAAAATTGTTAATAATATTGGAGTTTTTGAGGTATAAATTAAGCAAATAGCTATTTTTATGGCAAAATACAAATTAACTTGGAAAGATCTAACTTGGAGTGATTTCAAAATTTATTTTTTTTCACTTTTTAAAGCTTTCTTACCAAAAGAAAAAATAAGCAATTTAGATGAATTGGAGAATTTTATACAATCCAAATCAGCCTGGGTTACTCAAGTAACGCTTTACAGTTATTTAAAAACTAGAATGGGAACAAGATATGTTCTTCACTTTGAAAATGATAAATTCATGAAATCTGTAAATTTAGCTAAGTGGAATATCTATGCTGTTGCTTTACAGGATCTAACATTTTTTTCATTTTCTTTTTTAAAAAATAAATTAAATTATCAAAACCCAGATAAAGCTAAAGAAATTTTTCTAAATATTTTAGATGATGAAACAACTAATAAAATGCCACTAGATATTATTGAGGAAGCAAAAAAAAATTTTTATGAAAGATTACAAAATATTAATTGGGAAACCTACCACAATGATCTTCCATTTAATCACAGTGCATTATCATTATATAAGTGGGCACCCATAGCTGATGAATTAAAAAAACTTGATCGTAAGATTGTTTTAAATTCAGTCATTTTAAAATGGGATATAGTTAAAAAAGAATTTACAGAAAGACTAAAGTTTTAAATATTTTTTCTATTATCAACTAGACTTTTCACAACACCTGGATCTGCTAAAGTTGTTGTATCTCCAAGTTGTTCATGTTCATTTGCAGCAATTTTTCTTAAAATTCTTCTCATGATTTTACCAGACCTTGTTTTTGGTAATCCGGGTGAAAACTGAATAAAATCTGGAGTGGCAATGGCACCAATTTGTTTTCTTACCCATAGTTTTAATTCTCTTTCAAGGTCTCCATTAGGTTCTTCTCCTACATTTAAAGTTACATAACAATATAATCCATTTCCTTTTATATCATGTGGGTATCCAACTACTGCAGCTTCGGCAACTTTAGAATGTGCTACAAATGCACTTTCTATTTCTGCGGTACCCAAGTTATGTCCAGAAACAATAATTACATCATCCACTCTACCTGTTATCCAATAATATCCATCTTTATCTCTTCTACACCCATCCCCAGTAAAATATTTTCCGTCAAATTGAGAAAAGTATGTCTCTATAAATCTATTGTGATCACCATATACAGTTCTCATTTGTCCAGGCCAAGAATGAGAAATACACAATCTTCCTTGTGCCTCTCCTTTTAAAACTTTTCCATCTTTATCAACAATCTCTGGCTTAATTCCATAAAATGGTTTTGTTGCAGAACCTGGTTTTAAGTCTATTGCACCACTTTGAGGACTAATTAATATTCCACCAGTTTCTGTCTGCCACCAAGTATCAACTATAGGACACCTTGAATCTCCGACTACTTTAAAATACCATTGCCAAGCTTCTGGATTTATTGGTTCTCCAACTGTTCCTAGTAGTTTTAGAGTTTTTCTTGATGTCTTTTTTACAGGCCCATCTCCTTCTCTCATCATTGCTCTTATAGCTGTTGGAGCTGTATAAAAAATATTTACTTTATATTTATCAACTATTTGCCACCATCTGGACCAGTCTGGATAATTAGGAATACCTTCAGACATAATTGTCGTCGCTCCATTAGAAAGAGGTCCATAGATAATATAACTGTGACCTGTCACCCATCCAATATCAGCAGTACACCAATAGATATCTTTTGGTTTATAATTAAAAATGTATTGATGAGTCATTGATGCATAAACCATATAGCCACCGGTCGTGTGCATAACTCCTTTAGGTTTTCCTGTAGATCCAGAGGTATATAAAATAAACAACGGATCTTCCGCATTCATTTCCTCAGGTTCACAATTCTTAGATGCCATTTTAGTTATTTCGTGATACCAAACATCTCTACTTTCATCCCAATTAATTCTGTTTCCTGTTCGTTTTACCACAACACATTTTTTAACATTTGGACAATTTAGTAAAGCTTCATCAACTGTAGCTTTTAAATCAATAATTTTTCCACCTCTGACACCTTCATCAGCAGTAATAACGTAGTCAGACTTACAGTCATTAATCCTTCCAGTAATACTGTCTGCAGAGAAACCTCCAAATATAATTGAATGAACCGCACCTATTCTTGCGCAGGCTAACATTGTATATGCTAACTCAGGTATCATTGTTAAATAAATTGTAACTTTATCTCCTTTTTTAACTCCAATATCTTTTAATCCATTCGCTGCCTTTGAAACTTCTTGATGTAATTGTTTATAGGATATTTTTTTTTGTACTTTTGGATCATCACCAACCCAAATTATTGCAGTTTTGTCTTTATTTTTTTTTAAATGTCTATCTATACAATTTGCCGATGCATTAAGTGTACCGTTGTAAAACCATTTTATATGGACATCAGTTTTACTATATTTAAAATCTTTAATTTTTGTATAAGGTTTTATCCAAGTAATTCTTTTTCCTTCTTTTTTCCAAAAATTATCATTGTTCTTTATAGAGTCTGAATATTTTTTTTCATATTCAGATTTATTTACTATAGCTTTTTTTATCCAATCACTTTTTGTTTTGTAAATTAATTCAGTATTTTCAATTTTTTTAGATTTATTTTTTTTAAATCTTTTTTTTACTTTTTTAATTTTCCTTCTTGAAGAATTTTTTTTCTTATTTTTCTTTCTTTTTTTTTTCTTTGGCATAAAGGTTTATTTTTTATTAATATTACTCATCTTCAAAATAATTTTCCAGCTTTTAGTGTCTATTGGCATAACTGACAATCTACTTTGTCGAATGAGAGGCAAACCACTTAGATTGTGATTTTTTTTAATATTTTTTAAGGAAACTGGCTTAATCAAAGGTTTTTTAAACCTAACTTGAACAGCTACAAATTTTTTTTCTTTATCTGTTGGATCTAAAAAGGCTGGTTTTATAACTTCAACTATACCTACAATTTCTTTTCCTATATTTGAATGATAAAAAAAGCAAAGATCGCCCCTTAACATTTTTTTTAAATTATTTGCAGCCTGATAATTTCTAACTCCATCCCAAGTAGCTCCTTTTGGACCTACTTTTTTTTGGTCAGCAATAGACCAAACATTTGGTTCAGATTTTAATAGCCAATATTTCATTAAATTTTTACACCCGCTCCTTTTAAAAAAACTGCATTTTCATCAAGTTGCCATCTAGGCTTTACAGGAAAGCTTAAATCATCAAATTGATTTTTTTTAAATTTTTCTAATCCCGCTAATGCAATCATTGCGGCATTATCTCCACACAAATTAATAGGAGGAAATATTGGTTCGAAATTTTCTTCTATACAAAGCTTAGTTAACATTTTTCTTATTTTTTTATTTGCTGCCACACCTCCAGCAACTACAAATGTTTTTTTTATATTACCATTAATTTTTTTAAATTCTTCAAATGAAACTTTACTTTTTTTGTATAATATTTCTTCGATTGTCTTTTGAAAAGAAGCCGCAAGATCATATTTATCTTTTTCATTTTTAATATTTTTTGAAATCCTTAGAATAGCTGTTTTAAGTCCAGCGAAAGATAAGTTGCATCCACCTTTGTTAATTATCGGTTTTGGTAAATCAAATTTTGTTGGATCTCCTTTTTCTGCTAAAATTTCTATTTGTGGACCGCCTGGAAATTCAACACCAAGTAATTTTGCAGTTTTATCAAATGCTTCTCCCACAGCATCATCAATAGTTGTACCAAGTCTTTTGTATTTTCCTAGTCCTTCAACAGATAAATATTGAGAATGCCCTCCAGAGATTAGAAGTAAAAGATAAGGATAGTCTATTTTTGAATTTAATTTAGGACTTAGAGCGTGCCCCTCTAAATGATTGACAGCAATAAATGGTTTTTTTAAAGATGCTGCGATTGCTTTACCAAAATTTATTCCAACAGATAAACAAACTATCAAACCAGGACCCGCAGTTGTAGCAACTGCATCTATATCATTTAAGTTAATTCTGCTTTCATCCAATGCTTTTTTTGTTATCAAATCTATTTTTTCTATATGAGCTCTGGCTGCAAGTTCAGGGACTACTCCTCCAAATTCTTTATGAATATCTACTTGGCTTGAAACTATATTAGATAAAATTTCTGGGCCCCCTTCCTTGTTTTCTCTTATTAAGGCCACTGCTGTTTCGTCACAACTAGACTCTATTCCAAGAATTATTGGTTTTTTTGACATAAATTAGTTTTTATTACTTTCAAATTCTAAATATAAAGATGGAATATAAATTAATTTAATGAAAAGCAAAAAAATTATTATTGGATCAAGAGGTAGTAAATTAGCATTAATCTATGCTGAAAAAGCGAGAGAAAAAATTTTAGAAGTATCAAAAGAATTTAATATAGAGAGCATTGAAATAAAAAAAATAACTACGGCTGGAGATTTAAATCAAAATGATAGACTATCTGAAATAGGAGGCAAAGGACTTTTTTCAAACAAAATTGAAAAAGAATTATTGGAAAATAAAATTAATATTGCAGTACATGCTTTAAAAGATATGCCATCAGATGAGACTGAAGGATTGTTAACTACATGTTTTTTAAAAAGAAATGATCCAAGGGAAGCATTGATTTCTAAAAATAAAATTAAATTTAAAGATTTAAATAAAGATTCAATGATTGGAACATCTTCTTTTAGAAGAGAATTTCAATTAAAAAACAAAAGAAGTGATTTAAATTATAAGTTAATTAGAGGAAACGTTGACACTAGAATTAATAAGTTAAATAAAAACTTGTATGATGCAATAGTTTTATCTTTTGCAGGTATTAATTCTTTAAATTTAAATGAATATATTTCTGAAATTTTTTCAATTGATGAAGTTTTACCAAGTGCTGGACAAGGAGTTATAGCATTACAATGTAAGAATGATGACGTCTATATTAAAAATGTTTTAAAAAAAATAAACGATGAAGAAACTTTTAAAAGGGTCGAAGCAGAAAGGAATGTTCTTAAAGTTTTAGAAGGAGACTGTGAAACAGCTGTAGGTGCAATATCTGTAATAAATAATGAAAATATAACACTTCAAGGAGAGCTTTTTTCGTTAGATGGAAAAGAAAGATTTTATTGTAAGTCTTCTAAAGATATAAATTCTGCAGCAGAATTAGGTATTGAGATTGGTGAGAACCTAAAAAAGCAATCAAAAGGAAGTTATAAAAAATAATATGCATATTTTATTTACAAGACCATTGGAAGACTGTGAAGAATTAATATTAAAATTTAGCGAACTTGGACATAAAGTTTCACATATGCCAGTTATTCAAATTGAAAAAATTAAGCATGAAAAAATAAATTTTGAAGACTACAAAGCTATAATTTTTACAAGTGCTAATGCATTAAAATTTTTAAATACAAAATTAATTGATAAAAAAATTACTTGCTTTTGTGTTGGAAGTTCAACTGAAAAAAAAGCTCTTAGCCTTGGATTTCAAAATGTTGTAACAGCTGAAGGCAACGTGAGAAATTTAGAAGAATTAATATTACAAAACTTTGATTCTTCTTCTGGAAAAATAATTTATATAAGTGGAGAAATTATTTCTTATGATATTAATAAAAATTTGATATCTAAGGGTTATAATGTAAAAAGGGTAGTTAATTACACTTCAAATACCAACCATAAAATTGATGAAAAATTTGTAGAAATATTAAGATCAAATATGCCTAATGCTGTATATGTTTATTCTGAAAATAGTGCTTTGAGTTTCCTAAAAATAATAAATAATTACAAATTAAATGAATTTTGGATGAATACCCATCTAATGTGTATTAGTGAAAAATCCTCGTCAGTATTAAATAAAATCAAGTGGAAAAAAATTTTTATTTTTAGTCCTGGAGAAGAGGAATTTTTGCTATATAAAATTTAGAAATGGAATTATTTAATAATTTTAAATCACTTTTTCTTTCTGTATGGGAAAGAGGAATTTTAGGTGTAGATATTCTTGAAATATTAATTGGAATTGGAATTTTTTTAATTTTTTTAATATTTAGAGGAATAATCAGCAAATTGATTATTAAAAGATTAGAAAATATAGCAAAGAGAACAACAAATAAATTTGATGACTCTTTTGTTTCTGCAATGGAAGGACCAGCAAGATTTTTACCAATAGTTATTGGTTTTTTTATTGCAAGTTATTATATGTCTTTCTCGGAAGAAAGTAGAGAAATTGTAGATACAATTAATAGAACTTTAATTACTATTTTTATTTTTTGGGTTATGCATCAAATTATAGAACCAATTTCCTATGTACTAAGTGGTTTAAACAAAATTTTAACAAGAGAACTTATTGGTTGGATTATTAAATCATTAAAAGTACTAATTTTTATTTTAGGTATTGCGGCAGTTCTAGAATTATGGGGCATAAAAATTGGTCCAATTATTGCTGGTTTAGGTCTATTTGGTGTTGCAGTTGCATTAGGTGCACAAGATTTATTTAAAAATTTAATTTCAGGAATATTAGTACTAGTCGAAAAAAGATTTAAAATAGGCGATTGGATTTTAGTTGAAGGAATAATTGAGGGAATTGTAGAGAAAATTGGATTTAGATCAACTGTTATAAGAAAATTTGATAAATCAATTGCTATAATCCCAAACTTTCAATTTGCAGAGAATGCAGTAATAAATGTAAGTCAAACAACCAATTGGATTATTAGTTGGATAATAAATTTACAATACGACTCAACAGTTGATCAACTTAAAACAATCAGAAATGAAATTGAGGATTATATAAAAAAAAATGATGATTATAAACCTGAGCTTGGATATGCAGTTAGAGTCGATAAGTTTGCTGATAGCTCTATTGATATGTATATTCGTTGTTTTACAAAAACAGATGATTGGGAAGAGTGGTTAGCTGTTAAAGAAAGATTAGCAATTCAAATAAAACAAATTGTTGAAAAAAATGGTGCATCTTTTGCATTTCCTAGCCAGTCAATTTATGTTGAAAAGAAATGATTGCGATTTTTTATTTAGTCCTACAACTCTTAAAGCTTTATTCATATATAGTGATCGCAAATGTAGTCATTAGTTGGTTAGTTGCATTTAATGTTTTAAATACATCTAATAGATTTGTTTATTCTATTCTTGAACTAACTTATCGTTTAACTGAACCATTTTTAAATAAAATAAGACGTTTTTTACCTAATTTAGGATCGCTTGATATTTCCCCAGTAATTTTACTTTTGTTGATTTGGTTTATAGAAATGTGTATGAAGCTTTATTTAGCACCAATTATATTTAATTAATTCATGATTTTAATAGACGGAAAAAAAGAAGCAAAAGAATTGAGAGAAGATTTAAAAACAGAAGTTTCTGAGTTAAAAAAAAAATATAATAAAGTTCCGGGGCTTTCTGTTATCTTAATTGGCGATATGGCACCTAGTCAAATATATGTTCGTAATAAAGAAAAAGCAGCAAATGAAGTGGGTTTAAAATCTGAAGTAATAAAATATCCAGACACAGTAGAAGAAAAAACTGTTTTAGAAAAAATTGAAGAACTCAATAATGATATAACTGTATCAGGTATTTTAGTTCAGCTTCCATTACCTAAGCATATTGATAAACAAAAGGTTATAGAAAAAATTTCACCAAGCAAAGATGTAGACGGACTTCACCCAATGAATGTTGGCAATTTATCTTCAGGATATCAAGGATCAATTCCTTGTACACCTCTGGGATGTTATCTATTAATAAAAAAAATAGATTCGAATCTTAAAGGAAAAAAAGCAGTAATGGTTGGAAGATCTAATTTAAATGGAAAGGCAATGGCACAACTACTTCTCCAAGAAGACTGCACCGTAACAATTACACATTCTAAAACAAAAGATTTGAAATCAGAATGTTTACAGGCTGATATAGTTGTTGCAGCAGTTGGAATTCCTGAGCTTATAAAAGGAGACTGGATAAAACAAAATGCAATTGTAATTGATGTAGGTATCAATAAAACTGAAAATGGACTCGTCGGTGATGTAGATTTTGATGAAGTATTAAAAGTTGCTAAAGCTTTAACCCCAGTTCCTGGCGGTGTAGGCCCTATGACCATAGCATGTCTACTTAAGAATACTATTGAGTGCTTCAAAAGATCTAATTAATTTATAAAATTTTATAACCTATAACTTTCTAATGAAGTTATTTTTTATACTAGGAAACCAATTATTTCCAACTCAACATTTAAATAGTTTTAAGAAGGATCATATTTTTTTTATGGCCGAAGACTATCAGTTATGTACCTATGAGAAACATCATAAATTAAAAATCTTATTATTTCTGTCATCTATGAGATCTTATGCAGATCATTTAAAAAAAAATAAGTTCAGAATTGAATATTCTAAAATTGACTCAAGTTATTTTAAAAAAGATTATTTAGAAAAAGTAAAAAAAATTATTAAGTCAAAAAAAATTAAAGAAATTACTAGTTTTGAAATAGAAGATAAGTTTTTTGAAAAAAAACTACAAAATTTTGTAAAAAAAAACGATTTAGTTTGGAATAAAATTCAATCACCAATGTTTTTAAATTCAAGAGAAGAATTCAATTATTACCTATCAAAAAACAAAAGACCTTTGATGGCAACTTTTTATAAAGGAACAAGAAAAAAATTAAATATTTTAATGAAGAAAGATGGAAATCCTGAAGGAAACAAATGGAGTTTTGATGAAGAGAATAGAAAGAAACTTCCAAAAAATATAAAAGTTCCAAAATTTCCAAAAATCACTGAGACAAAACATACAAAAAATTTGAAACCTATTATTGAAAAATTTTTTAAGGATCATCCGGGTAGTACTAAAAATTTTTGGTTTGTGACCGAGTATTATGAAGTTGTTAAACTTTTAAATTTTTTCATAGAAGAAAAATCAAATTTGTTTGGTGATTATGAAGATGCTTTAGATCAAGGAAATAATATTTTATTTCATAGTGCTCTTAGCCCATACATTAACTTAGGACTTATAACTCCTGAATTTATAATTTCCAAAGTTTTAGAATTTCATAAAAAAAATAAGATTAAACTTAATTCTCTTGAAGGATATGTAAGACAGGTAATTGGCTGGAGAGAATTCATGAGGGGAGTTTATCAAAAATATAGCGATGAAATGGAGACAAGAAATTTTTTTAATCACAATAGAAAGATGAAAAATTCATGGTACGAAGGTACAACAGGTTTACCTCCTTTAGATTATTCAATTAATAATGCATTGCACTATGGTTGGTCACATCACATTGAAAGATTAATGATACTTTCAAACATTATGAACTTATGTGAGCTAAGACCGAAAGTTGTTTATAAATGGTTTATGGAGATGTTTGTAGACTCATCTGATTGGGTGATGGTACCAAATGTTTATGGAATGGGTTTATTTAGCGATGGAGGAATATTTGCAACAAAACCTTATATATGTGGATCAAGTTATTTTATGAAAATGATGGATTTTAAAAAAGGTGATTGGTGCAATACTATGGATGGATTGTACTGGAGATTTATTAATAGAAATAGATCTTTCTTTTTAAAAAATCCTAGACTTTCAATGATGGTAAGAATTTTTGATAAAATGAAAATTGATAGAAAAAAATTAATATTGTCAGAAGCTGAAAAATTTATAAACAAAAATACATATGGCAATTAAAGTTTTTTTTAATAATTCTTGTAGCATTTGTAGATTAGAGATAAATCACTATAAAAAAGTTGCTGATAGTAATTTAGAATGGGTTGACATTACGAATAATGAAGAGGCTTTAAAGTTAACATCTAAATCACAAGAAGAGCTTTTACGAAGACTTCATGTTATCGATAATGGACAAGTGATAGAGGGAGCTAAAGCCTTTGTAATAATTTGGTCAATGATTCCAAAATATAATTTTTTATCAAAATTATTTTCAATAAAACCACTTTTTTTTCTTTTTCACTATACTTATGAATTTGTTGCATATTTTTTATTTTTAAAAAATAAAAATCAACTTAAATGAAAAAGCAAAATTTGCCCTCCAAAATCTGCTCAACTTGCAAAAGACCGTTTGTTTGGAGAAAAAAATGGAGATTAAATTGGGAAAAAGTAAAATATTGCTCTAAAAAATGTTCTTCTAAATAAATTCTTGAACTATTTTTGGTATATAATTTTTAAAATTAAAAAAACCTTTACTACAATATTTCCAAGAATATTGATCAATTTTTCTATATAAAAAAAAAATATTTTTAATATTATTTGAATTTATGTAGTCAAGATTTTCCCCAATTGATGGATAAAAACCTAAAAAACTTTCTTTCATATCTTTTATATCTTGAATATTAATCATTTTACAATTTAATGATTTATTATTTAAATCCTTAATTTGATTACTTATAAGAGACCTTTTAAAGTTAATAACCTTTTCATCTAATTTTATTTGTCTAGTTTCGTTTCCATTAAATACAAAATAAATATTTTTGAATGATTGATTATTAAAATCAGATTGTTCAAAAGATAGATTGTTTTCAAATATTAATAGATCCTGACTCTTAGATAAGTTTGCATTTAGAAAACTATTATTTAGAATAGAATAACTTTTATTATCAACAACTGGAATTGGATTTTCATTAAGTTTAATATTTTTGAATCTATTGTTGGAGAACTTTTTTATATTCCACTCAGAAGCAACATAATTTTTACCTTTAGTTTGAAGTCCTGCAACCCATCTCCAGCCCAAGGTATTAGATGCACTGTCTCCATCAAAAAGATGTCTCATGAAAAATTCAGCACCTAATTGCCAAGGCAAATCAAGAGTAAAGATCCAAATACTTGCAAACCACATTCTTGTATGATTATGAAGATAATTATGATTTTTAAGTTCATTTACCCAATAATTAAAGCATTCAATATTTGTCTTACCATTAATTGCATTTAAATAGTTTTGATTATTTTTAAAATTTTCTTTTAATTTTTTTAAATCTTCTAAATAATCTAACCAAACATTTGGTCTTAATTCAAGCCAACCTTTCCAATAAATTCTCCATAAAACTTCCTGAATAAATTTTTCATTTTTTACAAATGAAAATTTTTTTAATGATTGATTTATGATTTCTATTTCACTAATTATTCCATGAGAAACATATGGGGACAGACATGAAATATTTGATCTATTATCAGGACCAAAATCAAAATTTCTTAATTTAGAATATTTTACAAGGTTTTCTTCAATAAAATTATTTAATCTTTTTATCGCAAATAACCTTGATGTATCAAAATCCATTTTACCTAATGATTGATAATTCGTATTAATTTAAAGATGATCTGCCACCATCAACACCAATAATTTGGCCTGTTATCCAAGAACTTTCTTCGGTAAGTAAAAACTTAGCCATTGCAGCTGCGTCTTTACCTTCACCAATTCTTTTTAGAGGATGAGCTTTTGCAATCCCTTCTGCTATAGGTATATTTTTTAAAATAGGTTGAGCTATTTTTGATTTTGTTAAACTTGGTGCAATACAATTAACTCTAATATTAGGTGCAAGTTCTGCTGCAAGAGATACCGTCAAACCTTCTATAGCCGCTTTTGTTGATCCAATAATTGAATGATTAGTAAATCCTCTTTGAGCTGCCACCGTAGAAAATAGTACAACTGAACCTTTATTTTTTTTTAAACTTTCTTGATATCCTTTTATAACATCAAATGCTGAATAAAGATTTAATTTCATACATTTGTTGAAATCATTTTCACTAACCATTCTAATTGGTTTCAAGTCAATAGATCCTATACAGTAAGCTATTCCTATAACGTCATCAGCATCAGCTTTTATTTTTTCAATAAATTGATCTTCCAAAACATCTGCTACAGTATATGTACAACCTAAATTTTCAGAAATTTTTTTAACTTCATTACTATTTCTTCCTATTAAGTGAATATTTTCATGTCCTGATTTTTTTAGTTGTTCTGCTAGGTTGGATCCAATTGAACCTGTGGCACCAAAAATTAAATACTTAGAATTCATTGTTTTTAATTTAATTTCTATTTTTTTTTGATTTAAGCCCTAGTTTGTCACTATGCCTCAATCGTAAAATTACTATTGCAGATGATATAAGTACTATTGCAACCGCTTCATATACTAGGCCTGATGGATCCATTTCTTTACCTTGGAGTATTATAAAACGGCTTAGAGCAGTAATTGCAATAAGTAGTGGCAAAGTAATACTTATTGATTGTTGACTCCAAAAAACTCTAACCATTGCAATTACCTCTAAATAAAGAAACATTAATAATAAGTCTGCTAAAGTAACTGATTGGTTTAAAACCATTGTTTTTATCTCAATCCCAACAGCAATTATTGTACTAATCAAAATTATTGTTAATAAAACAAATTGTAGGTTTTTTGTTATTTTTTCCATAGTCTTAATAAAATTAATTTTGACAATTATTTTAAATGAAAGTTCTAGTCTTTGTATTTTTTGTCGCAGCTATTTTAAATGATAGTACTTTTTTTAAGTGCGACAATATATGAGTATTAAAAATTTGAATATAATAAAAGTCGCTGTAATCAATTAATTTAAACATGTTTAAAATTATAATTTTTTATGAATTATTATTCTTTTTATTTTGGAATATAATTTATTTTGGGGCAGATTTAAAAGATTTTGCTAGCAACGAATCTTTTGCTTTTATTTACTATATTTTATCAACCATGGCTTTAGGATGGGTATTTTTAAATACAATTAGGTTTTCTTTTGGAAAAATACCAGACCCAAGAAAAAATACTGATCAAAAAATAAAATAGTATTTTTTTTTACTTTAAATTTTTTTTATGAAAATTAATAAATCTTTCAACATTTGATTTATTAAAAGATTTGTTTTCTTCAAAAGATACTTTTTTCATTGAATAAGCATTACTTTTAGTTTGTCTTGATAAAATTGTAATATTACCTTTGTATAGTTTGAATTTAACAGATCCGTTAACTTTGTTTCTTTTTAGATCAACAATTTTTTGAAGTTTAATTCTTGATTTAGAATACCAATAACCATTGTAAATGAGTTCAGCATATTTGGGCATTATTTCATCTTTTTTATGCATAGTTTCTTTATCTAATGTTACAGATTCGATTGCTCTATGAGCATTTATTAATAAAGTTCCTCCAGGAGTTTCATAGACACCTCGTGATTTAATTCCAATGAATCTATTTTCAACAAGATCAACTCGTCCAATTCCATTTTTACCAGCAATAGAATTTAACCTTTCTAAAAGTTTTGAAGGAGATAATTTTTTACCATTCACAGTTTCTGGGTCTCCATTTTTAAATCCTATAGTTACAAAAGAAGCTTTATTTGGTGCCTCTTCTGGAGATGTTGTTCTTTGAAAAATAAATTCTGGTGCTGAATTTTTTGGATTCTCTAAGGCCTTTCCTTCAGTTGATGTATGAAACAAATTATCATCTACTGAAAATGGTGATGAACCTTTTTTATCCTTTGGAATTGGTATCCCATTTTTTTTTGCATAATTAATTAAATCAGTTCTGGATTTTAGTTTCCAAATTCTCCAAGGAGCTATTATTTTTATCTTTGGTCCAAAATAATGGTAACCAAGTTCAAATCTTACTTGATCATTTCCTTTACCTGTTGATCCATGCGAAACTGCATACGCTTTAAATTTTTTTGCAATACTTATTTGGTCTTTTGCTATTAATGGTCTTGCAATAGAAGTTCCTAATAAATAAAAACCCTCATAAATAGCATTACCTCTTATCATTGGAAAAACATAATCTTTTACAAAAATATTTTTTAAATCTTTTATTATTATTTTTTTTACACCAAGTTTTCTTGCATTTTTAATTATTTTTTTTTTATCAATTTCTTGTCCTATGTCAGCTGTATAAGCAATAACCTCTGCTTTATAGTTTTCTTGAAGCCATTTTAAGATAACAGAAGTATCCAGCCCACCTGAATAAGCGAGAACAATTTTCTTATTTGATTTCATCTAAAACTTAAGTACAACTTTTTTTTGCTGTATCATAAGCCTTTGTAAATCCTAATAATGAATAATGATCTATAGTCTGTGATCCAGATTTATTGTATCCTGTTACCATTATTCTAGAACCTTTTTTCATAGTTTTAATCATTTTTTTTTCAATATTATTGCTTTTAATCCAAGCGAAACTATCTTGAACAATATCAAATTTATATTTTTTTTTCCCCGAAGTAGCTAATATCGAATTTTGATCATTAAATGCATAACCTGATGTTGTACTAATTTCATCTGTAATTTTATCATTAGGTCTAAAAGACACAAAAAGTCTAGCTTCTCTTTTATTTGTTTTAGGAGATTGCAACACAGGTTTGGTTTGTGCAAAACAAGTTAATTCATTATTTTTATTTAAAACTAAAGTTTCCCAATCTTTAAATTTTCCAATTTTTTTTAACTCTTCTGCAGAAGCATAGCTCATTAAAAGAATTAAAATATTGATACAAAATACAAATAATTTTTTATTTAAGGACATGGGTTAGGGTAAATTTTTTGAATTTCATTAATTTCTTTAATAATTTCATTTGTTAATTTTACATTTACACTTTCTATGTCAGTTTTCAACTGCTCCATTGTTGTAGCGCCAATAATCACACTTGTCATAAATGGTTGGATTTCACAAAATTTTAAAGACATTTGCGCTAAATCAATATTATATTTTTTTGAAATTTCAAAATAAGCATCTACAGCTACGCTAGTATTTGGTTTTGCATAGCGTGTCCAAAAATTAGGATCTAGAGCTACACGAGAATTTTTTGGCATTTGATTATTTCTGTATTTTCCAGATAAATAACCACTTGCTAAAGGAGAGTATGCTAATAATCCAATTTGTTCTCTAATAGAAACTTCTGCAAGACCGATTTCATAAGTTCTATTTAACAAGCTGTAGGGATTTTGAATAGACATCATTCTAGGTAGATTTCTTGTTTTAGCTAGCTCAAGATATTTTGAAACACCCCAGGGAGTTTCATTTGATAAACCTACTTCTCTAATTTTTCCTTCTTTAACAAATTTTTCTAAATTTCCTAAAATATCCTCAAATTTATTCCAATCACCTTTGTCTTTATGTTCATAACCCAATCTACCAAACATGTTAGTATTTCTTTCAGGCCAGTGAAGTTGATACAAGTCAATATAATCTGTTTGTAGTCTTTTCAAACTATCATTTATAGCTTCTGTCATTTTTTTTATTCCATAATTATATCCACCACCTCTTAAATATTCTCTGCTAGGTCCTGCAACTTTCGTAGCTAAAATTACTTTGTTTCTCTTTTTTGTTTTCTTAAACCAATTACCTATAATTATTTCTGTATGACCAAAAGTTTCTGCTTTAGGAGGTACGGCATATAATTCAGCAGTATCCCAAAAATTTACACCTTGATCTAAAGCATAGTCCATCTGTACAAAACCTTCTTCTTGAGTATTTTGTTCACCCCAAGTCATTGTTCCTAAACAAATTGTACTGACTTTAAGATCTGTTGTGCCTAATTTTCTATAATTCATTAAATATTAAATATTTTAAAGGTTTTTATGATATCTTGAATAAATAGTAAAAGCCTATTATATAAACGTTATGGAATTTAATAAGCAAAATATATTTAATAAAGTAAAAACAGCCACACAATCAACTGTAGTTATGGATGAGGGCTTAAGAGCCTACATGCTTAAAGTATATAACTATATGGCATCAGGAGTATTGCTGACAGGAATCATCGCATTAATAACCTTTTATCTTGGAGCAGAAACAAACTCTGCAGGAGCTGTTGTAGACTTTACACCACTTGGTAAAACAGTATTTTTTTCACCTTTAAAATGGGTAATAATGTTAGCCCCACTTGGTATAGTTTTTTATATGAGTTTTGGTATTAATAAGATGAGTGCAGCAAAAGCACAAACTGTATTTTGGGTATTTGCAGCATTAATGGGATTATCACTATCTTGGATATTGTTAGTTTACACTCAAGCAAGCATAGCAAGAGTCTTTTTTATCACTTCAGGAACTTTTGGAGCAATGAGTATTTATGGATACACTACTAAAAGAGATTTAACTAAGTTAGGCTCTTTTCTAATGATGGGTTTAATTGGTATAATTATTGCTTCTTTAGTTAACTTATTTATGAAATCAACAATGATGTATTTTGTGATTTCAATTTTAGGAGTTTTAATTTTTGTAGGCCTTACTGCATATGACACTCAAAAAATTAAAAACATGTACTCAGCTTCTGATACCGGTGAATTAATGGGTAAAAAAGCAGTTATGGGAGCTTTAACACTCTATCTAGACTTTATAAATCTATTCATAATGTTGTTAAGACTTTTTGGCCAAAGAAGATAGTTTTATAATTTTTTCCAGTTAATACTTTTTAGTAGTACTTTAAGTTCACTAGAATTTTTTAATACTTTGCCTTTAGAGTCTGTTATTAAATATTTTAAATTTTTATTAAAAGGTCTAAAATTTTTACAAATCTTATATGTTGCGCTCTCTGTGGCATTTTTAAAAACACAAAAACCTACCTGTTTACTTGAAATATTTAATCCGTAATCTTTCCATGAACCTTCAGATACCATTTTGGCATATAAATCTAAAATAATTTTTAATTCATTTTTTTCAAAAAAATATTTATAATTTTTGTCTGAATAAACGTTATTTATTACTAATTTAAGATTTCTATTCATTTAATTTGTATTTGTTAATTATTGATATCTGAAAAGCTGTAAAAATAATTGTTATAGGCAGTATTCCCCAAACTTTAAAGTTTACCCAAATATATTCTTGTTCAGGGCAAAATGTTCTCCATATAATTTCATTTATCACTGCTAAGCCAAAAAAAAAATATACCCATCTTAAATTTAAAATTTTCCATCCCTCATTCGATAATTGTAAAGATTTACCTAAGATTTTTTTTAAAATAGGTTCATTTGTAAAAAATTTACCCATTAAAAGAGCTAATCCAAATAATATATTGATGATTGTTGGTTTAACGTAAATAAATATTGGGTTATCAAAATAGATAGTTAATCCTCCAAATAAAGTAATAAATATTCCACCAAGTAGAGGCACCATTGGAATTTTTTTTTCTAAGATCCATACTATTGCTAGCGCTATTAGGGTTGCAACTATGAATGGAGGAATTGCAACTATCAAATTTTTTTCACTTTTATAATAGAAAGAAAAAAAAACTAATAGTGGCCCAAAATCAGTAACAAATTTGATAAAAGATTTATTCACATAAACATATTAACAGAATTAAAAAATATTTAATATTTTTTTATTGATTTTTTAATTTAAATATCCATATATATACTAGTGAGTATTCAAAAAGCTAAATTTTCAATTGGAGATATTGTAAAACATAAACACTTTGACTTTAGAGGGGTGATTTATGATGTTGATTTTGAATTTAATAATTCCGAAGAATGGTATCAATCAATACCTAAAAATGTTAGGCCAAGAAAAGATCAACCATTTTATCATCTCTTGGCAGAAAATGACGATGTAACATATGAAGCTTATGTCTCTCAACAAAACTTACTAATGGATGACTCGGGAGAACCTATAAAACATCCTTTAATAAACGAAATATTTTCAGGAAAAAAGGGATCAACGTATTTTAAGCCCTCAAATTAAAAATCAGCCAATATTCTAACACAATTAACTCAAAACTTAGACATATCCTTAATTTATATATGATTATATTCTGATCAAGGATACTTCCTTATCCCTTATTTATCTCCCTCTATAGTATTCTTGATCGGAATTAATCTTAAAAAAAATCCAATTTTTTTTTTTTTTATATATAACTCTTGAATGTTAAAAAATTTTGAGCCAAATAAAATATTTTTAATTACTTCTAAAGCACCAAAATATATTTTGACTGCTTTCATAATCATAATTTCTATTGGTTTAATTGAAGCATTAATCTTATCACCTGAAGATTATATCCAAAGTCATTCTGTAAGAATAATGTATGTTCACGTTCCATCTGCATGGATATCTCTAGGAACTTTTTCAGTTATTGCAACTTTATCTTTTTTTATATTAATTTTTAAAAATAAATCTTTTATATTAATTACAAAAAGTTTAGCTCCATCCGGTTTAGTATTTAACATTATCGCTTTAACGACAGGATCTATTTGGGGTAAACCAACCTGGGGAACTTGGTGGGCCTGGGATGCGAGAATTACTTCAATGTTAATATTGGGTTTATTTTATATAATTTATATTTTGGCATGGAGAATTTATGATAATGGAGAAAAAGCTAATAGAATAACTTCATTGATAGCTATAATAGGATTAATTAATGTTCCAATTATTAAGTATTCAGTTGATTGGTGGTCAACTTTACATCAACCAGCATCAATAAATATATTTTCAGAAACTTCTATACACCCTTCGATGATAGTACCATTAGCATTAATGACTGCGGCATTTGCACTATTCTCAGTTTTAATTTTTTTGATGAAATATAATACAGAACTGATAAAAATTAAAAATAAAGGACTAGATAGATTATGATTAATGAGATTATTTCAATGAATGGTTATGGGATTTATGTTTGGTCTGCATTCGCATTTACATTGATTAGTTTTTCCGTTCTATATGCAGTAATAAAAGTTCAGCTTGTTAAAGAGAAAATTAAATTTGATGCTAAATATTCAACTTTAACATCTGAAAAGAAAAAAACTATTAGAACGCAGGAAGCTTATAAGGGAATTTTAGCTAGTAATTCAGTTTCAAAAATTTAACTTTATCCACTCATGTATGGTAAAAAAGTTAAATTAAGGTTTTTGTTTTTATCATTTATTTTTTTAATTTTAACTTTATCAGTTTTTTTAATTCTAAAATCATTAGAAGAAAATGTTGTATATTTTATCTCTCCTACAGAAATTAAAAATTTAACTGAAATTGATAATAAGAAAAGAATTAGAGTAGGAGGAATGGTCAAAGAGGAAACTGTCAAAATGACACAAAACAAAATTAGTTTTATAATAACCGATTTTAAAAATGAAATAAATGTTACCTATTCTGGAGCAGTGCCAAATCTATTTTCTGAGGGAAAAGGAGTAGTAGCAGAAGGTTACTTAAATGATCGAAGTTTTCTTGATGCAAAAAAAATACTAGCTAAACACGACGAAAATTATATGCCACCAGAAGTTAAAAAAGCTTTGGAGAAAAATAAGTGATATCTAGCTATATTGGATACTATTCTCTTATATTGGGTCTAATATTATCGATCAGTTTACTTGTATATTCATTTTATTGTTTTAAAAATAATCAAAACATAAATCAAAATATCTTTACAATAACATTTCTACAGTTTTTTGCAGTTGTAATAAGTTTTATATCTTTAGTTTATTCTTTTATTATTTCAGATTTTAGCAATGTGACTGTGTACAATAATTCACACACATCAAAACCAATATTTTATAAAATTTCTGGCACTTGGGGAAATCACGAAGGAAGTATGTTGCTTTGGTTACTTGTTTTAACTTTATTTATTTTTTTATTTATAATTTTTTCAAAAAAGCAACCTACAAAATACAGACTATTAACAATTTTTTTTCAGCAGATTATTATATTAGGTTTTTTTTTATTTTTACTATTCACCTCTAATCCTTTTAATTTTTTATTTCCAATTCCTAGAGAAGGTCTTGGTTTAAATCCAATTTTACAGGATCCAGCTTTAGCAATTCATCCTCCAATTTTATATTTAGGGTATGTTGGATCATCAATAATTTTTTCCGCATCTTTGTCGTCTTTAGTTCAAAATAATATTAATAGTGAATGGGCAAAACATATAAAAAAATGGATTCAAATTACATGGTTTTTTTTAACAATTGGTATTTTGTTAGGATCTATTTGGGCTTACTATGAACTAGGTTGGGGAGGATTTTGGTTTTGGGATCCTGTAGAAAATGTTTCTTTAATGCCATGGCTATGTTTAACTGCTCTTATACATACAATTATAGTTTTAGAAAAAAGAGAACTTCTTAAATCTTGGACTATAATTTTATCTATTGCAACTTTTACATTAAGTATGAGTGGAACTTTTTTAGTAAGGTCTGGTATTTTAAATTCAGTTCATACTTTTGCAAATGACCCAGAAAGAGGAGTATTTATTCTATTATTTTTATTTTCTTTAATAATTTTATCTTTAGTATTATTTTTTATTTATCAAGTAAAAGAGAATACTTCGCCAAAAAAATTTTTCTTAATTAGCAAAGAAACTTCAATACTAATTAATAATTGGTTTATGATGTACTTTTTATCTGTCATTTTGATTGGAACGATTTATCCAATTTTTTTAGAAGTAATGGTGGATCAAAAAATTTCAATTGGACCTCCTTTTTTTAATAAACTATTAATCCCATTTCTAGTTTTTTTTTTAATTTTTATGTCAATTGGACCAAATTTAAGCTGGATAAAAGATTCTTACAAAAAAATTAATTATTTTAGAAT
>CACEHK010000005.1 GCA_902559305.1 uncultured Pelagibacteraceae bacterium | reverse complement strand
ATTGAAATACAACCTGATCGCTCCATTTGAAGGCCATTTCACAACCAACAAGATAGAATTCCCACATTCTAAAAAATTTTTCATCGAACATATCTAAAACCTTCTCTTTTTCACTCATAAATCTACCTTTCCAGTTTTTTAATGTATGTGCATAATGAGTCCTTAAAACTTCTAAATCTGATACAATTAATCCTGACTTTTCAATAGGCTTAGAAACTTCACTTAAGCTTGGTGTGTAACCTCCTGGGAATATATATTTTGTAATCCACGGCTGAGGTCCTCTTGGTGGATTTATTGATCCGATAGTATGTATTAGTGCAACACCATCATCATTTAAAAAGTCAAAAACCTTTTTAAAATATTTACTGTAAAATTTTCTTCCAACATGTTCAAACATACCAACACTTACAACTCTATCAAATTTTTCATTTAACTGCCTGTAATCTGCGAGTCTAAATTCTACCTGGTTTTCAAGATTCAATTCTTTTGCTTTTTGTTTTGCATATGCTAGTTGATTTTCAGAAAGAGTAATTCCAACAACTTCACATTGAGTTTTTTTTGCTATATCAATAGCTAGTGTTCCCCACCCACAACCTATATCTAAAATCTTTTGATTAGGTTTAAGATTTAATTTTTTAATAATATGATCTATCTTATTATTTTGTGCTACTTCTAATGTATCGTTTTCATTTTTAAAATAAGCACAAGAATATTGCCTTTTATCATCTAAAAACAAATCATAAAATTTTTCTGAAATATCATAATGATGAGAAACATTTTCTTTCGATTTTCTAATTAAATTAAAGTTTGTTATGTATCTGTAAACTCTTCTAAATCTTCCTAATAAATCTGTTATTCTATTGGTAGGATTCCTTCCAATATTTTTTAGTGACATATCCATAAATTCAGTTAAGGAACCATTTTCAATTACAATTGATCCATTCATATATCCTTCACCAAAATACAGATCAGGATTTATTAAAAGCTTGAGATGAAGTTTTTTATCAAGAAGTTTTAGTTTTAAAGGATTTTTTTTTTTTGGTTTACCAATTAAATATGATTTAGAATTTGCGTCAATTAATTCAAAACCATCTTCCTTGAATAGGTTATTTAAAAAATTTACTAAAAACATTAAACTACTTTCAAATTTTTATAATTAAAATTTATTTTTTTCAAATCTTCAAGTAGTTTTTTATTTTCATTACTATTAAGAGTCTTTAAAGGAGGTAAAACATTCTCACAAGACTTATCAAATTCAGACATATAGGAATGAATTGCTGAAATTAAGTTATACTCGTCGAAAATACCCCTAACTTTACAAAGTTTTTCGTTTACAGTCTGTTCTTTATTTTGAACAAAGTCATCATAAACTTTTCTAGATAAACTAGAAGTTATATTGCAAGTTGCAGTAATAATTCCATCACATCCCAGTTTGAGACCTTTTAATAATTTTGTTTCTGATCCAGGAAAAACTGAAAAATTATCAATTTTTAAATTTTCAAACAAATTATAAGAACTATCTTTTACACCAATTATTTGTTTAGGAAATTTTTTAACTAATTCTACAACACAATTTATACTAAATTTATATCCAGATAACTTTTCAAAATTATATAAAATAATTTCTGAGTCTGGTACTTGCTCTACTATTTTAGAATAAAAATTAATTACTTCCCTGTCAGTATATTTATAATAAGCTGGAGGCATAATTAAAAATTTTTTAAAATTTAATGATATCGCTACTTTCATTAAGTTTATCGTTTCAATTAAAGAGTTTAAACCAGTTCCAATTATAAAATTATCTTTATATTGATTTATAGAAATTGCATTTAACAAATTAATTTTTTCACTAACTGATATTAATTGAGCTTGACCAGTACTTCCAAAAAAAACAACACCATGACAACCATTTTTAATAATATTTTCAGCATGGGAAATAGTTTTTTTTATATTTAGAGATAAATCCTCATTTAAAATTGATATTGTTGCCGCATAAATGCCTTTTATTTCATTCATAAATATATAAATTATTATAACTTAAAATTATTCAATAAAAAAAATAATATTATCCAAAAAATTATGAGAATAGGAGTTTTTTTAAATTATGTGGGATTAGGTGCAAATCTATTGCATCTTTCATACTGTCACGAAATAGCAAAAAGATATGGTCCTGTCAGAATAATAACTTTATGTGATAAACTTGAGTCTGTATTAAAAGATGATCCTAAAATAGAAAGTGTAGATCTTTTAGATAAAAAAAATAAGACTTTTTTCGATATTTTAAAGTTGTCTAAATTATTAAAGAAATACTCTTTTGATGAAATATTTATTTATTACCCAAGTTTTAGAATTTACTTTGCAGCTAAAATTTCAGGTATTAATAAAATACACACGTATAATTTTTTAAAAAAAAAAAATCTACACTTGGTAGAATCTGCAAAAAAATTAACTAATAGATCATTAAAAATAAACGATTGTAAAACAGAAACTGAATTTTTTGTATCTAAAGAAAAAAATGATTTAGGAAAAAAAATTGTTGATAAAAAATTTTATAATATTGTACTTGGTGTTGGGTCTTCTGGACCAACAACTAGATGGGGAGAGTCAAATTATATTAATTTAATAAAAAGACTTCAGGATAAAGGAAATTTTTATTTTTATTTACTTTGCGGTCCAAATGAAAAAAAAATATCAGATGAAATTATTTCAAATGTAGACAAAGATAAATGTAAATCATTAAGTAATTTGAAAATACCAGATTTAATTCCAATAATATCTAATTCTAATTTATATGTTGGAAATGATTCATTTGGGCACCACATAATGACTCAATGTGGTATTCCATGTTTAGTAATAATACTGGATACACCAAGAGCCTATACTGATTATAGCATTAATCATCATAGAGTAATACCAGACGGAATGGATATAAACTCTATTAGCCATGATACATTGATTAACCCTAATAAAATAACTGTCGAAAAAGTAACTAATAAAATTTTAGAATTAAAAAACTAACTAAGATCTTTGTTTACTATATCTTTGGCCTCATTCACTAAAGCTGATAATCTTGCAGTTTCTGGGGAAATATCTGGATGAATTTTTTTTTGAATTTTTGCATGTGCTTTTTGTACTTGTTCTTTTGTAACTTTTTTACTTTTATCTAAATTCAATACTTTGTAAGCCTCATCAACAGATAAAGTAGAGGAATTATTTAAATTACTATTATTTTTAAAAGAAAATCTTCCAGAATTTCTTAACGTCTGAATCAACCTAAACAAGGCAATCATTTGATATAATGTCAAACCTTTAAGTTTTATTATTCCAAGACTCATAAGAATTAAGGGAATAGAAAATAAAAACCTTCCACCAAGTGCAAATAATAAAGCTAATAATATAGATACTATGAAAATAATAAGTCGCACTGTTTTAGAAATTTTTTTCGCTGAAGTACTTGCAATTAATCTTAGCAAAATATAACTAACAACTAAAATAATAAGTGTATAAATAATAATATTCATATATTTAGATTTTTTATGAAAATACCACAATTAGAAAAAAAACCAGAACTAAAATCTTGTCACAATGTTAATTGGGAAGATGATTATAGCTGGGTTCATCAATCAAATATTCTTGAGGTTTTGAGAGATAGTTCAAAATTGCTCCCTAAAGTTAGGAAATATTTAGAGGATGAAAATGCTTACACTGAATACCACCTTAAAGATACTAAAGATGTTCAAAAAAAATTATTTGATGAAATAAAAGGAAGAATAAAATTGGATGATGAGTCTCTTCCTTTTAAAGATAAACAATATGAATATTGGACAAAAACCACAAAGAAAGGAAACTATTCCATTAAATTAAGAAAAAAAATTGGAACAAAAATTGAGGAAGAGATTTGGAATGGAGATAAGGAAAAAGAAAAATTAAATACAGAATACTTTGGTGTTGGTGATTTAGAGGTTAGCTTTAATGATAAATATTTAGGTTATTCTCTAGATTTAAAAGGTTCAGAGTACTACACTATCTACATTAGAGATATTTTGTCTAACAAATTGATAACTAAAAAAATTGAAGAAACTAGTGGCGGAATAACTTTTAGTTTAGACGATAAATATATTTTTTATTCAAAATTAGATAAATTTCATAGACCAAGAACAATTTATCGACACAAATTAGGTACTGAAGTCAAAGATGATGAATTAATCTTTGAAGAAAAAAGTGAAGCATTTACTGTGGGTATTGGTTTGAGTTCGGACGAAAAATATTTTTTTATTTCAACATCAGACCATAATACCTCTGAACAATATTATTTTGGAGTAGATGAAGAAAATCCAAAACCAAAATTAATTAAAAAGAGAAAAAGAGGAATTATTTACTCAGTAAGTTCTTGGGATGGCAGTTTTTATAATCATACTAATGAAAATGCTGAAGACTTTAAAATTGACAAATGTAAAGATTTATCAAATCAAAATTGGGAAGAATATATTCCAGCAAAAAATGAGGTTTTAATTGGTGGGCTAGTATTTATGAATGATTGGATTATTAGATCTGAAACTTCTAATGCGCTAGGAAAATTATTTGTAAAAGATCTAAAAAAAAATGAAGAAGAAGAACTAGTTTTTACTGATGAAAAAGTTATAGTTCCGGGAATATCTTTTACTCAAAAAGATAGGAATACTGATTTAGTCTATTTATCTTACTCATCCCCTAAAACGCCTGGAAGAACATATTTATATAATTTAAAAAACAAAGTTAAAAAGTTAGTAAAAGAACAAGAAATTCCTTCAGGTCATAATTCGGATGATTACATTGTTGAAAGATTAGAGTGTCCATCTCATGATGGAAGAATGGTTCCAATAACTATAACAAGACATAAAAAAACCAAAATAGATGGTTCTGCAAACTTGCTGCTATACGGATATGGTTCCTACGGTAGTTCTATGTCTCCAGTATTTTCATCAACAAGGTTAAGTTTAATTGATAGAAATATAATTTGGGTGACAGCACATATAAGAGGTGGAATGGAAAGAGGTATGAAGTGGTGGAAAGAAGGAAAACTTTTAAATAAAAAAAATACCTTTGAAGACTATATTGCTTCAGCCAAATATTTAATCGAAAAAAAATATACTTCTAAAGGAAAAATAATTGGAATGGGAGGTTCTGCGGGTGGATTGCTTATGGGTGCAGTAGTTAATCAATCACCTGAATTATTTTTAGGAATGATAATGGCTGTTCCATTTGTAGATTCCTTGACTACAAATTTAGATCACTCTTTACCATTAACTGTTGGAGAATTTGATGAATTTGGTAATGCTAAGGATAGCAAAGAACACTTTGATTACATTTATTCATATGCACCTTATAACAATATAAAAAAAATGGATTACCCTCATATATTAATCACAACTAGTTTAAGTGATAATAGAGTTTTATTTGATGAACCCGCAAAATTTACTGCAAAATTAAGAGATTATAAAACTGATAATAATTTATTGTTATTAAAAACTGAAATGAATGCTGGACATGGTGGAAAATCTGGAAGAGATGGCGCAATAGAAGAAATTGCAATTGATTATGCATTTGCATTAAAAATTTCAAACAAAATTTATTGAAATTATAAAATTAATACCCATATACATTTTGTAAGTCGCCTAATGGGGCCTACATAAAATAACCTTGCTAACAAAGGAGGATATAATGACAAGTAAGGATTTATCTATATTCAACTCACTAAGACCTTTTTCAATTGGTTTTGACGATATGTTTGACCAATTTGAAAGTATGTTGGGAAATGGAGGATTAAGTATGCAATCAAACTATCCACCATACAACATAAGAAAAGCCGGTAAAGACAAATATGCAATAGAAGTTGCTCTTGCTGGTTTTAACAAAAAAGATGTTGAGGTAGAGTTTGAAGACAATTTATTAACTGTCAAAACAAAACAAGTTAATAAATCTGAAGATAAAAATGAAGACGGAGAAATTATTCACAAGGGTATTTCTCAAAGACAATTTGCTAGATCGTTTACAATTGCAGATGACGTAAAAGTAGGTGACGCAGAACTAAAAGATGGTCTTTTGACAATAGCTTGTGAAAGAATTGTACCTGAATACAAAAAGAAAAAACTTATTGAAATTAAATAAGTATGAAACCTTGCTTGTGGGGATTTTTCCCCACAAGTTTTTAAATAATTTTTTTTGGTAAAAATTTAATAAAAAAGTTTTAATTTAAATATCTATATACAGCCACTTGAAGTAAAACCTACAATTGTTCCTGTAGCATTTATTTCAAATTTTCTTTCACAAGGAATCCCATATTTTTTTGTTTTGTAAACCAAAGTTTCATTTCCTAGATCATTTATAAAATCTTCTGTAGGAGCTCCTAATTCAAGTTTCAACTCATTAACTTGCTTTCCAACAAATTGTCCAAATCTCTCATTTTCTTTTTCTGCAATTTCATCAGATTTTTCTTTTATTGTCTGACAACCCGATGAAAGTAATAAAATAGAAAATAAAATTATTACGAATCTTAATTTCATAACAAAAAACTTATCAATGAATTGTGTCAAAAGATTAACTTTAAAGTTGTAAATAATCTCTAATTAGTAACAAAATCAAGGTTTTTCAATCTCTTAAATAAGATTTTTTAAATCGAATCAAATATTGTTCAGAAAAATGGAGGTCTAATGTTAGATAACTACTTTAACTATAAAAAACATAGGACAGATTTTAAAACAGAAGTCACTGCAGGAGTGTCGACGTTCTTGACAATGGCTTATATAATGTTTTTGAATCCTGTCATACTTGCCGACGGTGGGTTTGATTTTGGCGGTGTTTTTACAGCGACAGCTTTAGCGGCAGCTTTAGCTTGTTTTATTGCTGCATTTTACGCTAAAACTTGGCCCGTTGGACTTGCACCAGGAATGGGGATAAATGCATTTATCGCTTATGGTGTTTGTTTAGGTATGAAATATACACCTGCAGAAGCGCTTGGAGCTGTTTTGGTTGCCGGTGTAGTCTTCTTAATAATTTCATTAACACCGATAAGAGCATGGTTAATCAACTCTATTCCAAAAAGTTTAAAACTTGGAATTGGAGCAGGTATAGGTTTGTTCCTTGCAATTATAGGTTTTGAACTTATGGGATTAACTGCAGACAACCCAGTTACACTTGTGCAACTTGGTGATGTCTCTAATCCGTTGACTTTATTGGGTGCTGCTGCATTTGTTTCTATGATTGTGATGGAAAAATTTAAAATCAAAGGAAATATAATCATTGGAATAATTGTATTTAGTGCAATAGCTTGGGTAACTGGATTAGGACAATTCAATGGAGTTATGTCAGCTCCGCCACCAATGACACATCTAATGACGTTTGATTTGGGTGCTGCGCTAAGTGCATCGATGGTAACGATAATTTTTACATTATTTTTTATCGACTTTTTTGATACAGCTGGAACACTAACTAGTGTTGCAAACGTTGCTGGAAAAGTTGGTCCTGATGGAAAAATTAAGGATATCGATAAAGCAATGCTATCAGACAGTGTATCAACTGTTGCGGGTGCTGTAATGGGTACTTCGACAGTTACTACATACGTTGAAAGTGCTGCTGGAGTAAAAGCTGGAGGAAGAACTGGAATGACCTCACTTGTTATTGGAATTGGTTTCTTGTTATGTTTGTTCTTCAGCCCACTTGCAACATCTCTTCCAAAAGAAGTCGATGCTGCTGCTCTAATCTATATTGCTACTTTATTTGTGAGAAATATCACTGATATAAGCTGGGATGATGCTGCTGAAGCAGGTCCTGCAGTACTTGCGATGATTGCAATGCCATTTACTTATTCTATTTCAAATGGAATAGCTTTGGCATTTGTTTCATATGCTGCAATTAAGATTTTTACCGGAAAATTTAACGAGACTAGTCCAGCAATATGGGTAATTGCTGTACTCAGTGTGGTTAGTTTTGCAGTAGCTTAAAAAGTAAAAAGTTAAATTTAGGGCGGCTTTAATAGTCGCCCTTTTTATTTTAGGTGTTTTTTCTTTATATCTTCAATTCTTATTTCCTCGTAAATTTCAAATGGTTGAACTATCCACGGATTTGCCTCTAATTTAACTGCACAAAAATCAGGTTCAAAAGTTGATTTTTTCTTTTTCCAAAGTGTAGCAGTTTTAATATCTTCAATTTTACCTTTAATTGGTTCATAAGATCTCAACCAGTCTACACTTTTGTTAAATGTAATTCCTGTATCTGATAAATCATCACAAAGTAAAATTCTACCACCCATATTTGGAGCTATAGAACTCATTTCTCTAGAAAAAACTATATCTCCTTGTTCGTCCTCTACACCTTTGCCGCTGTATGACTCAACAGCCAAGTAAGCACATTTTAATTTAAATACTCTACTTAAAACATCTATCATTGGTGCGCCACCACGCATTATACCAATTAAAATTGATGGCTTGTATCCGCTTTCTTCTATTTGAATTGCAAGCTTTTCGACAGTTTCGTTATATTGATCCCAACTTACAATTAATTTTTCTGACATAAGTATCTTTATAATATTAATTTTTAAAAATTAATATTAAAACTGCAAGTAAAATTAAAAGTAAAATCGATGTTACCAAAATATACAACCTATGAATGTTTCTTCCTCTTAAGTTGAAATAATGTCTGGCTAAAACTGAGATTACTGCAATAGCGCTCAAAATTAACCAATTGTATTTATTATAAACTATAAAGCTGTAGTGACCTGATAACATTATAAATAAAACTAAAAAAGTTGAATAATTATTATGTATAGATCTTTGCTTAGCGGATAAAGATAAACTCAAATCAAATTTTTTTTTTTTTTTAGTACTATTAATTATGTTCATTTGATTTGGAATAATTACAGTAAATACATTTCCAAACATATTTGTGCCTATCACTAAACCTACGCTTAAAAACGCAAATTTTGGTCCATATATTTCAGTAAAACCATATGACAATAAAATAAGTAAAATAAAAATTGTTGATAGAAATAAAATATCATTTTTAATAAGATTTGACTTACACAAAAAATCATAGATCAACCAAGAGGCAACTAAAGAAAGAATAGATATAATTATTGCAGTTGAGGGAAGCATATTTAAAACTTTTTTATCAACCATTAATATTTCAGGTCTATAATAATAAATTACTGCAAGTAATAAAATTCCAGTAATGAATGTTAGATAACTTTGCCATTTAAAAATAACCAAACTTTTCAAATAATTAATTGGGGGAGAACTTTTTAATCTTGTTAACTTATAATAATAACCTGAATGCATTAAATATCCTTCAGCATCAACATCTCTACTTGAAATATTTTTATTTAGCTTATTGTCTAAATAATTAAATAAAAAACTATTACCTACCCATAAAATTGCAAATAATACATGACCCCATCTTAAAGTGAGTTCCAACCATTTCATCGAATATGATAAAATTTCCATTAATATTTAATTTTATCTTCTTTATCTTCCCAAATTTTAAATGCCTCTAAAGCTTCATCTCTGTGCATTTGGTGCATTTTAATTTTTCTACTTTCTAAATCTTTATTAATTTCAGAATAAATAAATGAATCATCAAAATCTATAGACTTAGCGTCTATTCTGGTGTTTGCATAAAAGACATTCTTAATTCTTGACCAATAGATTGCGGATAAGCACATTGGACATGGCTCACAGCTTGAGTATAAATCACACCCGGAAAGATCAAAAGTATTCAATTTTTGGCATGCATCTCTAATTGCAACAATTTCACCATGAGCAGTTGGATCATTATTCATT
The DNA here is from genome assembly GCA_902559305.1 of uncultured Pelagibacteraceae bacterium. Lineage (GTDB taxonomy): Bacteria > Pseudomonadota > Alphaproteobacteria > Pelagibacterales > Pelagibacteraceae > Pelagibacter. The sequence goes on along the minus strand of CACEHK010000005.1, from coordinate 42,205 downwards.
GTTACTTTGTTAGAACCTTCAGCGATAATCTTATTATTTTTTACAATAACAGAACCAAATGGGCCACCCTTGGATTTTGCACTTTCAATTGAAAGTTCAATTGCTCTGATCATAAAAATATTTTTTTGGCTCATAATTAATTTTTTTTCAATTCTTTAATACTTAACAATATATTTTCAGCTGTAGCTGGAGCATCTAATTTTGGTATTTTTTTATAATTTGATACAGAAGATATTGCGTCTTTAATTGCAAAGAACACACTCATAGCAAGCATCAAAGGTGGTTCACCAGTTGTTTTAGATTTATTAACAACATCTTCAACATTTTTTCCTTCTTTATAAATTTCTACATTAAATTTTTTAGGCATATCACTGACTGCTGGTATTTTATAAGTCGATGGAGAAAAAGTAGTTATCTTTCCTTTATCATTCCATTTTACTTCCTCCATAGTTAACCATCCTTGGCCTTGTACAAATCCTCCTTCGATCTGTCCAAATTCAATCGCTGGATTTATTGCATTTCCTGCATCATGTAATATGTCAACTCTTTCAACAATATTTTCACCTGTTAAAGTATCTATCATAACTTCAGACACTGCGGCCCCATAACAAAAATAATAAAATGGTCTTCCAGTAAATTTTTTTTTATTAAACTTAATTTTTGGAGTTGAATAAAAACCTGAAGATGAAAGTGAAACCCGATTTAAGTATGCTTCAATTACAATTTTTGTAAATTCAAAAGATCTATTTCCAAATATAATAGACTCATTTTTATATATTGGCTCTTCGTTACTAAATATCTTATATTTATCCTTAATAAATTTTTCTAAATTTTTTTTTATTTTAGACGTAGCATTAAGTGCTGCAGCTGCATTTAGGTCAGTAGTTGAGGAAGCGGCACTTGCAGATGTATTTGGTACTTTCGCAGTATTTGTTGAGGAGATTTTTATCTTTTCATAAGGTAATCCCAATGAATTTGCTACAACCTGTGCAATTTTTGTATGAGTACCTTGACCCATTTCTATGCCGCCATGATTTAAATAAACACTTCCATCAGTATAAACATGAACCAAAGCCCCTGCTTGGTTTAAATGTATTGTTGTAAAAGATATTCCAAATTTTACAGGTGTAATTGCAATTCCTTTTTTTTTTATTTTATTTTTAATATTAAATTTTTTAATCTCATTTTTTCTTTTTAAATATTTTGCGTCTCGCACTAACTTTTCAAATAATTCATTAATTATATTATCTTGAATTGTCATCCCATAGTGGGTGGTATTTTTTTTATTTTTTTTATAAAAATTATTTTTTCTTACCTCCAAAGGGTCCTTGTTTAAAAATCTTGATATATTATCTATAATATTTTCAATAGCCATCATTCCTTGGTTACCGCCAAAACCTCTAAAGGCTGTAGAAGTTGATGTATTTGTTTTACAAAGATAATTCTCTACTTGTAAATCTGATAGAAAATATGCGTTATCTATGTGAAGTAGCGCTCGCTCATTTATTGCATACGATAAGTCTGGTGACATCCCACATTTAGAAGCTAATTTTACTTTAAGTCCTTGTATTATTCCTTTGTCATCAAATCCAACTTCATATTCTGAAAAAAATTCATGTCTCTTACCAGTTAAAATAATATCATCGTCTCTATCCAATCTCAGTTTAACTGGTTTTTTTGTCTTATAAGCTAGAAGTGAACATATGGCTGAAGTCATAAAATTTGTTTCTTTTCCACCAAAACCTCCACCTATTCTTCTAACAACGACTGTAATAGAATTGCTTTTTTGATTAAGCATTTTTCCAATGAGTTGTTGGGTTTCGGATGGATGTTGAGTAGAGCTGTAAACTATCATTTCATTATCCTCTTTAGGGACTGCAAATGCAACTTGACCCTCTAGATAAAAATGTTCTTGGCTCCCCGTAGTAAAATTTCCTTTTAACTTATGTTTTGATTTCAAAATTTTTTTTTGAGCATTTCCTTTGTTAATTTTTCTAATATCAAAAAGAAAATTTTTTTTATTTAATGAATCTTTAAGAGTGACGATTGGTTTATATTCTATATAATTTATTTTAGCTTTTAATACTGCTTTTCTTGCTAATTCAATACTAGTTGCTGCAACTGCAAAAATTGGTTGTCCAAAAAACTCACTTTTGTCTTTTACAAAAATTGGATCACCATCAAAAACCGGCCCTACATCGTTACGGCCTGGTATATCTAAATAATTAACTACTGAAACTACACCCTCACTATTAATTACTTCATTTAAATCAATTTTTTTTATTTTTGCATAAGCTTTTTTACTCCAGCCAATTGCTCCAAAAAGAGTATCATGAGGTTCCTTTATATCATCAGTATACTCGGCAGAACCACTGACATGCTTATATGCGCTGTCATGGGGTCTTATTTCACTTATGTAATTGTCAATATTTTTCATTGATAAACTCTAAATAATTTTTTTGTTTTTGTTTCTATAAAAAATTTTACTAATAAGTTTTCAGCAACTTCTAATCTATATTGTCTTGAAGCTCTCATGTCAGAAATAGGATTAAAATCTCTTTTTAATAAATTTTTTGCTTTTTCAAATGTATCCTCTGAAAATTTTGAATTTTTCAAAAAGTTCTCACAATTCTTTGCTCTTTTTGGAATTTCTGCCATACCTCCATAAGCAATGGCTACATCTTGAATTCTTTGATCTTTAATTTTAAAGTTAAAAGAAGCGCAAACAGATGAGATATCATCATCAAATCTCTTTGATATTTTATAGGCTTTAAAATTATGGTTTTTATAAATAGGAATAATAATAGATTTTATAAATTCTCCTTTTTTTAATTTTGTTTTTCTATATTTGATGAAAAAGTTATTAAGCAAAATTTGCTTATTACCATTTTTTGTTTGAATTATTATTTTTGCATTCAAAGATAAAAGTAAAGGCAAGGTATCTCCTATTGGAGAAGCAGTGGCTATATTTCCTCCTATTGTTCCAACATTTCTTATTTGAACAGAGCCATATCTTCTTAATATATTATAAAAGTCTGGATAATATTTTAAAATAAATTTTTCAACCTGTATAAGGGGAGTTGTAGAACCAAAAATAATTTCATTATTTTTTTTTTTAATAAAATTGAGCTCTTTTATGTTGTTTAAATTAATAATTTTTTTTATTTCCTGTCTATCTTTAGTGACTTTCAATGATAAATCAGTACCACCACTTAAAAAATCAGAGTCAGGATTTTTTTTAATTAATTTTCTTAATTCGTTTATTGTTTTAGGTGCAAAATATTTTTTATTTTTATTCTCAATAATTATACTTTTGGAGTGAATTTTTTTTAAAAGATTTATGGTTTTTTTACTATTTTTATAGAATTCATCAGAATGTGTTTTTTTTATATTTTTAGCCGCTTCGATAATGGGTCTATAGCCAGTGCATCTACATAGATTTCCCGATATTGCATCTTTAATATCATCCTTATTATTATTTTTTTTATTTTTTGACATTGCAAAAATGGACATAACGAAACCTGGCGTACAAAATCCGCATTGGGATGCATGATATTTTGCCATTGCCTCTTGAACAGGATGATAATAACCATTTTTTGAAACTAAATTCTCAACAACTATGAGTTGTTTTCCGTGCAATGTAGGTGTGAAAGATATGCAAGAATTAATTGCTTTATATTTAATTTTTTTATTTTCTAATTCTCCTAGCACTATTGTGCAAGCACCACATCCGCCTTCCGCGCACCCCTCTTTAGTGCCAGTTTTTTTTAACTCATCTCTTATAAAATTAAGTATGGTTTGGTTTGGGTCAGGATTTTCTAATTCAATTAATTTATTTTCATAAATAAATTGAACTTTATTAGTAATCACCTAAGAACCTCTATAAGTAGAATAGCTCCATGGAGAAACGAGCAAAGGAACATGGTAATGATCTTTTGAATTTGAAATACCAAATCTAACAGCCACATCATCTAAAAAAGGTGGCTCATCTGATTTCATTATATGTTTAAAATATTCTCCAATAAAAAAAACTAACTCATATTTACCATTTAAAAAATCTTCACCCTCAAGCAATGGTTTATCAGCTCTACCATCTTCATTTAATATTAATGTTTTTTTTTTTTCTCTTTTATTGTTGTTAAAATAATATAATTCTACTTTTATTCCAGCTCCGGGTTTACCTGAATAAACATCTAAAACATGTGTTGTTAATTTTGTCATAAGATTAAAGGTATATACAATATTGAGTAATTAATAAATAACAACTAAAATAAAATCTACAATGATTGATTTAAAAAAAATTAATACTCTTGATAAATCTGAATTTTTATCAATTTTTGGAAATGTATTTGAAAAATCAAAGTGGATAACTGAAAAAGCTTTTAACCTAAAACCTTTTAATAATTTAGAGAGTTTTGTAACAATTATAATAAATATTTATGAAAAAAGTGATAATGAAACAATATTAACAATTCTTAATCTACATCCTGAATTGGCAGTTGAAAAAAAACTTACTAAAAATTCTGAAATGGAACAAAATCAAGCAAATTTAAAAGAATGTACACCTGAAGAATTTGACGAATTTAAAAAATTAAATATAGAATATAAAAAAAAATTTAATTTTCCTTTTATTATTGCAGTAAAAGGTAAATATAAAAATGAAATCTTAAATAAATTTAAGGAAAGAATAAACAATTCTCTAGAAGAAGAGTTTTTGGAAGCAAAAAATCAGGTAAAAAAAATTGCAATGTCTAGATTAAAAGAAATTATTAAATAAATATTTTACTTTGATTTTTCTGAAACATACAACGCAACTGCTTCGATCTCTTTGGATGTTAATACACCTTCATATGCTGGCATTACTCCAATACCGTTTGTTACTGCCATAACTACCCTTCCAATATCTGGCTTAATTAAGTTCAAATTTGGTCCGATATCAACATTCGATCCAGCATCACTTAAAGCATGACAAGTAGCACAGTTTCCTTTTTCTAAAAAAATATTCTTTCCTAATTCTAAGATTTCATCTGCAAATAAAGTTTGTTTTAGTAATACTAACGTCACAATGCAGATAAAAAATTTCATAATTTTCTTTAAATTATTAATAATTAATTTAATTATTAATCTACTAAAGATACTTTTTTCTAGCAAGTATCAATGGTAAGAATTAAATAGATCTATGAAAATTTTTGATTGTTTCATGTATTTTGATGAAGATGTTATCTTGGATCTAAGACTAAATGTTTTAGATAAGTATATAGATTATTTCGTAATTGTAGAAAGTGTTTATACACACAAAGGTGAAAAAAGAGAGTTAAAATTTGATATTAAAAAATTTCAAAAATTTAAAGATAAAATAATTTATTTAGTTTACGACAAAATAGAAGAAGATTTAGAAAAAATTACAATTGACGATAAAGAAGAACTTAAAACAAATAAATATATAATGAATGCATTGAGACGAGAAAATGCACACAGAAATTATATTTCTGAAGGAATTAATAATGCTAATGAAAATGACATTATACTTATCTCTGATGTTGATGAAATACCAAACCTTGAAAATATAAATTTTAAAAAAATTAAAGAAAAAATTTTCTTATTTCGTCAGGATATGTTTTATTATAAATTTAACTTAAAGTTACCAAATATAACTTGGGTGGGAACTAAAGGTTGTAAAAAAAAAAATCTATTGAGCCCCCAATGGCTTAGAAATATTAAAGATAAAAAATATTCAATACTTAGGATTGATATTTTATTTTCTGATAAAAAATTTAATAGTATAAAATTTTTTGATAATGGAGGATGGCATTTTTCTAATTTAAAATCTCCAGAAGAAATTGAATATAAATTAAAATCATATTTGCATCATCGGGAATTTGATCAAAATCCATTGAGTCTAAGCCAAATTGAAGAAATTATTAAAAATAAAGAGGCAATATATGACCTTACTATTGACAAAAGAATTAACAAAATAGGATCTGGACTTAAATTGTTAAATTATGATTTTAATAAATTACCCAACTATTTAAAAGAAAATAGAGAATATTATAAAAAATGGTTAGATTAAATTACTAATATTGTATTGGCTCGTCATCAATACTTCTCCATAAATACCATGTAGCAACAGAACAATATGGTGAAAAATTTTTTTTTAATAAATAAACAAATTTTTTAGGTGGTAAATATTTTTTTTTATAATTTTTTGATATTGCTCTTAATAATCCTATATCTTGAATAGGCCAAATATTTTCTCTATTAAATGTAAAAAGTAATATCATTTCTGCAGACCATCTTCCAATTTGCCTCAATGTTGAAAGATAGACTATTGCTTCTTCATCATTCATTTTTTTTATTAAATTAGGTTTAAATGTTTTATTTGAGAATTTAATTGAAAGTTCTTTTATTCCTTTAACTTTTTGTCTGCTTAAACCACAATTTTTTAGTTTTTGAATTGTAATTTTTTTTACAGTTTTTGGATTGATTTTTCCACCACAGGCAGATTTAAATTTTTTAAAGACAGAATTTGCAGCTGCAACACTGATTTGTTGACCTATTATGCTTTTACAAAGTGAAAAAAATATATCTTTCCTTGTAGTTAAAGTTTTTTCTTTATATTTGTTAATTAAAATTTTCATTACTTTATCTTTTTTTGATAAATATTTTTTTGCCTTATTCCAATATTTGGGGGCTTTAGTCATGTCTAGTTGTTGAAGGTTGTTTTTTTAGAGATATTTCTCTTCTAAAGATAATCACTGAAGAAATTATAACTAGTAATGCTCCTAATAAAGTTTTCACTGATGGTATTTCTTCCCAAATAAAATATCCAAAAAGTATTGCAAAAATTAAAGCTAAATATTTTAAGGGTGTTACAAGAGAAACTTCTGAAAATTTATAAGATTGACTTAGCCATAAATTTGCTACTCCCCCAAAAATACCTATTAGAGATAATAAAATAAAATCTTTAAAATCTGGAATCACCCATCCATAAGGTATTGTAAAAAAACTTGCTATAGTTATTGCCGCTGAAAAATTTAAAGAAATTAACCAAATCGGTTCGGTGGTTGATAATTGTCTTATAGCTATTGCAACATATGATAAGCCTAAACAAAAAATTATTGGGTAAATAAAATAAATATTTAATGTTGAAAACCCAGGTTCAGTAATAACTATAATACCTATAAATCCTACTATCACTGCAAGCCATCTATATAATCCAACCTTTTCACTAAGTAAAAAAATCGAAAAAATAGTTGTAAAAATGGGCGCTGCAAACGAAATGCTTACTACAGTTGCTAGAGGTAAGTTTCTTAAAGCAATAAATATTGAGATAAGAGCTATTAAACCAAACAAACATCTTAAAAAATGTAATCCAGCTCTTTTTGTATAATAAAAATTTTTAATTCTTTCTCTTGGAATAATAAAAAAATAAAATACTAAACCAAAAAAACCTCTAAAAAATAGCACTTGTCCTAAAGGATATGAATCTGACCATTTTACAATTAAATCCATTATAGAAAATGCACAAACAGACATAAACATGTACAAAAAGCCTAATTGATTTTTGGAAAGCATAAGATTAACTTAGTTAAATTAAAACAATAATCAATGGAAATAGCTGTATTAGCACTAGGATGTTTTTGGGGGCCAGAAATCAAGTTTGGAAAACTTGAAGGAGTTCTTAAAACTGAGGTTGGTTATTGTGGAGGAAATAGTGAAAAAACAATATATGAAGAAGTATGTTCTGGTAAAACTCATCATGCAGAAGTTGTGAAGTTAGAATTTGATCCTATAAAAATTTCATATGAAAAAATTTTAGAATATTTTTTTAATATTCATGATCCAACAACTCTAAATGCTCAAGGGCCTGATATAGGAACACAATATAGAAGTGAAATATTTTATTTAAACGATACTCAAAAAAAAATTGCAGAAAAAATTATTGAAGAAAATAATATAAAATTTTCAGGCAGAGTCGTTACAAAACTAAGTCAGCTTAAAAATTATTGCAAAGCTGAAGATTATCATCAAAAATATTTGGATAGATAAATCTTATTATGTCTCTAGTTAGCACAGACTGGGTTGAAAAAAATATTAAGAATTTAAAAATAATAGATTGTTCTTGGCATATGCCAAATGTTAATAGGAATGGGCATAACGAATATTTAGAATCACATATTGAAAATTCAATATTTTTTGATTTAGACAAAAATTCAGATTTGAAATCTGATTTACCTCACATGCTGGTAAATAATAATGAATGGGAAAAAATAGTATCAAAAATGGGAATTGATAATAAAGATAAAATAGTAGTATACGATAATTCAGATGTACTTAGTTCATGTAGATGTTGGTATAATTTTATTTATTTTGGGCATGATAGTAAATTGGTACATGTTTTAGATGGTGGACTAAGAAAATGGAAATCAGAAGGGAAAAAAATAACATCAAAAATTCCAAAAGTTAAATACACAAAATATGTGGCTAGAGAGTTTAAAAACTTAGTTAAAGATAAATCACAAATTAATAACAATATAAAAAAGCAAGAATTTAAAATTATTGATGCTAGGAGCAGAGAAAGATTTGAGGGCAAAGCTAAAGAGCCAAGAAAAGGTTTGAGAAGTGGTTCAATACCTAATTCTATATGCATTCCTTTTCAAGAAATAATTAATGAGGATCATACGTTCAAAGATAAAAAAGAAATTTTAAAAATATTTAAAAATACTCTTGGACAAGAAATAACTACAAATATAGTTTTTTCTTGTGGTTCTGGTGTAACTGCTTCCGTTTTGGCACTTGCATATTCTTTAATAAACAATAAATATATGCCAACTATTTATGATGGTTCATGGGCAGAATACGGTAAAAACTAAAAAATGAAAAGATCAACAAAAGTAATATCTATAATAATTATTTTTTTTATAATTATAGCCTCAGTAATTGTGGCAAGAACCATGATCGGGAAACATTTTCAAAAAAAGTTTGGAAAAAGACCTCCTCCAGGTATTGTGGTTACAGAAGTAGTTAATAAAGAATTTTCAGAAACAATTGAAACATTTGGAACTGCAGTATCTAATAAAACACAATCATACAGAATAAAAAAAGAAAATCTTATTGGAGAATTGGAGTTTAGTAATTATGTTAAAAAAGGAGATACAATTATAAATCTTAAAAGTGGAAATATTGTTGCTCCTTTTAGCGGTGTGGTAGGATATACTGGTTTAACTGATGATATATTTGTATCCAATAATACATTTATCATAACTTTAGATGATAACTCTGTTATTTATTCTGATATAAAAATACCAGAAAATTATTCTTCAGTAGTGAAAAAAGGACTTCCGATTGAAGCAAAAGTTTCAAGCTATAAAAATAAAATATTTAAAGGAAATGTTGACTTTATTTCAAGTAGAATAAATGCAGAAACTAGAAGTCTATTAACAAGAATTAAAATTAGTAATAAAAATTTAGAGCTAATGTCAGGTTCTCTTCTAGAAGTAAGTGTAAAGTTTAATTTGAGAAATTCGTTAAGTATTCCAGATACAAGTGTAATGATGGAAGGAGAAAAGGCCTATGTATACAAAGTTTCAAAAGATAACGTGGTAAATAAAACTGAAATAAAAGTTGGTTTAAGAAGTGAAGGCAGCATAGAAGTTATATCTGGTCTTAATATTGGAGATATAATTGTTGCAGAGGGACTAAAGAAAGTTTACCCAAGAAGCAAAATTAAACCTATTAAAAATTAAATGTTTATAACTGATTTAAGTATTAGAAGACCTGTTGTTTCATGGGTTATGTCTCTAATATTAATTGTATTTGGCCTTTTTGTTTTTTGGAAATTACCGGTAAGAGAACTTCCCTCTGGAATACAGCCTCCAGTAGTTCAGGTGCAGGTTGACTATACATCTGCTTCTGCCCCTATAATAGATCAAGAAGTAACTCAAGTATTAGAGGATGTCATAGGAGGAGCAGAAGGGATAAAAAATATTGACTCTAAATCTCAAAATGGAAGAAGCACAATAAAAATTGAATTTGATACTAGTATTGATTTGGATAATGCAGCTAATGATATAAGAGAACGTGTAGCAAGAGTTGTTGATAATTTACCTTCTGAATCTGATCCACCACAAATTCTTAAACAAGCCGCAGGTTTCACTACAACAATGTGGTTAGGGCTTTCATCATCTACCTGGAGTGATTTAGAACTTGGTGATTATGCGGAAAGATATTTAGTTGATAAATTTTCAAGTGTTAAAAATGTTGGAAGAATTCTAGTTGGAGGATTAAGAGAACTAAGTGTAAGGGTGTGGGTAGATCCAATTAAATTAGCTGCAAATGACCTAACTGTTCAAGAAGTAGAAGGAGCCCTTCGAGGGGAAAATATTAGATTGCCAGCAGGAACCTTGGAAGCAAACAATATAGATCTAACTTTAAACCTAGATAAGTCGTATAATAGTATTGAAAATATAAAACAGCTACCAATAAAAAAAACAAATAAAAAAGTAGTAGTTTTATCAGATGTAGCAAATATAGAATTTGGTCCTGTATCAGAAAAAACTTTATTTAAAGCTCAAAGCAAAGATAAACTTAATTTAAAAACAGTTGGAATTGGTATTTATGCAAAAAGTGGTGCTTCTACAGTAGAACTTTCTAAGGAAGTTAAAAAAAAAATTGCCGAAGTAAAAAAATCATTGCCTGAAGGACTGGAATTAGAAATTTCATTTAATAGAGCAACTTATATTGGAGCTGCTATAAATGAAGTTTATAAAACTTTAATAATTGCTTTTATCTTAGTTGTAATAATAATTTATTTATTTTTAGGAAATCTAAAAGCAGTAATTGTTCCTGCAATAGCTTTGCCAGTTAGCCTAATAGCTTCCTTCCTTGGAATTTATATATTTGGACTATCAATTAATATTTTTGTTCTTTTAAGCTTTATACTTGCGATTGGAATTATTACTGATGACTCGGTAATTATGACTGATGCTATTTATAGAAGAATTGAAAATGGAGAAAACCCACTTGTGGCAGCTTACAAGGGTTCTAAACAAATAACATTTGCAATTATTGCAACTACATTAATACTAGTAGCAGTATTTTTACCTTTAATATTTATTGAAGGTATTTCGGGTAAACTATTTAGAGAAACAGCAATTGCTTTGTCATTTTCAATTGTAATATCTTCTTTTGTGGCGCTTACTTTGTCACCAATGCTTGCAAGTAAATTTCTAGACAGAAAAAAAAATAAAAATTTTGTAATACAAAAATTTGAAAAATTTTTCTTAGGTTTTTCAAAATTTTATCAAGAGACATTGAATACGCTAGTTAGTAAAACAAAGACTGTATCTATATTTATTATATTTATAATTGTAGCTTCTGTTTTGTTATTTAATTTTTCAAAAAAAGAACTACTACCAATGGAAGATAGGGGAGCATATCTTGTTATTGGTTTTACAGATGAAGGAAGTTCATTTGAATATACCCAAGAAAAAGCTCAAGTTATTGAAAAAAGACTTATCCCATTATTGCAGGCTGAAGATAGCCCCTACTCTCGTTTTATAATGAGAGTGCCTGGATTTGGAAGCTCAGCTACTTCATATAACAGTTTTATAATTATTGCTTTACTAGATCATTGGAAAAACAGAAAACAAGACTCTCAATCAGTAATGAGACAGGCTATTGGTAAAATTGTTACCGTACCTCAAGCTGTAGCTTTTCCAATATCACCACAATCAATTAGGGTTTCTAGTTACAACAAGCCAGTACAAATGGTTATTTATGGAAGCACATATGAAGAATTAGAAAATATACAAAATCAAGTAATTAGAAAACTGAGAAGAAATAAAAATTTATCTAGATTAGAATCTGATTATTCTAGAAATAAGCCTGAAGTAAAACTTATTATAAACAAAAGTAAAGCTAAAGACTTGGGTGTTTCAACTGAAAACATTGGAAAAAGCTTGGAGACTCTATATGGGGGAAAAAGAGTAACAACATTTAATAGATTGGGTAAAGAGTACCCAATAATTTTACAACAGTACTTATCAGATAGAAGAAATAAGGATGGAATATCAAAAATTTTTGTTAGATCAGATACTTCTGGAAAACTTATATCTTTGGTAAACCTTGTAGATTTTAAAGAAGAAGGGTCAGCCAAAGAATTAGCAAGGTATAATAGACAAAGAGCAGTTACAATTTCAGCAAATATTTCAGAAAACTATACTCTTTCAGAGGCAATTAAATTTTTAGAAAATACAATGACGGAAGTATCTCCAAAAAGTCAAATTACTTGGAAAGGAAAATCTGAAGAGGTAAAAGAAACAAGTAATGAGTTATTTATCATATTCGCTTTAGCATTATTAACTGCTTATCTAGTTATGGCAGCCACTTTTAATTCATTTATTCATCCGTTTATAATCATACTTACAGTGCCTCTTGCGATTTTTGGTGGTTTAGTTTTTATTTTATTTTTAAATAGTTCAGTAAATATCTTCTCTCAAATTGCACTAATAATACTTATCGGAATATCTACAAAGAATAGTATATTAATAGTTGACTATGCTAATCAAATCAGAACAACAGGAAAAAATATAGAAACAGCTGTTAAAGAAGCATGTAATATAAGATTTAGACCTATTATTATGACATCTTTAAGTACCATGATAGCAATGTTGCCTCTAGTGATTGGAAATATTGGTCCAGGCGCTGGTGAAGGATCCAGATTAGCTGTTGGTGCTACGATTTTAGGAGGAATGATAATTTCTACATTCTTTACACTATATGTAACTCCTACTATGTACTTATCTTTAGCAAAAAACACTAAAAGAATAGATGCTGTTGATATAGAACTAAAAAAAGAACTTCGTTAAAAAATAATATACTTATTAGTGCTTAATACTTTCTGACAATTTGAAAGTTGACTTTTATATTTTGAAGATTGATTTTGTACCTTTTTTGCAATCAATATAACCTTATTATTATTTTTATAATTTTTATAATTTCCCCAACCCTCATGATAAGCAATATATTGTTTAAAAACATCATCCTTTGATATTTTTAATATTTTTGAAGTTTTATTCGTATACCAACCAATAAAATCAACACTATCTTTAAATCTTGCCCTAGTGGCTAAAGGTTTATTATTTTCTTTTTTGTATTGCTCCCAAGTACCTTTAACAGCTTGAGAATAACCAAAAGAACTTGAGGGTCTTTTATAAGGTATAACCTTAAATAATTTTAATCTTTTTGGTTTTGCAAGCCAATCGAAATCGGACTCCATTTTTATAAAAGCTAACTGTAAATGTACTGGAGTTCCCCATTTCTTTTCTGTTTTTTTTACATGCTTATACCAGAAATATCTTTCGGAAAATATTGAACAACCATCAGCAGTATTTTTTGGGATAGAAGAGCAAGCAGAAGTGAATAAAAATAAAATGATGAAAAGATTATTTAAAATCTGATTTTGCTTTTTCATTAAGCTCATCCATTTTTTTTCTAATATCTTCATCTAATATATTATGATCTCTTAAATCGTCTTTTATTTTTCTAAAAACATCTTCATCACCCGCTTCAGCAAAATCGGCTTTAATTACAGATTGAATATATTCTTTTTCTTTACTTTCGTCATAACCCAAAATCTTAGAGGCCCACTCTCCTATATATTTATTTCTTCTAGCACTTACTTTAAACTGAAGCTCTTGATCATGTGCAAATTTTTTCTCAAAGCTTTTTTCTCTTTCATCAAATGAACTCATTGTTTTCTCCAAAAATTAAATAAAATTAATATAAAAATAGCTATTAAAACACCAGCTATATTACCAAACAAGTCAGAAAATTGAAATGTTCTGTTTGGAATAAACAAATGAGATAATTCAAGAATTATAGATATTAAAATTAAGTATAAAATAATTTTTTTTAAACTTTTAAAATAGCTTATAAAACCCAACAAAGATAGAATGGTAAAAGCATATAAATGATTTGAAGAAACTATGAAATCAGGTGATATTTTTGGTTGCTTTGAAAAATCATCATAAATTAAAAAACCTAGTAAACTTCCTGGATAAATATATAAAAATACAAATATAATGTTTAAAAAATGAAATATTATTTTTGCCATTGATTAATTTATCTTATAATTAATTTTAAAGAATGAGTCATTTATTTTTAGTAAGACATGGCCAAAGCGAGTGGAATTTAGAAAAAAAATTCACTGGATGGGTAGACGTAGAATTAACACCAAACGGAAAACTGGAAGCTTGTAAATCTGGTGAACTTATTAAAGAACTTAAGTTAGATTTAAATTATTTTTTTTGTTCTTATCAAAAAAGAGCAATAGAAACTCTTAACTTAATATTAAATACTTTAAGAATTAAAAATGATAATATAATTAAGTCTTGGGAGCTTAACGAAAGACATTATGGAGCTCTAACTGGTCTTAATAAAGACGAAATGGAAAAAACTTTAGGAAAAGATAAAGTTTTGGAATTCAGAAGATCTTGGGATATTAGGCCAGAACCATTAAATAAAAATAATCCTTATCACCCTATTAATATTGAAATTTATAAAAATATACCAAAAGATAAAATTCCAGATACTGAGTCTTTAAAAGACACTTATCAAAGAGTTGTTCCTTATTTTGAAAAAAATATTTTAAATAAATTAAATAAAAATATAATTATTGCTGCTCATGGAAATTCTATCCGAGCTTTGTGTAAATATTTGTTTAATATTAATAATGAAAAAATTTCTAAATTAGAAATTCCAACTGGAAATCCTCTGTTAATTAAATTTGATAATAATAAAAAAGTTAAAGAGGCTTCGTATTTAGATAAGAAAAGAGCTAAAGATTTAATTATTTTTAAGTAATTTATTATATATTTCTAAATCAGTTAAATGAATAAATGTTTCTTTACTTTCAAAACCATACAACATTTTATTTTTTATTGCATCATCCCAAATATTAGTAATTGAAAATGGCACCACTTTTTTATTTTCAAACAAATCTTTATTAATAATTTGCAAACCTGTATATATATATTTATTCTCTTTATTTTTTAAAAGCTTTTCGTTGCTTAATGAAAAATCACCTCTCATTCTTTTGTCGAAACTGTTTTCTTTATTAACAATCATTAACAAATTTTTTATTTTTTTTTCAAAGAAATAATTCACCATATTAATTGTTGTATCTAAATAATTATCACCCCATAAAGTATCTGGATTTAAAACAATAAAATCATTTTCATCTGATCTATTAATTAGATTTAAAATACCACCTCCAGTATTTAAAATTTCGTCACCATCATTTAAAATTTCAATTTTTAAATTTGATTTATAACTTAAAATAAAATCATTAATCTTTTCATGAAGATAAAAAGTATTAATTTTTATATTTTTTATATCTAATTTTTCTAAAAAATTTATTGAATTTTCTAACAAAGTAATTTGATTAATTTCGATTAGAGGTTTTGGAGTTTTTAGAGTAATAGGATTTAAACGTTTTCCAAAACCAGCACATAGGATTAATGCAGTATTAATTTTCATATTAGTTTCTTACTTTTTTTGAAAAATACTTATCTAAAGTATTTTTTAGTTCTACAAATCTACTATTATTTTCTATTCTTTGTTCAATTAATCGCCATGCATGAGGTATTAATTTTAAATAATTATTTTTTTTATCTCTCATTGATAATCTAGTAAAAATGCCGATTATTTTTAAATTTCTTAAAACTGATAAAATATCAAAGTCATTTTTAAAATTCACGACATTAAGTTTTTTATTTGTTTTAATATATTCTTCAAAAATACTTGTTTTAAGATTTTTACTAGTCTTTAATCTCACATCATCTATCAATGAAGCAAGATCGTAAGCAATATTTCCAAAGACTGCATCCTGGCTATCTATAATACAAAATTTATTATTTTTTATCATTAAGTTAGAAACATGAAAATCCCTATGAACAAATGTTTTATTATTAAATTTAATTTTATTTATTAATTTTTTAAAAATTAAAAGTAGTTTCTTTTTTAATAAATTTTGATTTTTTTTTATTTTTTTAGGAACGTACCAGTCTAAAAATAATTTAGCTTCACTTAAAAGAATTTTTTTTGAATACTTTGGCACTATATAGCTCGAGCCTAGAAATGTTTTTATTTTTTTTGTCTTAATTTTTTGTAACAAATTTAATAATTTAATAATTTTTTTATAATAAGTTATTTTTTTTTTATTATTTTTTTTTAATTCTTTATAGGCAGTAATATTTCCAAAATCTTCTATTTGAATATATTTTGATTTATAATTTTGGCTGATTAATTTTGGTGCTTTAATTTTATTTTTAATTAAAATTTTATTTATAGCATCATATATTAATAAATTTTTTCTAGTATTTTTTTTGCTAAATACAATAATAACATTTTTATATCTATAAAACTTTCTAAAAGAAGCATCTCCAGATAGAGATTTCAATTTACTTAAATTCATTAATTATTTCTTTCCTATTTTCAGAAAATATTTCTAAATTTCTTCGTTTAAAATCATCTTCGTAACTAAAATACAATTCAATTATTTTCTTAGGTTTGTCAGAAATTATTTCTGGCCATTCAACCAAAGTAACTTTTTCAGTATTATCTTCAAATATTCCAATGTTGAATAGCTCTTTTTGATCTTTAATTTTAAATAAATCATAGTGATTAATTACAATTTCATCAATTTTATATTCATTTACGATATTAAATGTTGGACTTAGAACTTCTGTTAGTTTGAGCTTTTTTTGAGTTTGTAAATTATTAATTAAATGTTTGATGAATGTCGTTTTTCCTACACCTATTTCTCCATAAAAAAAAATAATATCCCCTTTTTTAATGAAATTCGAAAACTTTTTAGAAATAAATTCTGTATTTTTTTCTAAACTAATATCAATCTTGCTACTTTTAGTAGCGATATGCATCTGGTTTGTAAGGTCCATCAGGTGTTACACTGATATAGTCTGCCTGGTCTTTAGACATTTTTGTAAGCTTGGCTCCTACTTTTTCCAAGTGTAATCTAGCAACTTTTTCATCTAAGTGTTTAGGTAAAACGTAAACTTTCTTTTCATACTTTTCTGAATTATTCCATAACTCTATCTGAGCAGTAACTTGATTGGTAAATGAAGCACTCATTACAAAACTTGGATGTCCGGTAGCACATCCCAGGTTAACTAATCTTCCTTCAGCAAGTAATATTATTCTTTTTTTGCTTGGTAAGGTTATTTCATGAACTTGTGGCTTAATTTCATCCCATTTATAATTTTTCAATGCTTCTACTTGAATTTCATTATCAAAGTGTCCAATATTACAAAGTATAGCTCTATCTTTCATTTCTCTCATATGGTCAGCAGTCACTATGTCTTTATTTCCTGTGGCTGTAACTACTATATCTGCTTCTTTAATCATTTCATCCATCAGTACAACTTCGTATCCTTCCATAGCAGCTTGTAGGGCGCATATTGGATCAGTTTCGGTTACCATTACTCTTGCTCCGCTTTGACGTAATGAAGCGGCACTTCCTTTTCCAACATCTCCAAATCCAGCAACGATTGCAACTTTTCCTGACATCATTACATCTGTTGCCCTTTTTATTCCATCAACCAAACTTTCTCTACAGCCATATAAATTATCAAATTTAGACTTAGTAACCGAGTCATTTACATTAATTGCAGGGACTAATAATGTTCCTTGAGATTCCATTTTTTTAAGTGCAAGTACTCCTGTTGTTGTTTCTTCAGACAATCCTTTAATTTCTTTTAATAAATCTTTATAATCTTTATGCATAAGAGCAGTTAGATCACCACCATCATCAAGAATCATATTAGGTTTCCAATCCTTCTTTCCTTCAATTGTTTGTTTTACACACCACCAATATTCCTCTTCTGTTTCACCTTTCCATGCAAACACTGGTATTCCTACCTTTGCGATAGCTGCCGCTGCGTGATCTTGTGTTGAAAAAATATTACACGAAGACCACCTTACTTCTGCTCCTAGATCTACAAGAGTTTCAATAAGAACTGCTGTTTGAATTGTCATGTGAAGACATCCTAAAATTCTTGCTCCCTTAAGAGGGCTTTTTCCTTTATACTCTTTTCTTAATGCCATTAGTCCAGGCATTTCAGTCTCAGCTAAAGAAATTTCTTTTCTGCCAAATTCAGCTAGGTTTATATCTTTTACTTTATAATCACTCATGAAAGAGGCGTTATAACGACTTTATAAAAATTTATCAACTAGTAATCATGAAGCTTCTGGAAAAATTATTTCAATTTTTGCACCTTTTTGATCAATATTATTTGAAGCAAAAATTTGACCATTGTGTAAATCTACTAGATTTTTAACGATATTTAACCCTAGGCCAGAATGTTCTCCAAATTTATTTGGCCTATTACTATAAAATCTTTTAAAAATTTTGTTTGTATCATTTTCTTTGAAACCCTCACCTTCATCAATAATGCTTAAAATAATATTTTTTTCTTTTTTGTCTTTTGTAAGAACAACTTTAATTGTTTGATTTTCTTTACTAAATGAAATTGAATTATCTAACAAATTTGCAATTATTTGTTCAATCCTATTTTCAATACCAAGGATATTATAATTAGCTGAACTATTTGTGTTTAGTTGAATCTTAATTTTATTTTTGGAGTTGTGAATGCTATTAAAATCATCAACAACTGATGTAGCTATTAATTTTAAATTAATCTTCATCATTTGTTCATTGGTTATTGCAACTTCATCCTTTAACATTTGAGAATAATCTGTGATCAGTCTTTCAATTCTTTCCACATCATGTAACAATATGTTAACCAATTTTTGTCTTTGAATTTTATCAGTGGTTTCTGAAATTATTTCGGATGCACTCTTCAAAGAAGCAAGTGGATTTCTTATTTCATGAACTAAGTCTGTAGAAAAATTTTCAGCTGCATTTATCCTTTTATTTAATTCATTAGTCATTTCATCTAATGAATTAGATAGAATTCCAATTTCATCATCTCTATTTTTTTCAAATTGAATATTAATTCTTTGCTTATTTTTTTCTTTTATTGATTTTGTGAAGTTTACTAAAGTTTTAATTGGCTTTAAAAAATATCTATTTAAAACTAAAGAAAAAATTAATATAACAATTGCTACTACTAACGCTGTTCTAAAAACAAATACCTTTCTTTCATCAATAGCACTTCTAATATCATTAGCTTTTTCGCTAATTGTCAAGTAGCCAATATTTTTTTCTCCATCATTAATATTTTTTATTGTGATTAACAAAAATTGATCATAGCTTTCTTGGACAAAAGTATAGGGCTTTCCATAATCAGATGATTTAGAATAATCTATTATAGTGTCTGATAATTTTTGAAATTTATTTTTTTTTTTGTTTATTTCTTTTTTTTGTGAAATTTGAGTATCATCTTTAATATCCATTTCAACAATATCTAATCTTTGATTGAATGACCTAGGGTCTAAATCAAGAGTATCAGTGTCTCCGATTAATTCAAATTCATTGTCAAAAATCATAACTCTATCAAGATTCTGAAAAAGAAATCTTGTAGAAAATAAAAATTTTCTTATATCATCCTCATTAAATTTTATCTTAAGTCTTGCTATATGGTTAATTGTATTATCTATAATTTGAATATGGTTTGCTGTTTTTTTATTTATTAAGTTTGGCTGTATTCCTTTTAAATAAATTGCCGTCAAGCTTCCAAAAATTATGAAAACTATAAGGTTTATTAAAAGAAACTTTTTGAGTATAGATATAT
Source organism: uncultured Pelagibacteraceae bacterium (assembly GCA_902559305.1). Classification (GTDB taxonomy): domain Bacteria; phylum Pseudomonadota; class Alphaproteobacteria; order Pelagibacterales; family Pelagibacteraceae; genus Pelagibacter. Next base: position 22,430 of record CACEHK010000005.1, on the reverse strand, counting down.
TTTTTAAAAAACTACTTAGCATTAACTAACATTCCAACGATATCCACTCCCATATCTGGTCTCTATTGCAGAAAAATCATTGTCTACCTTTTTGAACTTCTTCCTTATTCTTTTTACATGACTATCTATCGTTCTATCTTCAATATCAGTATCTTCTCTATAAGCAATATCCATTAATTGAGATCTTTCTTTAATTATACCTGGTCTTTTTGCAAGTTCTTGTACAATTAAAAATTCAGTAGTCGTAAGTTTGTCTGGTAATTGCTTTCCATTCCATTCACATTCAAGTTGAGAAGGATCTAATCTTAGTTTGCCATGAGTTATAACATTTTTACTATCTTCAATATTACTTGGATTTTTTTTTCTAAGTTGTACTCTAATTCTTTCTATAAGGACCTTAATAGAAAATCCTCCAGATTTTTTTATAAAATCATCTGCTCCTAATTTTAAACCTAATAATTCATCTATTTCATCATCTTTTGATGTTAGAAAAATTACAGGCATAGAAGTTTTTTTTCTCAATTTTTTTAGCAATTCTTCACCATCCATTTTGGGCATCTTTATATCTATTACAGCTAAATCAGGAGGAGTTCTTGCCAGACCTATTAGAGCGCTTTCTCCATCTAAATAAGTTTGAACCTTAAATCCTTCTTTTTCTAAAGCTATACTAAGACTTGTAAGTATATTTCTGTCATCATCAATTAGTGCAATGGTTTCTTTCATATATTTATTAAAAAATACTAAATTGTTCTAATTTGGGCAATATATTTAGACTAATGAAGATCTCCCCAATTATCACCCACATTTATATCAACTAATAAAGGTATTGAAAAGGAGTGTTGGTCGCTATCTTTTACACTCGACATTTCATTTTGAATAATTTTGGAATATTTTTGTATTTCGCCTTTTTCAACTTCAAATATTAATTCATCATGAATTTGTAGTAAAATTTTGCAGCTTGATTCTTTTAATTCTTCAAATTTCTTACATACTCTAATCATTGCCATTCTCATTAGTTCTGAGGCCGATCCTTGTATCGGAGCATTAATTGCTGCTCTTTCTTGAAAATTTCTAATATTATAATTTTTGTCGTTTATTCCAGTTATATGCGTTCTTCTACCAAAAATATTATTTACATAACCATTCTTTCTGCATGATTTAATTGTATTATCCATGTAGTATTTTATTTCTGGAAATTTCAAAAAGTAAGATTTTAAAAATTCGTCAGCCTCAGAATTTGAAACATTAATTTGTTTTGCTAATCCGTATTGAGAAATGCCATAAATTATTCCAAAATTTATAGCTTTTGCTTTTCTTCTCATATCAGGATTAACATTTTTAATACTAACATTAAAAACTTGGCTAGCAGTTAGTGAGTGAATATCTTCCTGATTTTTAAAAGCTTTTTTTAATTCTTTCACGTCAGCTAAATCTGCTAATATTCGCATTTCAATCTGATTATAATCTGCTGAAATTAATTTATTATTTTTTTCTGCAATGAAGGCTCTTCTAATTTCTTTACCATCTTCAGATTTTATTGGAATATTTTGTAAGTTTGGATCACTTGAAGCTAATCTGCCTGTAGAAGTTGCAGCTAATAAGAATGAAGTATGAACTCTTTGAGTATTGGGATTTATATGCTCTTGTAACGAATCCGAATAAGTATTTTTTAATTTTGTAACTTGTCTCCAATCTAAAACAAGCTTTGGTAATTTGTGGCCTTTAAAAGCAAGATCTTCTAATACTTGAGCACTTGTAGCAAAGCTACCTTTTTTTGTTCTCTTAAGTGAAGATATTTTCATATCATTATACATCACTTCACCTAATTGTTTCGTAGAGCCAATTTTAAATTCTTTTTTTGTAATCTTATAAATCTCTTTTTCTAAACTATTAGTTTTTTTTTGAAATTTATTTGAAAGAAGTTGAAGAAATTTTTTGTTAACTTTAATACCATAAATTTCCATTAAGGCTAAAATTTTGATTAATGGTTTTTCAAAATTTTCATATATATTCAATAATTTTTCTAATTTTAAATTTTTAATAAAAATTTTATATAATCTAAATGTTATATCAGCATCTTCAGCTGCATAATTTTTTGCTGTTTCTATATTCACTTCGCTAAAATTAATTTGTTTTTTGCCACTTCCAACAACATCCTTGAAAGCTATTGTTTTATGTTTTAAATGAATCTCTGAAAGAGTATCCATGTTGTGTCTATTTTTTCCTGCATCCAAAACATAAGACATGAGCATAGTGTCTTCCATAGAATTAATTTTTATTCCTCTATAATATAAAATAATGTAATCAAATTTTATATTTTGACCAATTTTTTTTATACTACTGTCTTCTAAGATAGGCTTAATTCTTTTTATTACATTTTTTTCAATAAGGTTTTGACCATCAGTATGACCTATTGGTATGTAGCAAGCTTTTCCTATTTTTGTAGATAAAGAAATTCCTACTAATTTTGCTTGATGTGGATCTAGAGAACTTGTTTCAGTATCAATTGCAATTTCTCCATTTTCTTCTGCTTCTTTTAGCCATTGGTCAATATCTTCTTCATTTTTGATTAATTCATAATTTTTGTTAGAAATATTATAAAACTCATTTTTTTCAGAAAAAGATTTATCTTGATATGAAAAATTTATATCTCCATAAATCGAAATAACAGAACTTAATAATCTATTAAACTCCATTTCTCTTAAAAAGTTGTATAATTTTTTTTTATCTATTTCTTTTAATCTAAATTCTGAAATTTTATTTTTTACTGGAACATCTTTTTTAAGTGTAACTAATTTTTTACTTATAATTGCCTTATCTTTATTTTGAGTTAAGGTTTCTCTTCTTTTGTTTTGTTTTATCTTTTCTAAATTTTTATATAAATTCTCTAAATTTCCATATTCATTTATAAGTTCTGCTGCTGTTTTTACTCCAATACCAGGTACTCCAGGAACATTATCGCTACTATCTCCTGCTAAAGCCTGTACATCAATTACCTTGTCTGGTTTTACACCAAATTTATTATTTACATCATCATCTGAAATAAACTTATTTTTCATGGGGTCGTAGATACGAATATTTTTTTTATATAATTGCATCAAATCTTTGTCTGATGAAACAATAGTAGCTTTTGCACCTTCTTTTAAAATTTGTTCTACATAAGTTGCAATAAGATCGTCTGCTTCATAATTTATTAATTCTATTGAAGGTAAATTAAAAGCTTTTACTGAATCTCTAATAAATTCAAATTGAGGCACCAGATCATCCGGAGCGTCAGATCTATTCGCTTTGTATTCAGAAAAAATTTCATTTCTAAAATTTTTTCTTGCTGAATCAAAAATTACAGCAAAATGAGTTGGCTTATCTTTATTTTCAATTGATTTGGAATCTTCTAAAAGTTTAAATAACATATTGCAAAATCCACTTACAGCTCCAGTAGGCATACCATCACTTTTTCGCGTTAATGGAGGAAGTGCATAATAAGCTCTAAAAATGTATCCTGAACCATCTATAAGATAATAATGATCTTTATTTTTAATTTTGTTCATAAAATAATGTTATCTTAATTTATTTGAATGTTATAAATGTATAACGATCAATGACCAAAAAAAATGTTTTATATATAAAAAATTTAAATAAAATTTACTCTAAGAATAGTTCAAAATCAGTAAACGCCTTGAATAATTTAAACTTAGAAGTGAATGAGGGTGAGATATTTGGCTTACTAGGTCCAAATGGGGCTGGCAAAAGTACATTTATAAATATTTTAGCAGGCACAACAATAAAAACATCGGGAAAAGTAAATGTTTGGGGTTTTGATTTAGATATAAATCCAAGGCAAGTAAGAGCTTCGATTGGTATAGTGCCTCAAGAGGTAAACATCGATCCTTTTTTTAATCCGAGAGATATATTGGAACTACAGGCTGGAATGTATGGAATTAAAAAAAAGGATAGAATTACTGATACTATTTTAAAGCTTGTTTCTTTGGAGTCACAAGCCAAAAGCTATTCTAGAGCATTATCTGGTGGAATGAAAAGACGTTTATTAGTTGCCAAAGCTTTAGTTCATAAACCACCAATAATTATTTTGGATGAGCCGACTGCAGGTGTTGATGTTGAATTAAGAAAAAACCTTTGGAATAATGTAAAGCAGCTTAATAAACAAGGTGTAACTGTTATATTGACAACTCACTATTTAAATGAAGCTGAAGAAATGTGTGATCGGATTGGAATATTAAGTAAGGGAAATTTGGTTGCGTTAGACACAACAAAAAATTTATTAAAAAAAATTCAAACTAAGATAGTAAAGTTTTCGGTTGAAAAAAAGGTCGATATTAAAGACAATTCATTAAAATCATTAAAAATATTATCTAATGAAATTAGTGAACTAACAGTTTCATTTGAAAAAAGTTCATTAAATATAAGTGAAATTATAAATTTTATAAATAATCAAAATATTAAGATATCTGATATTTCTACAGATGATGGTGATCTGGAAGATGTATTTTTAAGGTTAACAAAAAACTAGATTAATTATTTTAAAGATGTAGAATTCAATTAATGGAACTTGTAAAAACAATATCTATCAACAAATTAACAAAATCGTTATTCTTGATTATAGCAGGTACAATTTTATTGACAATTTCTTCAAAAATTCAAATTCCATTTTATCCTGTACCAATGACTATGCAAACCTTTGTGGTTATATTTATAGGAATAGCTTTTGGATGGAAATTAGGTTTGGCAACTGTAATTGCTTACCTTGTTGAAGGGGCAATTGGATTGCCGGTATTTGCGGGTACACCAGAAAAAGGAGTTGGCATCGCTTATATGATTAGCACAACTGGAGGATATCTTTTTGGTTTTTTAGTTGCAGTATTTATCGCTGGTTTTGTAAATTTAGAAAAAAATATTTTTAAAAATTTTTTTCTAATTTCATTTGCTGTAAGCACTATTTACTTATTTGGTTTACCTTGGCTTGCTTATTTAAAAGGTTGGGAAATAGCTTATGTTTATGGATTTAAACAAGTTATACTTTCGGATGTTCTTAAAATTTGTTTAATAACTGTTATATCTAAACAAACACTTAAAATAAGAAATTTTATTTAGGAGATCTTTTAGATAGAATTCTTTGGAGTGTTCTTCTGTGCATTTTAAGTCTTCTTGCTGTTTCAGATACATTTCTATTACAAAGCTCAAAAACACGATGAATATGCTCCCATTTTACTCTATCTGCTGACATTGGATTTTCTGGGGGAGCGGCTTTTTCATTTGGATTTGCTAACAGTGCTCTTTCAACATCATCTGCATCAGCTGGTTTAGCAAGATAATCTATTGCACCTTCTTTTATTGCAGCTACAGCTGTAGGAATGTTACCATAACCAGTTAACATTACTACTCTGCTTCTTGAGTTACTGTTTTGAATTTCTTTTACAACTTCTAATCCATTACCATCACCTAATCTTAAATCTACAACTGCAAAAGCAGGCTTTTGAATTTTAACACAGTGAATACCTTTTTTTACACCCTCTGCTTGAGATACATTAAAGCCTTTTTTTTCCATAGCCCTAGCCAATCTTTCTCTAAATGGATTATCGTCATCTACTATTAGTAGCGATTTATCCTCAAATTCATTTATATTTTTAGTTGTATTTGTTGTAACCATAGAAGGTATATGGATATTAATATTTTGATTTCAATAGCATTATTTACTTTACTTTAGTGGCCATATCCCATAAATGCTGAATTTATAAATATGCATAGCTGTTATGCAGATTTTTTTTGTTAAATTTTTTTTGAGGAGCATTAATGCAAAAATTTAAAACAGTTGGTAAATTAATTAATCAACTGAAACCAAATGAGCCAATTTATTGTATAAGAAAAAAATCTATACAATTAGCTTCCAGGTTTTTTGTAAAAAAATTCCCAGGTAAAGTTTTATACGCTGTAAAAACAAATCCTCATCCTTTAGTTCTAAAAACGATAATCGAGAGTGGTATTGAAAATTTCGATGTAGCATCTACTAATGAAATTAAAACTATAAGAAATATAAACAAATCAGTTAAATGTTCCTACATGCATACTGTAAAAAGTAGAGAAAGTATTAAAGAAGCTTACTTTAAATATAATGTTAAAACATTTTCGTTAGACTCAAAAGATGAATTAATAAAAATTATTGAAAGCACAAACCAAGCAAAAGATCTTGAGTTATTTGTTAGAGTTGCAGTTTCTAATGAACATGCAGAAATAGATTTATCAAAAAAATTTGGAGCTTTGCCATCTGAGGCTGTTGGTTTACTTAGGTTAACAAAACAGTATGCGAAAAAAATTGGATTAAGTTTTCACGTAGGCTCTCAATGTATGCACCCAATATCTTATTCAAAAGGGATTAGTGAAATTGGTGACATAATAAAGCGTACAAAAATAATTCCTAATGTTATTAATGTAGGAGGTGGATTTCCAACAATCTATCCAGATCTAGTTCCTCAATCTATTGAAAGTTATTTTAATGAAATTAAAAAATCTTTAAAAAACTTAAAATTAGAAAAAATGCCAGAAATTATTTGTGAGCCAGGAAGAGCAATTGTTGCTGAAAGTGGCTCAACAATTGTAAAGGTAAATTTAAGAAAAAAACAAAAACTTTATATTAACGATGGAACATATGGAACTTTATTTGATGCTGGGTTTCCTAATATTGTTTATCCTTCAAAATTAATTACAGATAAAAGAATTATTTCAAAAAAATTAACTTCTTTTGATTTTTATGGCCCAACATGTGACAGTATGGATTATATGAAGGGGCCTTTTATTTTACCAAACAATGTAAGAGAAAATGATTACATTGAACTCGGACAACTTGGTGCATATGGTTTAACATTTAGAACAAACTTTAATGGTCTTTACTCAAATAATATATTTGAAGTAGAGGATAATCCAATAATGACGATGTATAACAAAGAAATTGAAAAACAATTTCTTGTTGCTTAAATGTCAGATAAGAAAAATTTAGGTCATAATAGTAAAAAAGATTTTCTTAAATACCCAGTTGAACACATTGATATAACAGCATTTGACTCAAGAAAAATAATTTCTTCAATGAAAAAAATGTCTTTTGTTTCTCGAGAAACTGCAAATGCAGCTAGTATATTTAATGAAATGATTAAAGATAAGGATTGTACAATATTTCTAACACTGGCCGGGTCTACATCTGCAGCGGGGTGTATGAATATTTATAGGGATATGATTAAGTATAATATGGTTGATGCTGTAATTGCTACTGGAGCATCAATTATTGATATGGATTTTTTTGAGGCTTTAGGCTTTAAACATTATCAAGGTTCACAATTTCAAGATGATACTGAACTAAGAAAAAATTATATAGATAGAATATATGATACTTACATTGACGAAGATGAATTACAAATGTGTGATAAAAAAATATGTGAAATAGCAGATAATCTAGAACCAAGAAGTTATACTTCTAGAGAATTTATTTATGAAATAGGAAAATATTTGAAAAATAATGCAAAAAAGAAAGGTTCATTAATAGAAACTGCACATGAAAATAATGTTCCGATTTTTTGCCCAGCTTTTACAGATTCGAGTGCAGGATTTGGATTAGTAATGCATCAAGAAAAAAATCCAAATAAACACATTACAATTGACTCAATTAGAGAATTTCGTGAACTAACTGAAATCAAAATTAGATCAAAAGGATCAGGTTTATTTATGATTGGTGGAGGTGTTCCAAAAAATTTTATTCAAGATACAGTGATTTGTGCTGAACTTTTGGGCAAAGAAGTAGATATGCATAAATATGCTGTTCAAATAACTGTCGCCGATTCAAGAGATGGGGCTTGTAGCAGTTCGACTTTAAAAGAGGCAAGTTCATGGGGCAAGGTTGATGTAACAAAAGAACAAATGGTTTTTGCAGAAGCAACTAGTGTTCTTCCTTTAATTGCAAGTGACGCTTATCATAATGGCGAGTGGAAGAATAGACCGAAAAAAAATTTTTCAAAAATATTTGGATAAAAATTGAATTTCTTATCAAATAAACAGGGCTTTCTTGGAATTGACAATAAGTTCAAAATTAAAGAAAGAGCAATAATTATCCCATTTGGATTAGAAAAAACAGTTAGTTATGGTAGTGGAACAAAGAAGGGTCCCAGAGAAATTATTAAAGCTTCTCATCAAGTTGAATTGTACGATGAAGAATTAAACTGTGAACCTTATAAAAAAATTGGAATTAAAACATTAAAACCTTTCAAAATACATAAAAATATAAATAAAGCTTTAAATAAAATGTCAAAGATAAATCAAGAAATCTTAAATAGAAAAATTTTTCCATTAACTCTTGGAGGTGAGCACTCAATAACGCCTGGTTGTATAGCCCCATTCACAAAAAAATATAAAAAATTATGTTTATTACACTTTGATGCGCATGCTGATTTAAGAGAAAGCTATAATGGGGAAAAATTCTCACATGCATCTGCAATAAAAAGGTGCTTGGATTATAAAAATGTTTCTGTAATTTCTTTTGGTATAAGAAACATATCTAAAAGTGAAATACCTTATTTAAAAAAAAATTCTTCAAGAATTAGTATTTTTTGGGCAAAAGATAAGAATAAGTGGAATTTATATAAATTTAAAAAAATGATTAAAAATAAAACTGTTTATATAACTTTTGATGTAGATGGATTTGATTCAAGTATTATGCCTGCAACTGGTACTCCCGAGCCTGGTGGAATTTTTTGGGACGAAGCTTTAGAAATAATAAAGATAGCTATTAAAAATTCAAATATTGTTGGTGCAGATATAAATGAACTTGCTCCAATAAAAGGATTTAATTCATATAACTTTTTGGTGGCTAAATTAGCTTATAAGATTTTATCTTATAAATTTTTATATAAATAAAAATTAAACAGATTTAAGCCTTCCTAGCAATAACCTAAATGGAATTAGCATTGCTAATGCAACAAAAATTTTAACTGCTAAATCACCTAGTGATAAAGTAAACCAGGGTATTCCCGTTGCATAAAAAGATATTGAAAAAAATAGAAAAGTATCAACGGTAGAACCAATTAATGAAGATGTAAGTGGTGCAATAAACCATTTTTTTTTTCTCAGTCTATCAAAAATTTGGACATCAAGTAATTGAGCAACTATAAAAGCTGTACCTGAACCAATTGCAATCCTTATTGAAATTAAATCTTCAAAATTTGTAGAAAATATAAGTGTAAAACAAATACCTAAAGCAAAACCTATATAAACAATTTTTTTTGCGTATATTTTTCCATAAAATCTATTTGAAATATCAGTTATTAAAAAAGCTATGGGATAACTAAATGCTCCATAAGTTAGTATTTCTTTTAGGCCAAAATGATTAACTGGAAACTGAACTAAATAATTAGATAGTAAAACAACCACTCCCATTAAAAATGAAAGTGTTATAAATACTCTACTCATTAAGCAGATTTACTGAGTAACGATTTCTTTAATTTTTTCAATCTAGGAGATAAATTTCTTGATTTTGCACTTTTAATAAATTGATCAAAACTTCCTTTTTTATCTACAGTTCTAACTCCTGCATTAGATACTGTTAATTTTAAGCTTTTATTTAAAAGAATACTCTTAAACCTTACTTTCTTAAGATTAGGTAAAAATCTTCGTTTAGTCTTATTATTGGCATGACTAACCTTGTGACCTTTAAGGGGAATTTTTCCAGTGAGTTCACATTTTTTAGACATAAAATTTATGTTTGTATAGGTGTTCTAAAGTTACCAGTCAAGATTAATTTTTACTCCCTACTATATCAGATATATTTTTTACTCCTTCTTTATCTAAAATATTTATCAATTCTTCACTTATTTTTGAAGCAATACCAGGACCTTTATAAATCATACCAGTATAAAGTTGAACTAAACTAGCTCCATTAATTATTTTCTGATAAGCACTTTGACCTGAATCAACTCCTCCTACTCCAATAATTTTTACTTTGTTGTTAAAAATTTTATAAAATTTATTAATTAATTCATTTGATTTTTTTTCTAACGGCTTCCCTGATAATCCACCTTTTTCTAATTTATTAATGTTAGACAAATTTTCTCTATTTTTATCAGTTGTGTTAGAAATTATTACAGCATCGATACTATATTTTAAAAGTAAATCTGAAATTTTATTAATATTTTTATCTTCTATATCTGGTGATATTTTTACTAAGATTGGAACCGTAGTTTTTAATATTTTTTTTTCTTTTTCAATTAAACTTAATAGCTCGTTTAGCTCATCTTCATTATGAAAACTTCTTAGATTTTCTGTATTAGGAGAAGATATATTAACAGTCAAATAATCTGCAAGATTGTAAAATTTACGTAAACCAATTAAATAATCTTCCAATCTATTTTTTGTATCTTTGTTTGGCCCTATATTTATTCCAAATAAGCCTTTGGGAGAATTTGAAATAATTCTTGATCTAATTTTTTCAGAGCCCAAATTATTGAAACCAAGTCTATTTATTAAAGCCATGTCTTCTTCTAGACGAAATATTCTTGGTTTCGGGTTTCCATATTGATTTAATGGAGTTACTGTTCCAACTTCAACAAATCCAAATCCTAGTTTAAATAATGGGTTATATACTTCAGCATCTTTATCAAATCCTGCAGCGATACCAATTGGGTTTGGGATTGTTTTGCCAAAAATTTCAGTTTGAATTGATTTGTTATTTTTAATCTTATTTTGAGAAACAAGATTAAATTTAAGAGCTTTGATTGCTAAATCGTGAGCTACTTCTGGATCTAATTTAAATATTAAAGATCTTATCTTTGAAAACATCATTTAATTTTATCTTTAATTAACTGTTGTGTCTCTTTAACGCCAAAAAAACTAATAAAAAAACCCATTCTTGGTCCATTTTCATCACCAAAAACTACCTCGTAAATCAACTTGAACCAATCTCTTAGATTTTCTTTATAGCCATTTTCTCTTCCAACTGTATAAATTTGAGTTTGAATTTCTTCTGGTTCCATTTCTTCAGTACACTTGTTTAACACAATAACCAATGACTCAAGTGCTTTTTTTTCTTCAGAATTAGGTTTTTTATATTTTTTATTTTTTTTAATTACATCATTAAAATATTTAATTGCATATCCAATCAACATATCAAAAATAGGATAGTCTTTTTCTAAAATATTAGATTTATATTTTTTAACAAATTTCCATAAAAGCTCTTTTGAATTTGCATTGCTAGCTTCAACTAAGTTAAGAAGCATTGAAAAAGTCATGATTGTATTTTCTTTAGGAATTAAACCATTATGTACGTGCCAAACAGGATTTAATAATATTTGTAATTCATTTTGATTTTTTCCTTTCTCAATAAAATCTAAATATTCGTCTACAGCTTTAGGAACAATTTCTTTATATAATTTTTTTGCTCTTTTTGGATTTTGATACATAAATAAAGATAAACTTTCAGGAGAGGCATATTCCAACCACTCATCAATTGTTATTCCATTACCTTTTGATTTAGAAATTTTTTCTCCTTTTTCATCTAGAAATAGCTCATAAGCAAATCCTGAAGGGTTACTTTTTCCTAATATTTTTATAATTTTTGAAGATAAGATAGCACTTTCAATTAAATCTTTACCATACATTTCAAAGTCTACATCTAAAGCGTACCATCTCATTGCCCAGTCTACCTTCCACTGTAATTTACAATTTCCATTTAAAATACTTTTTTCCAATTTTTTTCCAAAGTTATCGAAGATAATTTTTGAATTTTTTTCATCTACTTCTAAAACTGGTATTTCTAAAACTACACCAGTATCCGGACAAATTGGTAAGAAAGGCGAATAGGTTTTTTGTCTTTCTTTGCCTAATGTTGGAATAATTATATTCATAATATCTTTATATTTTTTTAATATAATTTTTAGCGTCTCATTAAAAAATCCTGATTTATATAGATCGGTAGAACTTTTAAATGTGTATTTAAAATTGAAATTATTTAAAAAATTTTTTAACATTTCATTGTTGTGTTCACCAAAACTACTAAATTTTTTAAATGGGTCTGGAACAACTGTAAGAGGCTTATGTAAATTATTTTCTAAAAGATCTTTATTAGGTATATTTTCTGGAACTTTTCTAAGTCCATCCATGTCATCCGAAAATGTAATAATTTCTTTTGGTAAATCAGTTAATTGATTTAAAGCATTTACAAGCATTGAAGTTCTGGCAACTTCTCCAAATGTTCCTATATGTGGAAGTCCACTTGGTCCATATCCAGTTTGTAAAATTATTTTTCCTTTTTGATCTACATATTTTTTTCTTTCGCGAAGAATTTTTTTTGCTTCAACAAAAGGCCATGCATTAGTTTTTTCTATGTTTGCTTTATCAATCACTATTTAATTACAAAATAACTCATAAATTCATGCTTTTAATAATTCTTATAGAGTTGAAATTTATTTACCATAAAATAATGTCCATTCAAAATGTCGAATTATAAAACAGTGTTTTTCACACTTGGTGTATTACAAGTAGTTTTGGGAATAGCTATGATTATCCCCGTAATTATTCAGTTTATATATGATGAATTTGACTCATCATTTATAAGCTCTGGAATCATTACAATTATTTTTGGCATATTATTTTTATTATCAAATTTAGATCATGATAAAAATTTAAGTTTACCTCAGGCTTTTTTATTAACTGCACTTTCTTGGTTAAGTGTGGCAGTGTTTGGGTCTTTACCATTCATATTTTCTACTTTGGATCTAAATGTAACAGATGCTTTTTTTGAAAGTATGTCTGGTATCACAACAACAGGTTCTACAGTAATATTAAATCTTGATGTTGCTCCAAAAAGTATTCTGCTTTGGAGAGCAATTCTCCAGTGGTTGGGTGGAATTGGAATAATTATAATGGCAATTACCCTTATGCCAATAATGAATGTTGGTGGGATGCAATTATTTAAAATATCAAGTAATGATAACGCAGAAAAAATTTTACCCAAATCTAAACAGATAAGTTTAAGATTAATTTTTATTTATTCTGCCTTAACATTTTCATGTGCTTTTTTTTATAAAATTTTTGGAATGAATTTTTTTGATAGTTTAACTCACTCAATGACAACAATTGCTACAGGTGGTTTTTCAAATTATAATGAATCTATTGGGTATTTTGATAGTGCGTTAATAGAATCAGTTGCAATGATATTTATAATATTAGGAAGTATTCCTTTTATTGCATATATAAAATTTCTTAATGGAGATAAAAAAATTTTTTTTTCAGACGCTCAAATTGTAACATTTTTTAAAGTTGTAATATTTTCTATAATTATATTGTTTATTTATCTTTTAATTACAAAGGAAACATTATTTGAAATTAGTATAAGATCAATAGCTTTTAATATAATTTCTATTTTAACTGGAACCGGTTATGTCACAAAAGATTTTGATCAATGGGGAAATTTTCCATTAATATTTTTTTTAATTTTAATGTTTATTGGTGGTTGTGCTGGCTCTACAGCTTGTGGTATAAAAATTTTTAGAATTCAACTACTTTATCATTTTTTATTAAATCAATTAAAAAAAATAATTTATCCAAGAGGTATTTTTATTATTAAATATGATAAAAATAATATTGATGATAAATTTATGGCGTCGGTAATTTCATTTATATTTCTCTATATAATTATTTTCTTCTGCTTAACTGTAATACTATCTTTAACTGGTTTAGATTTTATAACTTCAATTTCTGGTGCAGCAACTTCTATTTCAAATGTTGGTCCTGGACTAGGTGAAACTATTGGACCAAATGGTAATTTTTCTTCATTATCTAATCCTTCTAAGTGGGCTTTAAGCTTAGGTATGATTTTAGGTAGACTTGAGCTTTTTGCTATACTAGTCTTGTTTATTCCATCTTTTTGGAGAAAATACTAATGATTGAAAAAAATCAAAGCTGGAAAGAGTCTCTCTTAGTTTACAATGATATAAGAATGTTAAGAATATTGCTTCTTGGGGCAATAAGTGGTTTTCCTTGGGTTTTAATAGCAAGCAGTTTAAGTCTTTGGCTTAAAGAAGAAGGGCTTAGTAGATCAACAATTGGGTGGGCAGGATTAATTTTTGTTGTTTTTGGATGGAATTGGATTTGGTCACCATTGATTGATCGAATTAAAATTCCTTTTTTTAACAAACAAGTTAGGACACAGAAGATCATGGATAGTTTTAATGCAGAGTCTAATTTTAATAAGCTTATTAGTATGGAGTTTTATTAATCCAACAGAAAATTTAGCTCTATTAATTGGTGTTGGATTAATTATTGCAATTGCTTCTGCCACACAGGACATAACTGTAGATGCATTAAGAATTGAGCAAATCAATGAAAATGAGGGAAAATCCATGGCAGCAGGTGCGGCAATGGCAGTTGTTGGGTGGTGGACTGGTTATAAACTAGGAGGTGTAATTGCTTTATTTACTGCAGAATTTTTCGAAAATCTTGGTGTAGCCAATTATTGGCAAGCTACTTTTTTAATTTTAGGAATTGTAATAATTTTAATGAATATAGCTTTAATGTTTGTTCATGAACCCATTCAAACCAATAGACAAACTAAACAAAGAGAAACCGATAAGCTAATAGAAAGAGAGTTTGGATCGAGAAATATTATAACTAAGTTTCTGGCTTATATTGGGGGAACTATTGGTGGGCCTATAATTAGTTTCTTTAAAAAAAATGGAATTGCGATTGCGATAGGAATATTAGGTTTTGTATTCTTATTTAAAATTGGTGAAGCTTTTCTAGGGCGTATGTCTATTATTTTTTATAAAGAAATTGGATTTTCCAAAGGACAGATTGCAATTTATTCAAAAGGACTCGGATGGATTACAACAGTTGTATTTACATTATTGGGAGGAATAATGGCCATGAGAGCAGGAACTATTAAAACAATGTTCTTCGCTGGAGGGTTAATGGCAATAACAAATTTGCTCTTTGCTATTTTAGCTTGGACAGGAAAATCTGAATTATTATTCGCAATTGCCGTAATAGCAGATGATATAACTGCTGCGTTCGCAACTGTAGCATTTGTTGCGTTTATTTCCTTATTAGTTGATAGGACTTATACAGCAACTCAATATGCGTTGCTTGCATCTATTGGTACACTTGGAAGAACAACACTTGCTTCATCTTCTGGAGCTCTTGTTGATTGGCTTAATGGTGACTGGGGAACTTTTTTTGTTTTGACAACATTAATGGTTATTCCTTCTTTAATTTGTTTGTGGTTCATGAGAAATAAAATAAAAATCGGTGAAAAATAATTATTATTCAATATATCCCTGTGTAAATGTATACGAATACCCTTCTATTAATTCCAAAATTAGCTCACAGATTATTTATGGAGAAAAGTTTAAAGTTTTAAAAAAGGGAAAAAATTTTTTAAAAATAAGAACATCTTACGATAGATATTACGGTTATATTAAAAACAAAATATTTGTTAAAAAAATTAAACCTACTCACAAAGTAAAAGTCTTAAAAGCTAAAATTTATAAATCCAATAAATTTTTACCGTTTTCGAGTGAAATTGAGATTTTAAAAAGAAAAAAAAAACATGTTATGTTTAAAAAAAATAAATGGATAAAAAAAGAAGATATAATTCATATAAATAAAAAAGAAAAAAATCTCATAAAAATTCTAAAGTTATTTTTGAACTGTAAATATATGTGGGGTGGTAAAACATATAAAGGTATTGATTGCTCTGCACTAATTCAAATATATTATAAATTCAATAATAAATTTTTTCCTAGAGATACGATTGATCAAATAAAATTTAAAAAAGAAAATAAAAATAAAAAAAAATATAAGATAGGTGACATCATTTATTGGAAAGGACATGTCGCAATTTGTATTAGTTCAAAAAAATTAATTCATGCTTATGGCCCCAAAAAAAAAGTTATTATAATGGGAATTGATGAAACAATAAATATAATAGAAAGAACTGCAAATCTAAAAGTCAAAAAAATTTTTAGAGTATAATTATTCTCTTCCAAAGTCAGGCTTTGCTACATCTTGTTTTAATTGAACAATTTGTGTTCTTACTTTTTTTGAATTAGTTAATCTAGATAAGATTTTTTTATTATTTTTATTTTGAATTATTTTTTTGAATATATTTAAATTTTTAGAAAATAAATTTATTGCTTTGATTATATTATCATTATTAAAAAAAATATCTCTCCACATAATCTCATTCGATGCAGCAATTCTTGAAAAATCTCTCAAACCGCCAGCACTATATTTAATTAAATCTTTCTTTTGGATTTTTTGTGCATCTTGTGCTGTTTTAATTAAATTATATGCAATTAAATGTGGCAAATGACTTGTAATTGAAAAAATTTTATCATGATTAACAGCATCCATTAAAACTACTTTTGAACCAATTTTTTTCCAAAATTTATTTAACAAATTAAATTTTTTTGAACTTTGATTTTTTTCCTTAATAATTACACACCATTTATTTAAAAACAAATTTTTATTTCCATATTCTGGACCGCTAACTTCTGATCCAGCTATTGGATGACTTGATATCCAATTTAACTTTTTATTTAAAAATTTATTTTTTAATTTAATTATGTTTTTTTTTGTTGAACCAACATCTGTAATTAAGCAACTTTCTTTTAAAAATTTATTTAATTTAACAATTATTTTTTTGTATTGGCTCATTGGTGTGGATATAATAATTAAATCGACATCAGAAATTTCGTTATTTATATTTTTAATAAATTTACAATTTGATTTAATTTTTTTTATTTTAGAAATATTATTTTTTGATTTTTCTAGTACAAAAATTTTTTTTGAAAGTTTTTTTTTATGCATGGCTCTTAATATTGATGAGCCTATTAAACCACATCCTATAATTAAAACTTTTTTAAACATTTTTAAATATTTTTTTTATAATTTTTAAAAATAATTGATTTTCTAAATTATTTCCAATTGTTAATCTTAAACAATTTTTTATTTTATAAGTTTTAGTATCCCTTAATATTAAACCTTTTTTTAACAACTTTTTTTCAATATTATTTGCATTGAATTTACATTTATCAAAATTAAGCAAAAGAAAATTTGCACTTATTTTATTTGAATAAATATTAAATTTTTCTAAGCTATTTTTAATTTTTTTACTCCATAGTAAATTATGATTAACTGATTTTTTAATAAATTTAACATCTTTTAAAGATTCAATCGCACATAACTGAGCAATTTCATTTACATTAAATGGTGGTTTGATCATATTTAATGCATCTACTATTTTTTTATCACCATATCCCCAGCCTACTCTTAGAGATGCGAGACCATATATTTTAGAAAAAGTTCTTAAGATAAAGACATTTTTTTTATTTTTAAAAATTTTTAAACCAGAGGAGTAATTTTTATCTTTCATATATTCATCATAGGCATCATCAATAACTAACAAAATTTTATTATTTAATTTTTTTCTTAAATTAATTAATTCATTTTTTTCTAAATATGTTCCAGTTGGGTTGTTTGGATTTGCTATAAAAACAATCTTTGTTTTTTTATTTACTTTTTTAATTATATTTTGAACTGAAACTTTAAAATTTTCTTCCTTTGAAAAAACTACTTTAGCTCCAACAATTGAAGCATAAATTCTGTACATTAAAAAACTGTATTCTGGTACAATTACTTCATCGCCATGCTTTAAAAAAAGTTGACATATCATTTGAATTACTTCATCTGAGCCAGACCCACAAATTATTTTATTAAAGTCACATTTAAATTTTGTCGAAATCAATCTTCTTAAATCTATTGATTTACTGTCCGGGTATTTAGAAATTTTATATTTTTTACTTTTTAGTATTTTCAATACTTTGGGGCTCATCCCTAAAGCAGATTCATTAGCAGATAATTTAATTACATTTTTCTTTTTTTTTAATATAGATCTTCCTGGCTTATAAGCTTCTATATTGATTTTTCTAAAATTAAGCGAAGTCATATTTTTCAATATTTTGTATCTTTATAGATAAAAAATTACTTATTAATATAAAATATTTAGTATTTAAATAAAATTGACATATATAAATGTATCCTGTAAATAATTTATGCGCTGATTTAACTGAATTGCGAGCGCTATAAAAAAACCGCTAAATAAGTTTTTTTGCCTCTCAATTCATCAAAAAGAAAATATGAATAACATAGATAAGGTAAAGAAATTAATTATTGATAAGCCACTAAAGCTTGATTGTGGTCAAACTATATCCAATTTTCCATTAGCCTATGAAACATATGGAAAACTTAATGATAAAAAAGATAATGCAATTTTAGCATTTCATGCTCTAACTGGGGATCAATTTGCTTCAGGAGTAAATCCAATAACAAATAAGGAAGGATGGTGGAACTACCTTATAGGACCCGGTAAGGCAGTAGATACAGAAAAGTATTTTGTTATTTGTGCAAATGTAATTGGGGGATGTATGGGTTCTTATGGTCCAAGTAACATTAATCCAAAAACTAATAAAAATTTTGGAACAGAATTTCCTGTTATAACTATAAATGATATGGTTAATGCTCAGTATCACTTATTAGAATTTTTTAAAATTAAAAAATTATTTTCAGTTTTAGGTGGCTCAATGGGTGGAATGCAGGTACTACAGTTTGTATCCAACTTTCCTGACAAATCTGAAACAGCTATTCCTATAGCTTGTACTTATAGTCATTCAGCACAAAATATTGCTTTAAATGAACTTGGAAGGCAATCAATTATGGCAGATCATAATTGGGCAAATGGATTTTATGAAGATAAAAATAAATCACCTGATAAAGGGCTGGCTGTTGCTAGAATGGCAGCACATATTACTTATTTATCAAAAAAAGGTTTGCAAGAAAAATTTGGAAGAAAACTACAAGAAAGAGACGATTTAAAGTTTGGTTTTGATGCTGATTTCCAAATTGAAAGCTACTTAAGATATCAGGGCTCAGTTTTTGTAGATAGGTTTGATGCTAATAGCTATCTTTATATAACAAGGGCTATGGATTATTTTGATCTTTCAAAACAATTTGATGGAAATCTTTCAAAAGCATTTGAAAAAACTAAAACTAAATTTTTTATTATATCTTTTACTTCGGATTGGTTATATCCAACATCTGAAAATAGAGAAATCGTTATTGCATTAAATTCTATTGGAAAAGATGTAGGATTTGTTGAAATAACTTCTGATAAAGGGCATGACTCATTTTTATTAGATGTTCCAGATTTTCTTAATACAATAAAAAATTTTTTAAACACATCATACAGTAAACTTAATGAAAAAAGAATTTAATATAATAGCAAACTTAGTAGAAAAAAATTCAAAAGTTTTAGATGTTGGATGTGGTGATGGTGAACTAATGAAGTATATTAATGAAAATATTACAACAGATATTAGAGGTTTAGAAATATCAAAAAACAACGTACAAAAATGTGTGGCTAAAGGATTAACTGTTATCGAAGGAGATGCCGAAAAAGATTTAAAACAATTTCCTGAATCATCTTTTGATTATGTTATTTTAAGTCAAACTCTTCAGGCTTTTCTAGATCCAGAAAATGTAATCAACGAATTATTAAGAGTTGGTAAAAAGGCAATTGTTACAATACCAAATTTTGGATATTGGAAAGTAAGAATACATCTGCTTTTTAGAGGAACAATGCCAATTACAAAAGATTTACCAAACGAGTGGTACAATACACCTAATCTTCATATGTGTACTATTAAAGATTTTGTAAATTACTGTAATAAAAAAAATATAAAAATTAATAGTAAAAATTTATTTTCTCAATTGGGTATTTTTGTAATAGAAAAGTAGAATGAAAATAGAAATAATAAAATGTCTTAAAGATAATTATTCGTATCTTTTAATTAATGAAAAAAATAATAATGCGTGTGTAATAGATCCAAGTGAGTCTAAGCCTATTATTGATGTTGTTGAAAAAAAAAATATTAATTTAAAATTTATTTTAAACACACATCATCATTATGATCATGTTGGAGGAAATATTGATTTAAAAAAAAAGTATGGATTAAATGTTGTTGGATTTAAATATGATAAAGATAGAATTCCAGAAATAGATATACTTGTTGAGGATAATCAAATTTGGACTAATGAGGATTTTGAATCAAAAATTATTCATATTCCAGGACATACAACTGGGCATATATGTTTTTATTTTGAAAAAGAAAAAATTGCTTTTACTGGAGATACTTTATTTTCACTTGGCTGTGGCAGAATATTTGAGGGTACATATAAACAAATGTTTGATTCTTTAAATAAGCTAAAAAAACTTCCTTTAGAGACCAAAATATATTGTGGACATGAATATACATTTAAAAATTCAATTTTCTGTAAAAAGCATGATGAAAATAATAAAAATTTAAAAAATAAAATTATTGAAATTGAGGATAAGTTAAAAAACAATTTACCTACAATTCCATCAACAATAGGAGAGGAAATAGCATGCAATATTTTTTTAAGAGCAAAAAATCTAGAAGACTTTTCAAAACTAAGAGATTTAAAGGATAATTTTTAACTTATTCAACTTGACTAAAAGAAGTCTAGAACTATATTGCCATTTATAAAAATACAGGAATTATAATGTCTTTTGCAGTAATACAAACAGGTGGAAAACAATACAAAGTTAAAGCTAGTGATATATTAAAAATCGAAAAAGTTAAAAATAGCAAACCTGAAAGTAAAATAGAATTTAATGAAGTGCTTGCATATGGAGATGAAAAGTCTTTAGAGCTTGGCTCTCCTCTGGTTAAAGGTGCAAAAGTAGAAGCAGAACTAATAAAAAATAGTAAAAATAGAACTATTTTAATATTTAAAAAAAGAAGAAGACAAAATTCAAGAAGAAAAAATGGACATAGACAGCAATATTCTCTAATAAAGATAAAAAAAATTTTTGCTAAAGATGGTGCATTGCTTTCAGAGGCAAAAAAAGTAGAAAAAAAAGAGACAAAAAAAATAAAAGAAGAAAAAAGTAAGATTTAATTATGGCAACAAAAAAAGCAGGTGGATCATCTAGAAACGGACGTGATAGTGCTGGTCGTAGATTGGGAGTAAAAAAATATGGTGGCCAATATGTCATACCTGGCAATATTATAGTAAGACAGAGGGGAACAAAAATTTTTCCTGGTGAGCATGTTGGCATGGGTAAAGACCATTCTATATTTGCAAAAGTTAAGGGCAAAGTAGAATTTAAAAAAACTAAATCTGATAGAACATTTGTTTCTGTAAAACCCAATTAATCGATACAACTTAAAAAATTAAAAGGAGTTGTATTATGAAATTTTTAGATCAAGTAAAAATATTTATCAAAGCAGGTGACGGTGGATCAGGATCACCAAGTTTTAGAAGAGAAAAATTTGTTGAGTTTGGTGGGCCAGATGGAGGAGATGGTGGAAGAGGAGGTTCTATAATTTTAAAGTCAGAAAGAAATTTAAATACTCTAATAGATTTCAGATACCAACAACATTTTAAATCAGAAAGAGGTGGTGACGGAAAAGGAAAAAATCAAACTGGCAGAGGTGGAAAAAATTTGTATCTTAAAGTTCCAGTTGGTACACAAGTATTCGAAGAAGATAACAAAACTTTAATTTTTGATTTTAAAAAAGAAAGTGAAGAATTTGTTGTAGCAGTTGGAGGAAGAGGAGGATTTGGTAACACTAGATTTAAATCCTCAACTAACAGAGCTCCAAAAAAATTTACCAAAGGTACTAAGGGAGAAGAGTTTTGGGTTTGGCTTCAATTAAAAACAATCGCAGACATAGGTATTGTTGGTTTACCAAATGCAGGTAAATCTAGTTTGTTAGCTGCAATTACAAGTGCAAACCCAAAAATTGCTAATTATAAATTTACCACTTTAAATCCTAATCTTGGTGTTGCAATTTATGATGATAAAGAAATAACATTAGCAGATATTCCGGGTATTATTGAAGGTGCACATAAAGGCGTTGGATTGGGTATAAAATTTCTTAAACATATTGAAAGATGCAAGTCCTTAGTTCATGTAATTGATATAACAGAGGAGGACTTAAAAAAATCTTACAGTCAAGTTAGAAAAGAGCTAAAAAGTTATAGTAAAGATATGTTAAAAAAAGATGAAATAGTTGTTTTAAATAAAATAGATCTTTTAGAAGATGAAGAAATAAAAAAAATTAAAAAAGATTTTTTAAAAAGACACAGAGTAAATTTAATCACTCTTTCTACATTAAATAAAAAATCTATATCAAAATTAAATCTAAATTAATTAAATATGTATCTTAAAAAATCTAAAACTATTGTAATAAAAATTGGATCCTCAATTTTAATTGATGAGAAAAGAAAAATTAGAAAAAAATGGTTATCAGAATTCGTAAAAGATATAAAAAACTTACAAGATCAAAAAAAAAATA
>CACEHK010000004.1 GCA_902559305.1 uncultured Pelagibacteraceae bacterium | reverse complement strand
TGACCATAAACCAAAAATATTATGTCTTTTTTTATTACTATTTAAAAAAATAAGTTTTTTTGATGTTTCTTTAACTTTTATTTTTAATTTACTTATTAATTTAATATCAAAAAAAGGTGTGTCACATGGAAACGATGCTATCCATTTATAGTTTTTTTTATTTTTTATAGCCCACTTCATTGCTGTAAGTATACCAACTAATGGTCCAAGCTGACCTTCTATACAATCTTCTACAACATAAATTTTGTTATTTTTAAAATTGAATTTTTTATTATTTGAAATCACTAATATTTCATTAAATTCGTTTTCTATTTTATTTACAGTGTGATCTAATAAAGTTTTATTACCTAATTTTGCAGTTGATTTATCTTCACCAAATCTACTTGATTTACCACCTGCGAGAATTATACCTAGAATGTTGTTTTCAATCATCAAAAGAAATATAAATTATTAATTGTTTATTAAAAGAATTTAAAATGGATCTAAAAATTTTACAAATTGCGTCAAATACTGAAAATAACAAAGTAATTAAGGACCACACCCATAAAGCTACACAAAAAAACTCTATTTGTGGAGATCAAATGGAAATAAGCTTAAAAGTTAAAGAAAATAAAATTATAGACTTTGGATATCAGTGTAAATCTTGCGTATATTGTCAGGCTTCTGTAAGTCTTTTATCAAGTAGTTCAATTAATAAACCGGTCAAAAGTATTAAAAGTTTATTAAATGTAATTGAAAGTTTTTTTGAAGATAATCTCACAAATATTCCAAAAGAATGGAAAGTTTTTAAAAAAATTTTTGATAAAAAAAATATTGCTAGGAAAGATTGTTTGTTGCTGCCTTTTAAAGCAGTTTCAAAAGCATTAAAATTATAAAATGAAAAATTCACAAATTATAAAAGCTTTAATCGCTGGGTTGTTTTCTGCAATTACAATTGGTGCATTAACTCTTCTTACGTATAAAACAGAATTTGGAATTTTTTTAATTGCTTCTTTTGGCTCTACTATGGTTTTGCTTTATGGATACCCTGAAAGTCCATTTGCACAACCAAAAAATATTTTTTTTGGACATCTGGCAACATCTTTGGCTGGTCTGTTTGTTTTGTATTTTATTCCTTTGCCTTTATATATTAATTTGCCTATAGCAGTTGGAGCGGGTGTAGCTTTGATGATTTTGTTAAATATAACTCATCCCCCAGCTGGTGGTAACCCTATAATTGTAATAATGGGTAGTGTATCTTTAGATTATATAATAAATCCAATTATTTCAGGTACTATTATTGTTTTAATTTTTGGAGTAGTTTTAAATCGATTGGTTTTAAAAAAAAAATACCCTTTGTAAATGGATATAAAATATAATGTTGTTAAGTTAAAAGACAGTTCTACTGAAGAAATAAAAGATTTTGTTTCAGTAGAAGAGCCTCTTGAAATGAATCTTAAATATAAGGTTGATAGAAAGTGGGTAACAGATCAATTATCCATTACAATGAGAACCCCAGGAAATGATGAAGATTTAATATCTGGATTCTTATTTAATGAAAGAATAATAGAGAATTTTTCTGATATAGAAAATATAGAAAAAATAGGAGAAAAAGTAGGAGATTTTAATATTCAAAATAAAATAGTTGCAACTATAAATAATAATAAAAACATTGATATCACAAAAATAAAAAGAAATTTTATAACTAATTCTTCATGTGGAGTCTGTGGAAAAACTTCTCTTGAAACAGTTGAGGTAATTAAAGAAAATAAATTAGATATCTCTTATCCTAAAATTAAAAAAGAAATTATTTTAAAATCTCCAGAACTGCTAACAAGTGAACAATCTGAATTTTCTAAAACAGGAGGTATTCATGCAAGTTCTTTGATCGATTTGAATGGAAAAGTAATTGGAACAAGAGAGGATGTGGGAAGACATAATGCTTTGGATAAACTTATAGGTCACGCACATAAAGAAAAACTAATTGATAATCATTCTCAATTTATTGCGTGCTCAGGAAGATTAAATTTTGAATTGATTCAAAAAGGACTAATGTCCAATATTGGTCTTATGGCTGGCGTTGGTGCGCCAACGAGTCTTGCAATAGATCTAGCTAAAAGGTTTAAAATGACATTATTAGGCTTTGTAAAAAATAATAGTTTCAATATATATACAAACAAAGAAAGAGTTTTATTTTAACTGTATGTCAAAAAATATAAGCAAATTGTCTGGAAGAATAGGTTTAAAAGATAATTTATTTCAAAAATTATCTGAAAGGTCTTTAAATTCAAAGAACGGTGAAGGAATGAAAGAGATTGCAGATAAATACCATGTAGGAGTTTCTACTTTACATGGAGCCGAGAGTTTCTATGAATTTTTAAGACCTGCGCATAGAGAAAAAAAAGCTTTTGTTTGTAATGGAAGCGCATGCATGTGTGCAAGAACACAAGAGCCATTAAAGAAAAAATTAAAAGATAAACTTGGTGATGATAAAGTTGGTGAAATGTTTTGTTTGGGTTATTGCTATGAAAATAATGCGTTCCATTATAATGGACAAAACTATGCTGGAAACGATATAAATAAAATTGATGATATAATTAAAGGTAAAGATTTAGAACAGGAAAAATTTTTTTCAAAGAGCTTTGCTTCAACAAGTTTTTTAATGGACGATGAGACTTCAGATCTTGATAAATTTAAAAAACACTTAGTAAAATTTATAAATGCTGACAAAAAAGAAATAATTAAATCTCTTTTAGACTCAAATTTAACTGGTAGAGGTGGCGCTGGTTTTCCAACTGGAATGAAATGGGACTTTTGTAGTAAAGCAAAATCAGAAAAAAAATATGTTATATGTAATGCAGATGAAGGTGACTCTGGAGCTTATTCAGATAGATATTTACTAGAAGACCAACCTTTAAAGGTAATATTTGGTATGATTATCTGTGGCTATGTTATTGGAAGCGATGAAGGAGTTTTATATATAAGAGGTGAATATCCTAAATCAATTGAAGCTTTAAATGCTTCAATTAATTTATTAAAAAATGAAGGTTTGCTAGGAAATAATATTTTTGGAACAAAATTTTCTTTTGATCTAAATATATGTATTGGCCAAGGAGCATACATATGTGGAGAAGAGACTGCGTTAATCGCATCTATAGAAGGTAGAAGGGCTGAAGTTGATGTCAGACCTCCCTTCCCTGTTACCGAAGGATTATATAAAAAACCTACCGTTGTTAATAATGTAGAAACTCTTGCGGCAGCAACTGGAATTCTAATAAATGGTTCTGAAAAATTTTCTGCCATAGGAAATAAAAAATCAGCTGGTACAAAGTTAGTTTGTCTCGACAGTTTTTTTAATAATCCAGGAGTCTATGAAATTGAGATGGGAACACCAATGAAAAAAGTTTTATATGATATAGGTGGAGGATTCAAAGAGCCTATCAAAGCTTTACAGGTTGGAGGACCTTTGGGAGGAGTAATACCAATAAAAGAAGTTGAAAAATTAAACCTAGATTTTCAGGAATTTACAACAGCTGGTTTTATGTTAGGTCATGCAAGTATAGTAAGTATACCAAAAGACTTTCCTATGGTTGATTATATTCATCATTTGTTTGAATTCACTGCTGAAGAATCATGTGGAAAATGTTTTCCTGGAAGACTTGGTTCTTACAGAGGAAAAGAGATGTTTGATCAATTAAAAAATAAAACATCCAAAATCCCTCTAAAACTACTTAATGAATTGTTAGTAACAATGAAAAAAGGTTGTTTATGTGCCTTATGTGGTGCAATACCTACTCCTATAATGAATATACTAAAGTATTTTGGAGATGAAATGAAAAATGATATGATAAAAGAAAATTAATGAGCTCAGAAAAAAGAAGAATTGCATATATAGATGGTAAACCATATGAAATTGGTTCAAAACACACTTCTATTCTAAAATTTGTAAAAAGCTATCTTGGAGAAAAAAAAGTACCTACTTTATGTGACGACCCTAATCTTGCCCCTTATGGTGCTTGTCGAGTCTGTTCAGTTGAGGTTGCTTTGGAAAAAGATGGACCAACAAAAGTTGTAGCATCTTGTCATACTCCTGTTGGTGAAAACCAACATATTTTTACTAACAATGAAAACTTAACAGACCTAAGAAAAAATATTGTAGAATTAGTTTTAACAGATCATCCAATGGAATGTGGTACTTGTGAAGTTAATAATAATTGTGAACTTCAAGATGTTGCTAACGACTTAGGTATATCTGATCATAGGTATAATAGTCCAAAACAGCATAAAGGTATACCTAGAGATACTTCTCATGATTATATGAGAATGAACTTAGATAATTGTATTAATTGTGGAAGATGTGTAAGAGCTTGTGATGAAATTCAAGGTTCATTTGTTTTAACAATGAGTGGTAGGGGATTTGAGTCTAGAATTACAACAGATAACGATATGTTGTTTGGAGATTCATCATGTGTTTCATGTGGTGCGTGTGCGCATACATGCCCAACAGACGCTATATCTGACGTGTTTCAGTCAAAGTCGTCTGCTGTTGATGAAAAAGTAAGAACCACGTGTTCTTATTGTGGTGTCGGTTGTAATTTGGAAGCTTCTATTAAAGATAAAAAAGTTATTGCAATAGATACCCCAAAAGAAACAGAAGTAAATGCGGGACACACATGTATTAAAGGTAGGTATGCGTTCGGTTTCTATGATCATCCAGATAGATTGAAAACCCCATTAATTAAAAGAAATGGGAAATTTGAAGAGGCAACATGGGATGAGGCATATGACTTTATTAAAAAAGAATTAAATAGAATTATAAAAGCAAATGGTCCTGACTCAGTTGCTGGTATTTCTTCAGCTAGATGTACTAATGAAGAAAATTATGTTTTCCAGAAAATGATCAGAGCAGCAGTTGGAACTAATAATATTGATTGTTGTGCAAGAATTTGTCACTCACCTACCGCTTGGGGAATGCAACAAACTTTTGGTACTGGAGCAGCAACAAATTCTACTGAGGATATTTACCATGCAGATCTATTTATGGTTATTGGTGCTAACCCAACAAATGCCCATCCAGTAACTGGTGCAAAAATCAAACAACAAGTAATGAAGGGTAAAAAATTAATAGTATTAGATCCTATTACAACTGAACTTGCTAAACTTGCTGATTACCATATTAAGTTAAGACCTGGTACCAATGTGGCTGTATTAAATATGATGTTGCATTTTATTATAAAGTCAAAACTTTATGATAAAGACTTTGTTAGAGATAGAACTGAAGGATTTGATAATTTTTTAAAAGAAATTGAAAGACAGGATATTGATCAACTAGCAAAAGTTGCAGGTGTAGATAAACAAACGGTTAAGGAGGCAGCTATTGCTTATGCTACAGCTAATAATTCAATGGAATTTCATGGTCTTGGAGTTACTGAACAAGAGCAAGGGTCTAAAACTGTAATGTTAATTGCTGACCTTGCTATGATAACTGGAAATATTGGAAGAAAAGGAGTTGGGGTTAACCCTTTAAGAGGACAAAATAATGTTCAGGGTGCAGCTGATATGGGATGTCAGCCCCACCAAGGAGCAGGATATTTTGAAGTTTCAGATAAAAAAAATCAAAATTTTTATACAGAAAAATATGGAGTAGTTCATCCAACAAAGGCTGGATTAAAAATTCCTCAGATGTTTGATGCAGCTATCAAAAAGGAAGTTAAAGCGGTTTGGATAATTGGAGAAGACATTGTACAAACAGACCCGAATAGTGCTCATGTAGTGGATGCCATGAATTCTCTTGAGTTATTAGTAGTTCAAGAAATTTTCATGAGCGAAACTGCAAAACTTGCGACTGTTGTATTACCAGGAACAACTTTCTTAGAAAAGGATGGAACATTCACTAATACTGAAAGAAGAATTCAAAGAGTTAATAAAGCAGTTCCACCACTACCAGGAACAAAGCCAGATGGCATTATTGTAACTGATATGATGCAAAAATTAGGATTTGACCAGCCGACTTATGATGCTGATCAAGTATTAGCTGAAATAGCAGACGTTGTACCATTCTTTAAAGGAGTAACAAGGGAAAGACTAGGAAAGTTTGGTTTACAATGGCCTGTACAAGAAGATGGTACTGATACTCAAATTTTACATAAAGAAACATTTAAACTTGGAAAAGGTAGACTAAAGAGTTTTGATTTTAAAGAGTCCACAGAAATTGAAACCAATCAAAAAGATTATCCGCTAATTTTGACTACAAGTAGAGTTCTTCAGCATTACAATGCTGCTACAATGACGAGACGTACTAGTAATATTAATATTGTTTCAGAAGATGTATTATTAATACATCCTAAAGATGCTAATAAAAGAGATTTAAATACTGGTGATATTGGTAGACTTTATTCTGGCCGTGGTGAAGTTGCTTTAAAAGTAGAAGTGACTGATAAAGTTAAAGAAGGAATTGTTTTTACAACATTTCACTTTCCTGAACATATGGTCAATATGGTGACCGGACATGGTAAAGATGAAGAAACAATGTGTGCTGAATATAAAGTTTCATCTGTAGAAGTCCAAAAAATATCTAATCAATTTAAAACCGAAGTTAAACCAAAAGAAAACCAGGCAGAAGTAAGCTAATTTAAAATGACCATAGGTTGGCGCTTTGATAATACTTATTCAAAGCTACCTGATCCTTTTATTTCTAACACATCCCCTATTCCGGTAAAATCACCAGAATTAATTATTTTAAATGATAATTTGGCAAAGCAATTAGGACTAAATTTTTCTTTGATTGGTAAAAAAGATTTATCAAATTTATTTTCAGGAAATTCATTGCCCGAAGGATCTAAATCTATCGCACAAGCTTATGCAGGTCATCAGTTTGGTCATTTTACAATGCTGGGTGATGGTAGAGCAGTTTTGATGGGAGAACATGTGTCTAAAAATAATGAAAGATTTGACATTCAATTTAAAGGATCGGGACAAACACCTTTTTCAAGAAATGGAGATGGAAGAGCTGCACTAGGGCCAATGTTAAGAGAGTATATAATTAGTGAGGCAATGCATTCACTAAATATACCAACAACAAGAAGTTTGGCAGTAGTTAAAACTGGTGAGGATGTAGTGAGAGAAAATATATTACAAGGTGCCATACTAACTAGAGTTGCTTCTAGTCATTTAAGAGTTGGAACATTTCAATTTGCTGCTATGAGAAAGAATGAAAGTGAACTAAAAACTTTAGTTGATTACACAATAAATCGACATTATCCAAATATTGAAAAATCTAAAAATATAGCACTAGATTTATTAAAAGTTTTAATTGAGCTTCAAATTGATTTGGTAGTTAATTGGATGCGTGTTGGTTTTATTCATGGAGTTATGAATACAGATAATATGTCTATCTCAGGTGAAACTATTGATTATGGACCATGTGCTTTCATGGATACTTATGATCCACAAACTGTTTTTAGTTCTATAGACGAATTAGGTAGATACGCTTATTTTAATCAACCGAGTGTCACTAAATGGAACTTAGCAAGATTTGCAGAATGTTTAATATCTCTTATTGATCCAAAAAAAGAAAAAGCAATTGAGATTGCTACTGAAGCAATAAATAGTTTTGATAAAAGTTATGAGACTAAATGGATTAATATGATGAGAGATAAATTAGGTTTATTTGGTCAAGATCAAAAAGATCAAGTTTTAATAATAGATTTATTAACTTGGATGCATAAAAATAAGGCTGACTACACAAATACATTTTGTTTTTTAATGGATGAAAATTTGCAACACAATAAAATCTATGATGATGAAAATTTTCTTACATGGAAAGAAAGATGGAAAGAAAGACTAAAGCTAAATAATAATACGCCTAAAAAGTATTTAAGTTTAATGAAGTCAGTTAACCCTTTAGTTATTCCAAGAAACCATAAAGTAGAAGAAGCATTAGAATCTGCAAATAATAATGATTTATCTCCATTAAAAAAATTAATTAAAGTATTAGAAAAACCATATGAAAAAACATCAGAAAATATTGATTATCAATCACCTGCTCCAGTTAGTGATAAAAAATATAAAACTTTTTGTGGTACTTAATAATATTATAAAACGTAAGGTTCGGGCCTAACCTTATTATCTAAAACTCTTTCAACAGCAAAATCACTAATATCAATTGTTTGATAAGATCCAGTTGTAATTAATTCAGTTAATGCCCTGCCTATTCCTGGGGCTTGCATTAATCCTCTGCCAGTAAAACCCGATGCTAAATAAACGTTTTCGTATTTAGGATGTTTACCAACAACAGCGTTATTATCTAATTTATTACAATCATAATATCCTGCCCATCCTCCAGTTAATTTTAATTCCTCAAACGCAGGAATTCTTTTTGCAAGGGCTGGCCAAACTAGTTCTTCAAAATCATTCCATGCCGGCTCCAAATCTGATGCATCAAATACAGAATGAGGTGATCCAGCTAAATATTCTTTTCCCTCAGGTCTCCAATAAACTCCTGTTGTTAAATCTCCAGTTAAAGGCATTTCAGGAATATGTTTTGGGCACTTAACTCTAAATACAGTATGTTTTTGTGGGACTACCGGAATGTCATCTAGCAATTCTTTTGTCCAACAACCAGCTGCCGAAATAATAGTTTTAGCTTTTATTTCTGAAATACTTTTTACTTCACCTTTAATAAACTCTGCTCCAAGTTCAATAGCCTTACTTTTTAAGGCACTATGAAACATAAATGGATCAATCCAGCCTTCACTTTTATTGTCTGTGAAAGTTGCTGTTTCAATTCCTTCATTATTAATATACGGAAATATTTTTGTTAATTCAGAACCTTTAATATTTTTGGTTCCTGCTTCACAGGCTTTATGATTTTCTAATGCCCTATATTGTTCTTCAGCATGTTCAGGCCCAAACATTAACAAATATCCATTTGGAACCATACTTGCAGTAGGATTAGGATTTTTATCAGTTTTTAGCAATTCCGGTATTTGATAAATAAATTCTCTAGCGAATTTGCCAAGCAAAATATTCTCTTTTTGAAAAAATTGTCTTCTAAAACCACCAAGTGATAAAGGAAAAGAAGCATTTTTGTATGTTGGGTCTCTTTCTATAACTTTTACTTTTCTTCCTTCCTTAGATAAAAAATAAGCACTTGCTGCTCCAATTATGCCACCTCCAATTATTACAACATCATCCATATATAAATATTATAAATTTAATTTATTCATAAATATAACTATGTAAATATGTTATAGTTTCAAATGGCAAAAAAAGTAATATGGATAACTGGCGCAAGCAGTGGGATTGGTAAAGCTTTAGCATTAAAATTTGCGAATGAGAACTGGAGTGTTGCAATCTCTGCTAGAAGAGAAAATGTTTTAAAAGAAATATCCGAATCTAGTGAAAATATTAAATCCTTTCCTTTAGATGTTACTGATAAAACTAAATGTAAAGAAGTATTTGAACAGATTAAAAGTCATTATGGAGATGTGGATATCTGTTTTTTTTCTACTGGAACTTGGAATCCAAAAAAAGAAAAAGATATAGATGTAGAGCAAATAGAGAATGTTTTTAAGGTTAATTTCTTTGGGACAGTTAATAGCATTAAAGCTGTTGAAGATTATTTCAAAAATAAGAATAGCGGTATAATTACTATTGTATCCTCAATAGCTGGATATAGAGGTTTGCCTAACTCAACGGGATATGGTCCTTCTAAATCTGCCTTAAACAATCTGGCTGAGAGCTTATATTTCGATTTTGGAAGGCATAATGTAAGAATTTGCTTGGTCTCTCCAGGTTTTATCAAAACGCCAATGACAGATAAAAATGACTTTAAAATGCCATTTTTAAAAACATCAGAGTTTGCAGCTGATAAAATTTATGATGGTTTAATAAATAAAAATAATTTTGAAATACATTTTCCTAAAGAACTTACATTAACCCTTAAGTTGTTTAGCATTTTACCAAGTAAAATTTACTTTTATTTAGTGAAAAAACTTACAAAATTTCAAAAAAAAAATTAATCTTTAACAAACATAACTGTAAGTTCAGCAACTTTTATGCCAAACTTAGTCATTGTTGCTCTATTAATTGCAACTCTTTCATCTTGCATAAATATCCAATCATCAAAAGTAATTTTCATTTCTCTACCTTTAACTGGTACTAATAAAACATACTCAAATTTAAATGCTGGTCCATATGAATAACCTTTGGCAGTTCCTACAACATCTCCTGCTGTACCTTCATAATTATGTTCGTCAATTTTATTAATTTTCCACTGTCTTGTTTGAATTTCTCCATCATTCCAAATGAACTTTTCATCTAAAATTAGTTGTTTACCATCCCATGTTCCATTAAGATCCGCAGAAAATTGTCTTGTTACTTTTCCTGATCTATTTTGTAAAATTCCCCAAGCTTTTACGTTACCCGACATATATTCTTCTATAATTAATCTTGGTTTTTGATCTTTAAAATCTGTTGGTTTCATATTATTTCCTGAACAACTAGTTAATAAAATTGTAACAATTAATGCAAATATTATTTTCATTTTTTTATTTGTTGCATAGAGAGAATTGTATTAAATCTATATTTTTTGATTTAAAGCCTGCTTCGCAATAAGATAAATAAAATTCCCACATTTTTTTAAAATTTAAATCAAATCCTTGTTCTTTAATCAAGTCCCATTTTTTGATGAACTCATTTCTCCAAATTATTAAAGTACTAGAATAATGTTTTGAATAAGAATTATATTCATTAAATTTTAATCCATTGTCATCTGCATATTTATGCAAACTTTTTTTTGATGGTAAAAACCCACCAGGGAAGATGTATTTTTGAATAAAGTCTTGTTTATTTTTGTATCTATCAAATAAACTATCATCGATAGTAATTGCTTGTATTCCAGCATTACCGTTGATAGATAGATTTTTTTTAATTGTATTAAAATAGCTTTGTAAATAATTCTGACCTACAGCCTCAATCATTTCAATTGAAGCTATTGAATCATATTTTCCTTTTAAATCTCTGTAATCTTTAATCTCTAGATTAATTTTATCATTAAGACCTGCTTTATAAATTCTTTCTTTAGCAAACTCATATTGCTTTTTAGATATTGTAATGCAATCTAATTTAACATTATAATTTTTACCTAAATATTCTGCAAATCCACCCCATCCACAACCAATCTCTAAAACTTTGCTGTTATCTCTTGGTTTTAGAAGATTAATTAGTTTTTGATATTTGTTATTTTGAGCGTCAGATAAATTTTGGCTATCATTTTCAAATATTGCACTTGAATAAGTTAAAGTTTCATCAAGCCATAGAGAAAAAAAATCATTTCCAAGATCATAATGTTTAGCAATATTTTTTTTACTTCTTTTTTTAGTATTTTTTATTAATTTATTTTTAATAAGATTTATGAATGGAAAATCGAATAAGCCAGAAAATTTATAAATTAATTTTATATTTCTTGCAGTAAGTTCAATTAAATTTGTAAGATTATCTGTTTCAAAATAGCCTTGCATATAACTTTCTGCAAAACCAATGCTGCCGCCTTTTATCAAATTATAGTTTAAGTTGGGATGTTTGATAGATATTTTAGCTTTAAGTTTTTCCTCTGGATTTCCAAATTTAAAGATTTCCCCTTCAAAACTTATGATTTCAAGGTACCCATGCTGAATATTTTTAAGAGTATTGAAAACAATTGTATCTGAAATTTTATTTAACATTATTAGTTTTCATTACTTATATTATTTTTAATTTTTAATTCTTTTTTTATGAATTTAATACCTTTAGTCCACAGTTTAAATGCTTCAAAATGTATTGCGGCAATAATTTTAAGTGTCATAAAAGGATGTTTTAAATAAGATAAAAATAGGTTTTTATTATTTAATTCAATTCTATTTCCGTCCTGAGAAGCATATAGTAATTTTCCTTCTTCATCATATTCATCGATAATTACAGAAATTTTTTCAGAAGGTTTTAATATTTTAAAAAAATATGTACAATTCATCACAATAAAAGGTGATACATGAAACTTTTTTTTGCAAGAATGCTTGATGGGATTTTCATTTTTTTTATTTTTAAATATATACGTATGTTGTTCCCCAAAAGTATTTTTAACTTCATATAATATTGAAATTAATTCAGATTTTTTATTATAAATATAAAAAACACTTAATGGATTAAATACATAACCAAATATTCTTGGATAGCATAAAAGTTTTATTTTAATTTCTTCTGTATTTATTTGATTATTTTTAAGATTTTTAATAACCCAATCTTTGATAGAAGTTCCATCTCTAGGCCCATGATCTACATCATAAAAACTAACTACATTAAATCTATTGTATGAAAAAATTTTAAGAGATCTATCTAATAAATCAATTTCGGATATATCTATCAGTATTGAAAAAACATTGTATTTGAAAAAATGAACTTTTGGTTTAAATCTTTTGTGAATTACAGTTCCAATATAAATTGATGAATTTTTAATCATTTATACTTTTTAGCATCTCGATAGAAGATTTGATCCCATCTTCGTGAAATCCATAACCAAAATAACTTCCACAAAATAAAATATTTTCTTTATTTTGAATAGAGTTTAATTGATTTTGAAAATAAAGTGTATTTTTATCGTAATAAGGATGTGTAAATTTCACCTTTTTAAATATTTTATTTTTAGATATTTCAATAAAAGGATTTAGCGTTAAAAAAATATTTGTATCAATTTTCAAATTTTGTAATTTATTAAGCCAGTATGTTACTGATGTTTTTTCAATATCACTTTCATGCATTGATGAATTCCATGAACACCAAGCTTTTTTATTTCTTGGCATAAATTTTTCATCTGAATGTATAAATGCAATATTATCTCTATAATTAAAATTTTTTAATAATTTGACCTCTTCACTGGTTGGTTCATCAATTAATTTTAAAGCATCGTCTGCATGAGTGGCTATAACTACTTTATCATAATTAAAAAATTCACTTTCTTCACCGTAAAATATTTTAAGACCTTGAGTATTTCTTTTAATTTTATTTATTGGATAGTTTTTATAATATTCACCTGATATTTGGCTGATTATTTTATCTACATAATTTTTGCTTCTTTTCGCTACGGTGTACCATTGGGGTCTATTTTTTATTTTAAATAATCCATGATTTTTAAAAAAACTTAAAAAAAAATTTAAAGGCATTTGAGAGGCCTCTAATGGTGGCATTGACCAGATTGCTGATACCATTGGTATTATATGATAATTGATAAAATATTTCGATATTTTAATTTTTTCTAAATATTCTCCTAAAGTAACAGTATTATTTTTATCTATATTAAGTTTTTCACATTTATTATAAAATTTAATAATTTCAAAAAACATTTTAATAAATTTTAAATTAAGCAAATTTTTTTTATTTGAAAAGATACCATTTAATCCTTTTCCACAATATTCTATATCAGTATCTTTAACTGAAACTGAAAACGACATATCACTTTTTTCAATTTCTATATTATTTTTTTTAAAAAATTCGATTAGATTAGGATAAGTGACTTTATTAAAAACCATAAAACCTATATCAACTGCTACTTCTTTTTTATTTTCAATAGGAATTTTTAAAGTATAAGCGTGTCCACCAAAATGGTCGTCTTTTTCAAATAAATCTACTTTATGTTTTTTTGATAGGTAGTATGCAGAGCTTAAGCCCGATATACCTGATCCTACTACTGCAATTTTCATTAAAAACTTCTGTTAAGCTGCGGAGTCTTTATATTCATCAATTGAAGGACAAGTACAAAATAAATTTTTATCACCATAAACATTATCAACTCTAGCAACTGGTGGCCAATACTTAGCTGTCCTTAAAAATTCAGACGGGTAAGCTGCCTCTTCTCTTTCGTATTTATGATCCCATTTATTTGAAGCCAGTTCAACGTGAGTATGTGGCGCATTTTTAAGAGGATTATCAAGTTTATCGTACTTTCCAGATTGAATTTTATTTATCTCTTCTCTTATTTTTATCAGAGTAGAACAAAATCTATTGATTTCGGACAAACTTTCACTTTCCGTAGGTTCTATCATCATAGTGCCCGCTACTGGCCAGGACATAGTTGGTGCATGATAACCAAAGTCAATTAATCTTTTTGCAATATCTTCCTCTGTTATGCCTGATTCACTTTTAATTTTACGTATGTCAATTATACATTCATGAGCAACATTTCCATTTTTTCCTTTATACAGAATTGGAAAATAATTTTTTAATTTATTAGCAATATAATTTGCATTAAGAATTGCAACTTGGGATGCTTTTTTAACACCCTCTGATCCCATCATTTTTATATACATCCATGAGATAGTCAAAATACTAGAGCTTCCCCATGGTGCTGCAGATATCGCTCCTATTCCAGTTGTCGGTCCACAATCTTTTATTACTGGATGTTTTGGTAAAAACATTTCTAAATGTTTTTTACATGCAATTGGGCCCATACCAGGTCCACCGCCTCCATGTGGAATACAAAATGTCTTATGAAGATTAATATGACAAACATCTGGGCCAAAATTTCCAGGCTTAGCAATGCCCACTAATGCATTAAGGTTTGCACCATCCATATAAACTTGTGCTCCATGTTTATGTATAAGGTCACAAATGTCAGTTATTTTCTCTTCAAAAACCCCATGTGTTGATGGATATGTTACCATCAATGCAGCTAAATTTTCTGAATGATCTTCTGCTTTTTTCTTTAGATCTTCAAAGTCTACATTTCCTTGTTGATCGCAGTTTACTACAACAACTTTCATTCCAACCATTTGTGCGCTAGCAGGATTTGTCCCGTGGGCAGAGCTTGGTATTAAACAAACATTACGATTACTATCCCCATTTTTTTCATGGAATTTACGTATTACCATTAGTCCAGCGAATTCTCCTTGTGCGCCTGCATTTGGTTGAAGTGAAACGCCTGAAAATCCTGTTATAGATCTTAACCAATTTTTTAAATCAGTAAATAATTCTCTATAACCATCCATTTGTTCAATAGGAGAAAAAGGATGCGGTTGAGAAAACTCTTTCCAAGTAACAGGTGTCATTTCAGAAACAGAATTTAACTTCATTGTGCAAGATCCTAAAGCTATCATCGAACGATTTAATGCAATATCAGAATCCTCTAATCTTTTTAAATATCTCAACATTTCTGTTTCTGAGTGATAGCTATTAAAAACTGGATGATTTAAATAAGCTGAACTTCTTAAAAGTTTTTTTGGTAAATTTGATAGGCTTTCATTCATTGTTTCCTTAATTGTTTCTGAACAATTAAAAATTTTTAATAACTGGTTTGCTCTATAAAGATTTTTTCTCTCATCAAATGAGACTGCTAACATTTCAGAGTTTACTTTTCTTATATTGACTCCTTGTTCTAGAGCATTTTTATAAATTTTATCCGTTTTATCTAAAGATTTTACTGTAACAGTATCGAAAAAATGATCTGAATAAAGCTCATAACCAGATTGCTTCAATTTATCAGCAAAGTTTTTTGTTAATTGGGATACACTTTCAGCTATTTTTTTTATTCCTTTTGGTCCATGGTAAACTGCGTACGCTGCTGAAACTATTGCCAACAAAGCTTGAGCGGTACAAATATTGCTAGTGGCCTTATCTCTTCTTATGTGCTGCTCTCTGGTTTGAAGAGCTAGTCTATATGCCTTTTTTCCATGTCTATCTACTGATACCCCAACTATTCTGCCTGGCATAGATCTTTTGTATTCATCTTTAGTTGCAAAGAAAGCAGCATGAGGTCCTCCATAACCCATTGGAATACCAAAACGTTGGGAGCTTCCAACTGCAATATCTGCTCCTAGTTCTGCAGGAGTTTTGAGTTTTGCTAAGGCTAATAAATCGCAAACTAATACAGCTTTACCATTTTTTTTGTGTATTTTACTTATAGCTTCACTTGGATCTTTAATATCTCCCAGTGTTCCAGGATATTGAATTATCCCACATATAATCTCCTCTGTAATATCTTTATCTTCATCTCCAACTATTATTTCTAAACCTAGTGGTTCCGCTCTTGTTTTAACTATTTCGATAGTTTGTGGGTGACAATTTACTGAGATAAAAACCTTTTTTGAATTATTTTTAGATACTCTATAACTCAAACCCATTGCTTCAGCTGCTGCAGTTCCTTCATCTAAAAGAGAAGCATTTGCAATATCCATTCCTGTAAAATCAATGATCATTTGTTGAAAGTTTAATAACATTTCCAATCTTCCTTGTGCGACTTCAGGTTGATAAGGTGTATAAGAAGTATACCATCCTGGGTTTTCTAATATATTTCTTAAAATAACATAAGGTGTATGAGTTCCATAATACCCCATACCAATAAAACTAGAATAAACTTTATTTTTTTTTGAAATTGCTTTTAGCTTTCTAAGCGCTTTATATTCTGAGTTCGGTTCGCCAATGCTCAAATTATCCTTAAGAAGAATTTTTTCTGGAACTGTGTTTGCAATTAAATCATCTAAATTCTTATATCCTAGCTCTTTAAGCATAATTTTCTGTTCTTCTTCAGAAGGTCCTATATGCCTTTGGATAAAATCTTTTTGAGCATTTTTTAACATTTAATTTGAGCTCTCCTTAGCAAATTTATGGTATTCTTCTTTATTCATTAATGTTTCAATTTCATTCTTATCTTTGATTTTTAATTTAAAAAACCATGCTTGATTTTCAGGATCAGAATTAATTTTAGCAGGATCATCAACAATTGATTGATTATTTTCAATTACTTCTCCTGATACAGGAGTATAAACATCGCTTGCTGCTTTTGTTGATTCAACAACTCCAGCCACTCCATCTTTGGCAACAGAAGATCCTTTTTCTGGTAATTCAACGAAAACTATATCTCCCAACATTTCCGATGCATGCTGAGTAATTCCAATTGTAGCAATATCACCATCAAGTTTAATCCACTCATGTTGTTTAGAAAATTTTACTTCACTCATTTGTTGACTCCTTTCACGTAATTTTTTTTATAAAATGGTAAATTTGTTATATTTGCAGGGTGCTTTTTTCCTCTTACTTCTAAAAATATTTTTGTATTTATTTTAGCAAAAGAATTATCAATATAACCCATAGCAACTGGTGCTTTTACACTTGGTCCAAATGTACCGCTTGTTATTTCTCCTATATTTTTATTATCTTCACTAAAAATTGCTGTCTTTTCTCTCGCAATTATTTTTCCTTCCGGTTGAATACCAACTCTTAGTTTTTTTACACCTTTTTCAATTTGAAGCTTAATTTTTTCATAACCGATAAAACCACCTGAATTAATTCTATTTTTTGATATTGCCCACTTGAGATTTGCTTCTACTGGACTTTTATTAATATCCATATCATGACCATATAAACATAAGCCAGCTTCTAGCCTTAATGTATCCCTTGCTCCTAAACCAATTAGTTTTCCTCCTTGTTTTATTAATTTTTCAACAAATTCCTCTGCTAATTCGTTTTTAATGGAGATTTCAAAACCGTCTTCGCCTGTATAACCTGATCTTGTAATATAAATATTATCACCTGAATAATTAAAATTATTCCCACTCATAAATTTCAAATTTGAAACTCCATTAGTTATTTTTTCTAATATTTTTACAGCTTCTGGTCCTTGAATTGCTATGAGTGAAAAATTATCTTTTAGGTCCATCTCGTATTTATTATTCAATAGCTCTTTTAATAAATCAAAGTCAGTATTTTTACATGCTGCGTTCAATACAATATTAAATCCATTTTTCAATTTAGTGATTATCAGATCGTCATGGATGCCACCATTTTCATTCATCAAAAAACTATATTTAGATTGATTAATAAGAATATTTTTTAGATCTGTAGGAAAAATTTTTTCAAGATCATCTTCTAGTTTATTTGTACCTTTAATAAATAATTGACCCATATGAGAAACATCAAAAATACCTGCTTTTTCTCTTGTAAATTTATGTTCACTTATTATTCCATCCGTGTATTGAATTGGCATTTCATACCCAGCAAAAGGAACAAATTTTGCTCCATTTTTTTTGTGAAGTGAATAAAGTGCAGTTTTTTTATTTTCCATATTAACTCTCTTAACCCATCTGTACGTTTGCCTGAGAGTTTTGCTCCTTCGGCGAGAATTTAATCTCTTTCCAGAGTTAATATGTACGGTCCTTTTTGCCTGAGAGATTCCTGGGTAGTTGCTCCTTCGGCGCTACATTTTAATGTAGTCTCTCCCGTTAACCATTTTTAGCACATAAAACAAAAGTCTTCCAACTAAATTATTCCTCAATTTTACGATTAAAAAATTGTAAAAAAACCGCCGATATTACAATGGAGCCTCCAATAAAGACCATTAAAGGTGGTGCTTCATTTATAAATAACCATGCCCAAAGAGGTCCTAGAACTGCTTCAGTTAACATTATGATACCTACAATTGCGGAGGGTGTAGTTTTGGCACCTATTGTAATAAATATAAATCCTAAACCTACTTGAAAAAAACCTGCGATAAATCCTAAAAAAATATCATGTGAAGAAATTATAATTTTTGAAGAAAGTATATAACCAATAATAACTGCTCCAATTCCAGCAATTAACTGTAGAGGTATCATGTCAATATTTGGATATTTTCTTACAGTTAATATCAAAACTGCAAATGATATTGGCATAACAAAAGCAGCAATGTTTCCTATCATTTGTCCAGCTGTCAAAGAACTTCCAAGCATTAAAAATATTCCAGCAAATGCAATTAATATTGAAACTAAAGTTAATTTATTAATTTTCTCTTTAAGGAATATATATCCAAAGATAGCTAAAAAAATAGTTTGTGTTTGTATAATAAAATTAGCGTTTGCAACAGTAGTATTGTACATTGCAAATACATAGCCTGCATACCCACATGACAAAACTATACCTCCAAAAAGTCCAGGTAAACCAATTTTATATACTGAATTAAGAAAATTTTTTTTATAATTTATTAATATAAAAATCAAAACTACAATTGAAAAAAATACAGATCTCCAAAATAAAATTTGCCAAAGAGTTGCTCCTTCAAAAGACTTAACTATTAATCCTCCAAAACTTAAAGTGCACGCACCTAAAAATACTAAAAATGGTCCAGGAACTCTGTTAAGAAAATTCATATTATTTTATTTAAAATATTTTCTGTTTCCATTCTGTAAAGTTTATATAAATTTTCTGCTTCTATTAACTCAACTGATTTAAATTTAATTTTGGATCCTGGAGGTATTTGTACCAATTTATCATAGTCGGCAGATATAACTACTGCAATTTTTGGATATCCACCAATTGTTCCATGGTCTGATAGCATTATTATTGGGTTTCCGTCTGGAGGAACTTGTATTACACCTTTAATTAATCCCTCAGATCTAATGTTTGTTTCAACTTCATTTTCAATTTTATTACCCTCCAGTCTCATTCCCATTCTGTCAGCAAGCTTTGAAACAATAAATTCTTTGGAAAAAAATATTTTTTTACTTTTTTCAGAAAAGTAATCATAGTTAGTTCCTTTTATTACTCTTATGTACTCAATTTTAGAATTAAGATAGTTAACTTTTTTTTGATTTGGTATACTTTCCAATTTATTTATATATAATTTTTGATCCTTACTAAACTTTTCTCCATTATTTGAACCTATCTTTGCTCTTGTATTTACTGAATAACTTCCCCAAATAAGTTCACCTTTAAATCCATTCTTAATTGAAAAATATCCATAAACTGACCTGTTCGTTGAAATTATATCTATTTGATCACCATCATTTATTTCAAAAGTTTGATAACAAATACCTTTATTTATTTTGGAGTTTTTTCTAATAATGTTAAAAGTTACATCGCCAGTAATTACGCCACTAAGCTTTCCTGAATTAAGTTTGATTAATGGGCCTTGATAAGCAAACTCTAATGATGCCTCATTTAACTTATTCCCTAATAATTTGTTGCTAATTAAATAATTTCTTTTATCCATAGAGCCGCTAAAAGGTATACCCAAATGGTATTTATTTAATCTTCCTTGATCTTGAATCGTTGTGTGAATACCTGGTCTTAAAATTTCAAAAAAATCTTTATTCATTCAATTTTAAATATTCGTTTTTACTTATTTTATAAAAACTTACATTATCTCCTGGATTTATTTTTATTGGATTGTTCTCATTTAACTTGTCAAAAATTTTGGTCGGAGTATTTCCGATTATATTCCAACCACCAGGACTTTCGAATGTATAAATGTTGCAAAATTGTTCTGTGATTCCTACAGAGCCCTTTGGAACTTTTACTCTTGGTGTTTCTAGTCTTTGTAATCTTATGCTAGTTTCCAAATCTCCTAAAAAAGGCATTCCAGCAATAAAACCTGTCATATAACAAAAATAATCTTTGTTAAGAAAAGATTTAATTATTTTTTCTTTATCCATATTTAATTTTTCAGATAGTCTGTTTATATCTAATGAAAACTCTTCATCTAAACAAATCGGTATTTTAATTATTTTTGAGTCTAAGACCTCTGACTCTTTGATTGTAATATTTTCAATTTTTTCTTTCAAACTTTTAAAATTTATAATTGATAAATCGTAAGATATTATTAATTTATTATATGACGGAGTAATATTTGTAATCTCTTTTAAATTTTTTTGTTGTAATTTTTTAAAATATTTAATTACATTTAAATTAATTTCTTTATTAATTTTACTGCCAAAATCACAATATAGAGCTGCGTCACCAAGATTAGATATATTTTTAAGCATGTCATGTTATAATTCATAATTATTATTATGGAAATTAATATAAACTGTGATTTGGGTGAGAAATCGAAACTTCATTCTAACCATAATGATCCTAAATTATTAGATATTATAAATTCTGCAAATATAGCTTGCGGCTACCATGCCGGGGATGATCAATCTATGAATCAAGTAATAGAAATATCGAAAAAAAATGGGGTTAGTATAGGTGCTCATCCTTCTTTTAATGATCCAGAAAATTTTGGAAGAAAAAGAATGAATTTATCTTCATCAGAAATAAGGAAGTTAATCATTGATCAATATGCAATTTTACAAAGTATAGCTTCATCACATGGTGAAAATGTTACTCATATCAAGCCTCATGGTGCATTAAATAATATGGCATGTGAGGATATTGATCTAGCAACTGTACTAGCAAAAACAATAAATGAAATTAATAAAGATCTAATTTATTTGGTCCCCACTGGTTCAAAAATGGAAATTGCAGCAAAGAAATTAAATATGAAAATCGCCTGTGAAATTTTTGCTGATAGGAACTATGAGGATGATGGTAACTTAGT
Source organism: uncultured Pelagibacteraceae bacterium (assembly GCA_902559305.1). Classification (GTDB taxonomy): domain Bacteria; phylum Pseudomonadota; class Alphaproteobacteria; order Pelagibacterales; family Pelagibacteraceae; genus Pelagibacter. The sequence goes on along the minus strand of CACEHK010000004.1, from coordinate 31,623 downwards.
TTCAAGAAAAAAACCAAATGCTCTAATCACCAATCCTGAAGAAGCAAAAAAACATGTTTTAAGTATGGTAAAAAATCAGGCTATAAATTGTCACAGCGGAAAACAGATACCTTGTGAAATAGACTCTGTATGTATACATGGAGACAATGAAAGTTCATTGGCAACAGCAAAATCTATAAAGAAAAATCTTATAGAAAATGGATTGAAACTTAAAACTTTAAATACAATGGCAAAGTTTATTTAATTTATGAAAATATTTTTTTTTATTATTTTTTTAATTTCTATTTTGACAAATAGTCTATTTGCAGCTAGTTCATCTTCTGGTTCGAAGACGAAATCTAACTATGATCAAGCTGTTAAATTAATTAAAGCTGCAAAAAATTATGAAAAAAAAAATAAGACTGATAAAGCGATAAAAAGATACAAGAAAGCTTTAAAATTATTAATAAAATCTAATAAGAATAAACCTAACAATGCAGATACTTTAAATTATTTAGGATTTACAACTAGAAAACTTGGTGATTATGAGGATGGTGAAAAATATTATCTCCAAGGATTATCAATTGATCCAAATCATAATGGTATTAATGAATATTTAGGTGAATTATATGTTGCAACAAATAGAATTAGTTTGGCAAAAGAAAGGTTAGAAGTGCTAAAGAGTTGTAATTGTGAAGAATACCAAGAATTGAAAGAAATCATTGAAGGAACAAAAAAATCAAAGTATTAATAAAAAATCTTGATTGAAGAATTAGTAATTATAACTCAGATTATATTTATAGATATAATTTTGGCAGCAGACAATGCAATTATTATTGGTTTAATTGCTGCAAATTTTGTTCCAAAAAATAGAAAACAAATAATTTTATGGGGAGTTGGTGGTGCACTAATTTTTAAAATTATATTTGCATTATTTGCAACATATTTATTTAAATTTTATTTCATAAAAATAATTGGAGGATTATTATTAGTTTGGATTGTAAATGATTTAAGAAAAGATTTATTTGAAATAAAAAAAATTAAATCTCCTACAAAAAAATCAAAAGAACCTTCCTACATTCAAAGTGTATATAAAGTTTTGTTCGCAGATATTACAATAAGTTTTGATAATGTTATTGGTGTTGTTGCTGCCTCAAAAGGTAATTTTGAATTTATGATATTCGGTCTAGTTTTGTCAGTAATTTTAACTGGCGCACTCGCGACATATCTTGCTAATTACATTCAAAAACATCTCTGGATAGCTTATATTGGGTTGGGATTTATATTAATTGTAGCACTACAACTTATTATTAGTGGTATGGCAGATATGGATATCTTAAAAATAAATGAACAGTTTTTAAAATATTTCTAATAAGAGTATTTTTTTGTTGGATATTTTTTAGATTTAACATCTTGCTTAAATTTCAATACAGCTGAATTGATCATCTTTTTTATATTTGTGTACTTTTTTACAAATTTTATCTTAGCATTAGTTAAACCTAAAATATCATCTGTAACTAAAACTTGACCATCACAGTGTACGGAGGATCCTATTCCAATTGTTGGAATTTGAATCAGATTTGTAATTTTTTTTGAAATATCACTATGAACACACTCTAAAACAATTCCAAAAGCACCACTTTTTTCTAATTCTAAAGCATCTTTAATTAATTTTTTCTTTTCTGCTTCAGTTTTACCTTTGGATTTAAACTTTCCCTTTACAGTTTGAGGGGTTAAACCTATATGGCCTAATACAGGTATTTTATTTTTAACTAAATGACTAACTATATCTTTTACTCTGTTTCCTCCTTCTATTTTTACTGCATCACATCTTGTTTCTTTAATCGCTTTTTTTGAATTTTTAAGAGCTTCAGATTTATTTCTGTACGTATTATATGGAAGATCAATTATTAAAAGACTTTTTTTTACACCCATTCTTACACTTTTGGTATGTTCTATCATCATTTTTAGATTAACTTTTCTCGTGGTGTTGTAATTATAAACAACAGATCCAAGAGAATCTCCAACCAAAACTATATCTAAATGACTATCTAGTATCTCAGCAATATTTTTTGAATATGCAGTTAAGCAAACAATTTTAGATTTATTTTTTTTATTAATAATTTTTCTAATGTTGTCATTCATTATTCTAATTCTATTGTACTTGGTGGTTTTGATGTTACATCGTAAACCACTCTATTAACACCTTTTATATTATTAATTATTTTATTTGAAACAAGTTGCATAAAATCTTTTGAAAAACTAAAAAAATCAGCTGTCATTCCATCTTCAGATGTAATTGCTCTTAATAAACACATGTATTCATAAGTTCTGTTATCACCCATAACCCCGACAGTTTTAACTGGAAGTAAAGCTGCGTATGCTTGCCATATTTTATTATATAAATTGTGTTTTATTAAAGAGTTAATAAAAATATCATCTGCTTCTTTTAAAATTTTAATTTTATTTTCTGTGATTTTTCCTGGCATTCTTATTGCTAATCCAGGACCAGGAAATGGGTGCCTTAATACAATTTCATTTGGCAGCCTAAGTTCTAGACCTAATTTTCTTACTTCATCTTTAAATAGAAATTTTAACGGTTCAATTAATTTTAGCTTCATCTTTTTTGGTAACCCGCCAACGTTATGATGTGACTTTATTTTTGATGTTTGGCTACCAGTTACTGATTTACTTTCAATTAAATCTGGATAAAGAGTTCCTTGAGCTAAAAACTTAACATTTTTTATTTTTTTTGAATATTTTTCAAAGATTCTAATAAACAGGTTTCCAATTATTTTTCTTTTCTTTTCAGGATCACTGACTTCTTTAAGTTTATTTAAAAATAATTTTTTAGCATCAACATAAATTAAATTTATTTTAAACTTCTTTTTGAAAGTTTTTAAAACTTGCTTTTCTTCATTTTTTCTTAGTAGACCTGTGTTAACAAAAATACATGTTAGCTGATTTCCAATTGCATTATGAATTAATTTAGCAACTACGCTACTATCAACCCCACCTGATAGAGCACAAATTACTTTTGATTTTCCTATAATATTTTTTACTTCTTTTATTAATATTTGTTTTTGATTTTTTGAAGACCAATTTTTTTTGATTTTACATATTGAAAAAATAAAATTTTTTAATATTACCTTTCCTTTTTCTGTATGTGTAACTTCTGGATGAAATTGAATTCCATAAAAATTCATTGATGAATTTTCAACTATAGAAAATTTTGATGTGTCTGTTTTTGCAATAACTTTAAATCCTTTTGCTAATTTTATAACCTCATCAGCATGACTCATCCATACATTGCTTGATCCATTTTTTATAAAAAAATTATTAGTTAGCTTACTTTTTTTTATTTTTTTGAGTTTTGCTAAACCAAATTCTCTATTCTTAGCTTTTTTTACTCTTCCACCTAGTTCCTTTGAAATTATTTGATGACCAAAACATATACCTAAAATCGGAATACCTAATTTTAAAATGTTTCTATCAAAATTTATTTTTTTAGATTCATAAACATTTAATGGACCTCCCGATAAAATCACTCCAACTATATTTTTACTTATAATGTCTATTAATTTAATTTTTTTATGGCTTATTATTGTTGAATAAACACCTAACTCTCTAATTCTTCTGGCAATAAGTTGGGTAAACTGTGATCCGTAATCTATGATTAAAATCTTTTTAAGATTTTCCTCAAGACTCATCTTTAACATCTATATTGCTTAATCTTGTGTCTATAGAATCTATTTTTGAACATAAAGAGCTACAAATAATTTCAAATTTTTCTCTTAATTCTTTTACTTTGTTTATGTCAGATTTTTCTAATTTATTATCTATTAACATATACATTGCCTCTTCATTGTTTGGCTCTAGAAGAAGAGTGGTGTTGATATTTTTATTTTCTTCAGTTTCATTATCTTCTTTTTCAAATATTTTTGCTAAATATAAATAGGATTGTGAATCTTTTGGATTAAAAACTATATTTCTCTGAAAAAGAAATTTAGATTCTTCAATTTTACCAGTATCAAATAATTTTTTTGCTTCTTCAAAAAAATTTTCTTTCGCGTAAGCCTTAAAAGTTAATAAGAAAGAAATTATAAAAAAATATTTTATTATTTTATACATATAAATTATTTTAAAACTTGATCTATATTATGTACCATACTTTCATAAAAACCCGCTTTGGTTATTTTAATGAACTTGGGTTTATTTCTTAAATTTATTATTTTTTTTGTTCCCAAATATCCCATTGATGATTTTAGGCCACCTATTAGTTGAAAAATAATTTTTTCAACTGGTCCTTTGTATTTTACTAAACCTTCAACTCCTTCTGGAACATATTTTGAAATATCTTTTTGTTTTTTTTGAAAATATCTATCTGCAGATCCTTTGTTCATTGCTCCTATTGATCCCATTCCTCTAAAACTTTTAAAATACTTTCCGTTTTTCTTAATTATTTTACCAGGTGATTCTTTTGATCCAGCAAACAAAGACCCTATCATAACTGCATCCGCTCCAGCAGATAACGCCTTTGAAATATCACCTGAAAATTTTATTCCTCCATCAGCTATAAGAGTAATATTTTTTCTTCTTATACCTTTTCTTACAGCTATAATAGCACTTAGCTGGGGAACACCAATTCCAGCAATAAGCCTTGTTGTACAAATCGATCCTGGACCAATGCCAACTTTAATTACATCTACACCTAGATTGGATAAAAATATTGCTGCTTCAGTAGTTGCTATATTTCCTGCACAAATGGCTGTTTCTTTTGATTTTAATTTTTTAATTTCTTTGATTATTTCAGCTACTTTTTTTGAATGTGCATGTGCTGTATCCACAACTATTAAATCAACTTTTTCTTTAAGTATGGTTTTGGCTCTTTTAATTTCATGAGGACCCGCACCTACTGCAGCCCCAACATTTAAATTTTTTGATTTTACTTTTCTTATTTCAGATATCTGTTTGTTTATTTCTAGATTTCTATGAATTACACCAATTCCACCTGCTTGTGCAATTGCAATGGCCATACTTGACTCAGTTACTGTATCCATTGCTGAAGAAATTATTGGTATTTTTAACTTTAAATTTTTAGATATTTTTGTTTCTGTTAAAACATCAGATGGCAAAATTTCAGAATATTTTGGTATAAGCAAAACGTCGTCATAGGTTAATGCTTCTTTAATAGGATCCATGTTTTTGTATATATGATTCTCAAAAAAATTAAAGAGCACCTAACGTAGCACGCTAGAAATTATAAAACTCTCTTTTGACTCTTTCCTACTTGCTTTAGGCTTAAAAACTTTATTATTTTTAAAAATTTTTCTAGATTCATTAATAATTTCGTTAAATGTAGATCCTACAAAAATCTTTGAAATAAACTTTCCATTTTTTTTTAATACTTCTTTAGAGAATCTCATTGCATCAAGACACAGCTCACTTGTTTGTATAGAGTCTAAATTTTTATTACCGGTTGTATTCACAGCCATATCAGATATGACTACATCAATTTTACTATCAAAAAATTGTAAAATTTTTTTTTTATATTTTTCTTCTGTAAAATCTCCTGTTATCTGGAATATATTTTCAATTTCATCAAATTTTATTATATCGATGGATGCTAATTTAATATTTTTAAAGTTTCTTTTTATATACTGAGACCAACTTCCGGGTGCTGCACCTAGATCTAAAACTGAGGATTGATTATTAAAAACTTTAAATTTATCATTTATCTCTTGGAGCTTATAGACTGCTCTTGATCTATATCCTTCTATTTTTGATTGTCTAACAAAAATATCTTTTTTTTGTCTATTAATCCAACTTTTAGAAATTTTATTTTTTTTCAATTAATTTTTAAACCTTAAACTCTTTAAAATTGTCTTATCTGATAAAGTTTTAATATTTATTTCTATGCTCTTATCAATTCTCATATCTTTTCCATCTTTCCACAACCCTGCAGCTAAATGCATAATTCCAATTTTATAATTAGGTAAATATGGTTCAACAAACACTTTTTTTTTCTCATCATATTTTGGAAGTAAATTGCTTGCTATCCAATTACAGTTTAGAGGAAGGAATTCAGTTTTTACTTCATCGATATAAACGGACATATTTATAGCTAATCCTTCTGATCCAAAAATTTTCCCTGAGCTTAACGTTATTTTTAAATTTTCCTGCCAACTTTTCCAGCATGGTGAGTTTTCTTCTAACGAAAAAACTCCAATATTTATATGTGGTGCAAAAGCTAATTTTCTCGCTTTTTCTAATCCAATTTTTGAACTTACAGCATGTTTAAAATTTTGAGATTTAACTATTGCTAATTTTCCAAAAACCCATTTTACTTTTGACATAACTTTATAACCGGGTCCCATTGTTTGGGTTATTCCTAATTTTCCATCATCACACGCTTTTAAATATAGATCTATAGAAGACCAATCATGTACCCAGGCATCACAATCAATCCACAAATATTTTTTATATCCTGGAAAGTATTTAGGTAAAAATGCTCTTGATACTTGGCTTTTTAACCATTCTTTTTTCCTAATTTTATGTCCAGGTACTTCGATATCCCATTCTGCTTTAACAATTTTTGTAACCTTTTTTGAAAGAATATTTTTTTGTTCATCAGATAGTCCTGCATCAAGTATCGATATATCTATTTCACTACTTTCGGGAAATTTAATTATAGAGTCTACTAATTCATTTAATAAATCAAAATAGTTTGAGTCTGCTAATGAAACTATTGTATTTTTTTTCATCTATAAAATATCTTCATGTTCTTCATTTGAAGTATCTTGCTCTTTGAACTTTTTTTTTAAATTATTATATTGAATAAAGCTTACTGGTATCATTATAAAATATACTAATCCTGATATAATAATTGCATTAAAAGTGTAGATTAACAATAAACCAAAATATGAGACTACACCAAGAAGAAGAAAAATTGTCATATTTCTAGGAACAGATATTTTTTTTAGGGCATAGGTTGGTATTTTGCTTATTAGCAATATTGAGACTGTTACAAATAATATTGGTACAATTATATCATAATTAACTTTAAAAATTTGAAAATCACTTAAACTATATATTAAAGGCATTAAAACTATCACGCCTCCTGAAGGTGAAGGTACTCCCTCAAAAAAATTATCTTTCCATGAAGGCTCTTGATCCGAATTTATATTAAATCTCGCTAATCTTAAGGCAACACAAACAACATAGATCAAGCAAATTAACCAACCTATTCTTCCTAATTCATTTAATTTCCAAAAATACATAATAAATGCTGGAGCAACTCCAAAACTAATTACATCAGTTAGTGAGTCCAGTTCCTTGCCAACTTTTGATGTACCTTTAATTAATCTTGCAATTCTTCCATCTAACCCATCAATTATTGCTGCAACTATTATTGCAATTACTGATAATGTAAAATTTCCATCGAATGCAAATTTAATTGAACTTAATCCAATACACACACCAATTAGTGTGAACATATTTGGCAAAATAACTCTAGTTTTTTTATTACTTACAAGTTTAAAATTTTTTTTTTGCTGTTCCATTATTTTTTTGCTAAAAGAGTTTCTCCCGCTATAGTCTTTTGATTAACTTTAACTAATGATTTGTAGTTCTCAAAGTAAAGATCAGCTCTACTTCCAAATCTAATCATTCCAATTCTCTCTCCTTGCTGAAGTTCTTGGCCTTCATGAGATTCGTCTACTATTCTTCTTGCAATTAATCCTGCGATTTGAACTACTATAATTTCTTCTCCCAGATTATTATGAATTTTGTAATAATTTCTTTCATTTTCATCGCTAGCTTTATCAAGTGATGCATTGAAAAACTTTCCTGGTTTATATAAAATTTTTGTAATTTTTCCAGAACAAGGAGTTCTATTTACATGACAATCAAAAACGTTCATGAAAATACTTATCTTTGTAAATTTTTTATTTTCTAACTCAAGTTCTTTTGGACCATTTGTTTCTAATACTTGTAAAACTTCTCCGTCAGCTGGGCTTGTTAAGTAATTATCATCATTGATTGAAATCCTATCAGGGTCTCTAAAAAAATAATAAACCCAAATTGACAATACCAAACCTATAAAACCTAAAAATCCATGTATAAAATACAGAATTATAGTTGCAAATATAAATATAACTAAAAACTTGTACCCTTCGCTATGTATTTTTGGAAAAATTCTATTTAGCATAATTATTTCTTTTGATAATTTTTAGGTTAATATGTATATAAAAACTCGAAATTCAATTACTTAGATACATCTAAATATGAGCAAAATTAAGGTAAAAAATCCAATTGTCGAACTGGATGGTGATGAAATGACGAGAGTCATATGGGAATTCATAAAAAAAAAATTAATTCTCCCATATTTAGATCTGGGAATTGAATATTATGATCTAGGCATGGAAAGTAGGGACAATACCAATGACCAAATTACTATTGATTGTGCAAATGCGATTAAAAAAAATGGTGTTGGAATAAAATGTGCAACTATAACTCCTGATGAAGCAAGAGTTAAAGAATTCAACTTAAAGAAAATGTGGAGATCTCCTAATGGTACGATAAGAAATATTTTGGGAGGAACAGTTTTTAGAGAACCAATTATATGTAAGAACATTCCAAAACTAGTCCCAAGCTGGACTAATCCTATATGTATAGGTAGGCATGCTTTTGGAGATCAATATAGAGCTACAGATTTCAAAGTACCTGGCAAAGGAAAACTTAAAATAAAATGGACATCAGAGGATGGAAAAGAAAAAAAAGAATTTGATGTATTTAATTTTCCTGGCCCAGGTATAGCGCTTTCAATGTATAACCTCGATCAATCAATAAAAGATTTTGCAAGAGCTTGTATGAATTATGGTCTAAATAGAAAATGGCCAGTGTATCTTTCAACGAAAAATACTATTTTGAAAAAATATGATGGTCGTTTTAAGGATTTATTTCAAGAAATTTTTGATAAAGAATTTAAAGATAAGTTTGAAGAAAGAAAGATAACATATGAACATAGATTGATAGATGACATGGTTGCATGTGCTATGAAATGGAATGGAAATTATATTTGGGCATGTAAAAATTACGATGGAGATGTACAATCAGATACGATTGCACAGGGATTTGGCTCTTTAGGACTAATGACAAGTATTTTAATGTCACCAGATGGTAAAACTATAGAAGCTGAGGCGGCGCATGGAACAGTTACTAGACATTATCGGCTTCATCAACAAGGAAAAGAAACATCTACAAATCCAATTGCATCTATTTTTGCCTGGGCTAGAGGACTTTATCATAGAGGAAAAATTGATAATAACGAAGAATTAAAAAAATTTGTTAAAACTTTAGAAAAAGTCTGCATTGAAACAGTTGAAAATGGTTATATGACAAAAGATTTGGCAATTTTAATTAATCCAACAAATAAATACCTTACAACAAATCAATTCCTTGATGTAATTGATGGAAATCTCAAAAAAAAATTAAATTAAAGATTTAATTGCATCAAAAGCAATTTCTATTTTTGAACCATCAGTTCCTCCAGCTTGTGCAAAATCTGGTCTACCGCCACCACCTTTTCCTCCAATAACTTCGGATCCTTTTTTAACAAGTTTAACTGCATCATACTTAACTATTAAATTATCAGTAACTCCAACACCCAAACCTATCTTGTCATCTTTAACAGCAAATACTATTACAATACCTTCTTTTAATTCTTTTTTACCATTATCAACTAAATTACGTAAATCTTTAGGTGGAAGATCAATTACCTTTTGAAATCTTACTTTAATTTTATTTATTGTCTGATCATCAATTATATTTTTAGATTTATCATTTAAGGTAAATTTTACTAAAAGCTGTTCATAGTGTTTTGTTAAATCTTTTATTAATGTTTTATGATTGTCATTATCAATGTTTGGTTTTCCTCCAAGCTTAATAATTTTTTTAGATAAATCATTAATTATCTCTTCATTTTTTTGAATAACTAAGTCAATTTGTTTTTCTTTTTTATTAAAATATTCATTTAGCTGCTTATCTCTTAAAGCTTCTACTCTTCTTATTCCTGCAGCGATAGAGCTTTGGCTTACAATTTTAAATTTTCCTATATCGCTTGTATTTCTTACGTGAGTTCCTCCACACAATTCTGTAGAAAAATAGTTATTTTTTTCATCTCCCATTGATAAAACTCTGACCTCATCACCATATTTTTCACCAAATAAAGCTAAAGCTCCATTATCTACAGCTTCTTTTGGTGTCATTAATCTAGTTTTTACTTCAGATTTTGTGTTAACCATAGAATTTACAAAATCCTCAATTTTATTTATTTCTTCCGGAGTAATTGGTTTCATGTGACTGAAGTCAAATCTAAGTCGATCTGCTTCTACTAAAGATCCTTTTTGAGTAACATGCGTTCCTAAAACTCTTCTTAATGACTCATGTAATAAATGAGTTGCTGAGTGATAAGCTCTAATATTGTCTCTTCTTTCAATATCAATTTTCAATTCAACATTTTGATTTATTTTAATTTCTCCTGATATAACTTTCCCATAGTGAACAAAAAGATCTCCAAGTTTTTTTTGGACATCTGAAACTTTAAATTTAAAATCACTTGTTACAATTTCTCCTGTGTCTCCAACTTGTCCCCCTGATTCACCGTAGAATGGTGTTTGATTAACTACTATCATTCCTACATCATTAGTTTTCAAATTTTCGACTTCTTTGTTATTTTTTAATAATTTTTTTACTACTCCTTCTGCTTGATTAGTTTCGTAGCCAAGGAATTCTGTTGGTCCTATTTTATCTTTGATGCCAAACCAAATATCATCAACCGCACTATCTCCTGAACCTTTCCAATTTTTTTTTGCAAGTTCTCGGCTTTGATTCATAAGTTCATTAAATTTTTTATTGTCAATTTTTAATGATTTATTTTTTAAAATATCTTCAGTAAGATCTAAAGGAAAACCATATGTATCATAAAGCTTGAAAGCAACATCTCCTGGTAAAATTTTATCAATTTTTGTTATTTCTTCATTTAGTATTTTCATACCTCGGTCTAATAAAACTAAAAACTTTTCTTCTTCCATTCTTAAAGTTTCTTTAATTAATGCTTGAGCTCTTTTTAACTCAGGATAATTTCCATTCATTTCTTCCATCAATGTTTTAAATATATTAAAAAATATAGGTTCCTTTGAACCTAATAAATGGGAATGTCGCATTCCTCTTCTCATTATTCTTCTAAGAACATAACCTCTACCTTCATTTGAAGGAAGGACGCCTTCAGCAATTAAAAATGAACTTGCTCTAAGATGGTCTGCTATAACTCTAAAACTAGAAATATTTTTTTCATCAGGTTTTGTTTTGACTGCATCTGAAATAGATTTAATTAATTTTTCAAAGTGATCAGTTTTATAATTATCATGTGTTCCTTGTAATAAAGCAGTAATTCTCTCTAACCCCATCCCTGTATCTACAGAAGGTTTTGGTAGATTTATTCTTTTATCTTTTGAAATCTGTTCAAATTGCATAAAGACTAAATTCCAAATTTCTATATATCTGTCACCGTCTTGTTCTTTTGTGCCTGGTAGACCTCCTTTAAGATGATTTCCATGATCATAAAATATTTCTGAGCATGGGCCACAAGGTCCAGTTTCGCCCATTGACCAGAAGTTATCAGAAGTTGGAATTTTAATTATTCTGTCATTTCCAAAACCTGTTATTTTTTTCCATAACTTTAAAGCATCATCGTCTTCATTAAAAACAGTAAAATAAAGCCTATTTTTATCTAATCCAAAATCTTTTGTTATTAAGTTCCAAGCTAATTCAATTGCTCGTTCTTTAAAATAATCTCCAAATGAAAAGTTTCCAAGCATTTCAAAAAATGTATGGTGTCTAGGTGTATAGCCAACATTTTCAAGATCATTATGTTTGCCTCCTGCTCTTACACATTTTTGAGATGTGGTTGCTCTTTTATAATCTCTTTTTTCTAACCCAGTAAAAACATTTTTAAATTGTACCATTCCTGAGTTTGCAAACATTAATGTTGGATCGTTATTGGGAACTAAATTGCTAGATTCCACAATCTTGTGATCATTTTTCTCAAAATACTTGAGAAATGTACTCCTGATTTCATTTAATGTTTTGTCGGCCATATTTCTAAAATACAGCTTTTTTATATGATGTCTATACGTCTAAAGGGAAAAAAGGCGCCCAAAAGAGCGCCTTTTGATAACTAAAAGTTATATGCTAATTTTTTTTTGTAGGAACTTCTTCTGCAGATTCTACTTTTTCTTTTTCAATAGGATTTCCTTCAATTTTTTCAGAAATAAGACCAGCTTTTTCTCTTATTGCCATTTCTATTTCTGCTGCAGCTTTAGGATTTTGTTCAAGGTATAATTTTGCATTTTCTTTTCCTTGACCAATTTTTTCACCCTTGTAAGCGTACCATGCCCCTGACTTTTCTACAATATCTGCTTTCGCACCCAGGTCAATCAATTCACCAGTTTTGCTTATTCCTTTTCCATACATTAAATCGAATTCAACTACTTTAAATGGTGGCGCAACTTTATTTTTAACGACTTTTACTCTAGTTGCATTTCCAATGATCTCCTCTTTATCTTTGATTGCACCTATTCTTCTTATGTCCATTCTGACTGATGAGTAGAATTTAAGTGAATTTCCTCCTGAGGTTGTTTCTGGACTTCCAAACATTACACCTATTTTCATTCTTATTTGGTTAATAAATATAACCATTGTATTTGTTCTAGAAACTGATCCAGTTAGTTTTCTTAATGCCTGACTCATTAATCTTGCTTGAAGACCAACATGATGATCCCCCATATCTCCTTCAATTTCTGCTCTTGGGGTTAATGCTGCAACAGAATCAACTACGATAACTGACATTGATCCTGATTTGATTAAAGTATCAGTAATTTCCAAAGCCTGCTCACCAGTATCTGGTTGAGAAATTAGTAGCTCTTCAGTATTAACACCTAATTTTTTTGCATAAACTGGGTCTAGTGCGTGTTCTGCATCAACAAAACCACAAATACCACCCGCTTTTTGTGCTTCAGCTATAACTTGTAAAGCTAATGTAGTTTTCCCAGACGACTCTGGTCCATAAATTTCAACAATTCTTCCTTTTGGCAACCCTCCAATACCAAGAGCGAGGTCTAAACTTAGAGATCCTGTTGAAATAGACTCAACATCCATAGCTTTTTGTTGGCCTAATTTCATTACAGAGCCTTTTCCAAAATTATCTGTAATTTGGCTAATTGCTGCTTCTAAAGCTTTATTCTTCTCTTTATTTTCCAATTCTTTATCTTTTGTGGATTTCACCACTTTTAAGTTATTTTTTGTCATTTTTTGCCTTTTTTTTTACGTTTTTTAACAGTCGAATCATACATTAAATGTACACATTTTGTTCTCATTGGCAATAAAAATATTTATTAGGTTAAAAAAACGTTGATTTATTTAATGTTTAAATAGTCGCTGTTAAGTAACCCAACTGTCTTCAAAAGATTAAATTGGGAAAGAAGAAAATTTCTTTTGGAATTAGCTAAAGAAATTTGAGCATTTAGCAAAAATAGATTTGATTGGATTACCTCTAAAGTAGTTCTTCCTACTCCACTTTCATATTCTGCAGTAATTCCTTCATTTGCAATTTCTGCAGCCTTTACTTGAAGTTCAACTGAATTTAATAAGCTTTTATTTGATTGCAAATTTGACCAGGCGCTAGCAACATTAGTTTCATTAGTTTTAATTGTGTTGTCCAAAAGCAATCTTGTTCTGGATTGTAAACTTTTATTTTTTTTATGTATTGCTCTATTTTTACCTCCTGAATAGAATGGCCAAGACAAAGTGGCTTTTAACACATCTTTTTCTCTTTCGTCATAGGTAGCGCTTAAATCTTCATTGTAAGATCTTTCAAAAGATAATATTGCAGTTGGAGATAAATCTGATTTTGCCATTACAGTATCTTTTTTAGATTGTTCATATTCTAGTTTAGCGATAGTTAAATCTGGATTATTATTTTTTGATAATTCAATCGCAGAAATTAAATTTCCTGGAATTTCAACATTTATTTTTGAATTTTTTTCCAATAAACTTGAGTTGGACAGTGATCCAATAATATTTTCATAATTCAATTTGCTTGTTAAAACTTCATTTTGAGCTTGTATAAATTTTGCTTGGGCTTCAGCTAAAGAAGATTCGGATTGTGCAACATCTGCTAAAGTTAATTGGCCTCTTTCTAGTCTAATTCTATCGGTCTCAACTTGTCTTTCTAATAAATTAAGATTGCTTTGATTAATTTTTAATTTTTCATTTGATAAAATTACGCCAGTATAAGCTTCTACTGCTTTATAAAATATATTTTGTTCTTTTTTTAATAGTTTTGCCTTTGCAAGATTAATACCAATTTTATTTTTTTCATATTCTGCATTTCTTCCAAAATCTAATAAGGTTTGTTCGACTTTTATTGAGGTTGATAATGGATCAACATCTGATATTGAAGCGTCTCCCCCTGATTGATTAGTAAGTTTATTTGTGTCTTCTTTACTTTTGCTTCCACTTAATGTTAGCGTTGGCAGATAATTTCCTATTGCAATATTTAATTCTTCTTCTGAAACTTTGATATTTTCTCTTTCAGCATTTAATTCTGGATTGTTTTGATAAGCTTGAATAAGTGCTTCAGAAAGTGTTATTGCGAAAACTTTTGGTATAAAAAAAACCAACGAAACTAAAATTAAAATTATTTTTTTCATTTATTTAAATTTAATCGAACTAATTTGATGATTACTATTTAATTTCATTATTATCGAGGCATATTTTGGCACATCTTTAAACATATTTTGTGTAATTCGTTGGTAAGTCTGCATAAAGTTTATAATATCACCTCTACTCATAATTTTTAAATTTTTTTTGTTTGTTGATTTTAACCATAATCTCTTTTCTTGTGTTATTCGCCATTCTTGAAGCAATTTAAAATTATTTGCTCTAAGATAAATGATTTCATTTATATGTTTAAACAAATTTTTATAATTAGTTTTTAATTGGTCATTAACATATTTTCTCCAAACTAAATTTGAATCTTTTACTCTTTCTAAAGAATTTATTGGTTTGATAATACTTGAAATTTTTTGAGCTTTTGCACCAACGCACCACCCCTCTAAAATTATTATATCAGGTCTAGATTTTACTTCGTACCAGTATTTTTTTTTATATCTATCGTCTATTGATTTATCAAATTTTGGTAATTTTAAACTTTTAAATTTTTTACTTTTAACTTTTTTTAAAAAATTGATTATAATTTTATAGTCATGTGTTCCAGGAACACCTCTCATCATTAATAGTGGATGTTTATTTGAAGATAAAAATTTTCTTTCTTTTCTAGTTTTATAAAAATCATCAATAGAAATTTTAAAAACATTTAATTTAAAATATTTTATTAAAATCAAAGATACTATTGAAGTAATTGTAGTTTTGCCAGTTCCTTGGCCACCAGCTATACCAATTATTAGAGGTTTTTTTTTGCTAGTTTTTTTTGTAAGCCAAAAACATAATGGAATTAAAAAAGATTTTAACATCCTTTCCTTGTTTTTAAACTTATTAGTATTGGTTTCTTGAGATTTTATAAATTTAAAACAATTTTTTTTTACATTAATATAACACTCATTAACTAATTTCATATTAAACTATTTTTTTTGATCTAATGCGTGGTTTTCTCCGTCACTAACTGGAACATTTGCTATGTCAAATGGGTTGATGCCTTCTACACAAGCAATATTTATTCCATATATTTTTGGATTAATTCTTGGTCTATTGTGAGTATGAATACCACAATTTGAACAAAAGTAGTGCTGAGCAGTCTTTGTGTAAAATTGATAAAGTTTTAAAAGTTCTTTTCCTTTAATAAGCTTGAAATCATCTGGTCCTACCACTCCTATAATATATCCCTTTCTTTTACAGATAGAACAATTACAACGCAAAACTTTTTCAAATCCTTTTTGTGGAACATTGACTTCTGCTTCCACTCCTCCACAATGACATGTTAGTTTTTTCATTTTTCTCCTTTATTTTTTTATAATCCTTTTCTAAAATCCCAAGGATATTGAAAGATCATTGACCACATTCCTAATTTATTTGCTTTTGCAAAATTTTCATCTTTAATGAATTTTTTTGAATATTTTCTATAAGCAAATGCATATCCTCTTCTAACCAAAAACTTTGATAAACTTTCACCATTAACAAAGCATTCGGCAAGTGTCCTTTTGTAAAAATCTTTCTTTTTTCCTATACACATTGGTATATTGTTTCCAATCTTTTTAACTAATAACATCTTTGCACGCATTCCACAGTTTACTTCCTCGTTATCTTTCAAACAAGTTTGCTTTAACTCTGGCGTATCAATGCCCTCAAAACGTATCTTTTCACCATTTAAAACGATTGTATCACCATCTACAATTTTAAGACTATTTGCTGAAGAAGCATTGATCCACAGTAAGCTTATAAATAATATTAAAAAAAGATTTTTCATTTTTGGTATGAAATTTAAACTATCTCTGGTTTAAGTTATCCACAAGGGCACAAAATGTAGTTTGGATGTTCACGTTTTGATTCACTTTTGATTCACTTACAGACTCAAAACACAACCTAGTTGACACTATTGAATAATCTATATAATAATAAGAACAAAATAAGAACATTTATGAAATTGACAATACCATATTATTTACACAAAGCTGGCGCAGGTTTTCCATCACCTGCAGCAGATTATATTGAGGAAGATATCGACTTAAATATTCATTTAATAAAAAATGTTCCGGCAACCTTCATCATAAGAGTTCAAGGGAAATCAATGGTCGGTGTTGGTATAAATGATGGCGATTTATTGCTAGTTGATAAAAGCTTAAAACCTAAAAACTTTTCAACGGTTATAGCAAATGTTCATGATGAGCTTGTCGTTAAAAGTTTTATCCAAGAACGAGATAAAAAATTTTTAACATCTGGATCTAAAAATTACGAAGATAGAATTTTAATTAATGAAGAACAAGATATTTTTATTTGGGGGGTTGTAACTTATGTCATACACTCAGTATACTAAAAAAATTGCACTTGTAGATTGTAATTCTTTTTATGTTTCATGTGAAACGTTATTTACCCCTAAATTAAAAAATAAACCTGTGGTTGTTTTATCAAATAATGATGGTTGTATTGTTTCACGATCTAATGAGGCAAAAGCTTTAGGAATAAAAATGGGAGAGCCTTATTTTAAAGCGAAAGATATTATTATTAAAAATAACGTTCAGGTTTTTTCATCCAATTATTCTTTGTACGGAGATATTTCAAGAAGAGTAATGAGAACTCTAAAAAGATTTAACTCTGATATAGAAATTTATTCAATTGATGAAGCTTTTTTAGACTTATCAAATTTTTCTGATAATGAAATAGAGGATGTTGGTAAAGAAATTAGAAGTATAGTTTTACAATGGACTGGAATACCAACTAGTATTGGTATTGCCAAAACAAAAACCTTAAGCAAAGTTGCAAATCATATTGCTAAAAAAAAAGAAACTGGTGTTACAAGTTTAATTGGAATTGAAAATATTGACCCAATATTAGAAAAAGTAGACATTAATGATGTTTGGGGAGTTGGTAGACAATTAACAAAATTTTACCATCGAAACGGAATTTACAATGCAAAACAATTAAAAAATATTTCTAATACCTGGATTAAAAAAAGTTCCAATGTTTTAAGCTCTAGAACTGCAATGGAGCTTAGAGGAATTGCTTGTATCGATTTTGAAAAAACTACAACAAAAAGAAAAAGTTGTGTAGTATCACGTTCATTTGGTCAAAGAATAGAAAAATTCCAAGAATTAAAAGAAGCTATAGCAAATTATTGTCTTAACGCTTCAGAAAAAATTAGATCTGAATCTTTAATTGCAAAATCAATAACTATCTTTATTAGAACAAGTCCATTTCAAAGTAAATTTGGATACTATGCAAATTCGAAAACAATCGATTTTCCAATTGCAACAAATAATAGTATTGAAATAGTTAAAGCTGCTATATCTGCCTTAGAAAATATTTTTAAAAATGGTTATCGTTATCAAAAAGCAGGCGTACTATTAACAAGTTTATCAAATGATGATGATAAAAAAAATTTATTTTCATCAGAAAAGGATGAAAAAATAAATAGTTTAATGAAATCAATAGACAATACAAATTATAGATACGGTAGATCTGCTATAAGCCTTGCAAGTGCTGGCGTTCAAAAAAGATGGAATATGAAGAGAGAATATTCTTCCAGGATAGATACAGCTGATTTCTATTCCCTACCAACAATAAAAGCTATTTAGTAAAATGGCAATTTGGTTCAATAACTGTCCAGGAAGCAGATCCAAAACCCTTTTTTCCAATATTCAAATATTGATAAACTATATTGCTTTGATAGGAATTAAGTTCATTTTTATTTTCAGACCATCTTTTTAATCTTTTTATATTCTCATGATCAGGAAAACGTGATGCATAAGCATATAACCAGCCCCAGTTACTTCCAGAATTTGATCTCAAGTCTTGAACTTTGTAGTTTTTAGCAGGACCAGGCCACCTGTTTTCTTTAGCATACTTGAAAACAATTTCATGATTTTCTGTAAAATCGATAAAAAATTTAACAAGGTTATGGTAGTTCTTACCCTTAAAATCTAGTTCCCAAATATTGTATCCTTGGTGTTCGGCTATAATTGCTATGACAGCTAGTGCGTTCATAGCTCTGCCTTGATAAAACATAGCTCTTCCTCCTCTTCTAACTTCAATTGGAAGGCTCCCATCTTTTCTTTGATACTTTATTGCAGCTTCATAATTTAGAAACGCTTTTCTAAATAACTTGTTATCATTTAATAAAACTCCTAACTCCATGTGAGCAACAGCAGAAGACAGTGCATGGTTATGGGCTCTCTTGGGAGTTCCGCTTGCTCCTCCATAATCATAAGTTTCTGCATACAGTAAATGTTTATTTTTTTTTACAATTTTTTTGAACCATTTCTTAATGATTTCATCGTCTGCTTCAGGTATATCTATAACTTGTTTTGCAAATGAATAGGCTGCGATCATGGGGGAAGCTACATACAAATTAACAGTTAAAGTATCATTCCAATGCCTTCCTTCCCCATCAGATGGGCCAGTTCTCTTTGCAGCGTCTGCTTTAGCCCACTCTAAAATAATTTCTGCTACTAGTTTACATGAAACAGAGTCGCCACCACTACAGGGGAAACTAAAATTAGAAAATCTATTTAAAGCATAATCAAATCTATCATCTAAACCATAGCCTTTTGGTGCCGACACTTTTAATACTGGTTTAACTTTATATGTTTCTGATGATGCATAAAGCTTTGTTTGACATCGATTAAGTTTTTGAGGAATTGGAAAGATAATTTCTGGTTTATTTACTGAAGCTTTTTTTTTTATTTGCTTAAAGTTTGCAAAAGAATTTTCAAATAAAAATAAAATAAAGATTAATGAAATTAATAATTTTTTCATCTTATTTTACAATATGGATATTTAAAATATTGGATAAAGAATTATTTAGCTCACTTAAATTTTCTCTTTTAGACACAGTAAATACAGAAAATATTAGGATTAAAATTAGAAATATTGGTATAAACATAATCAACGTTAGTTTTTGATAAACTAAAAATATATAAACCAATAAAAATAATATAGATCTAATTAAAACATTTATTTTAAATACACTTACTATTGACAAAGAATGTATTAATAAATTTTTAAAACTCATTTTAGATGGACCAAAATACCTTGTTCCTCTTTCAGACGGTATTGCTGCTCTATCTTTTGTGATTTTGGCAAGTGAACCTGAAAAGCTACTCCAGGTAGCTTTTTCATTAATCATTTTTTCTACAATTGATTTTGGTAAACAAGTAAAATTACCATATTTAATAGATTGCCCCGTAAAAGTATAAGTTATTATTTTATGGAAAAAATAACAAAATTTAAAAAAAATTGCTTCAGATCTTTTAACTCTTTCACCGACAATTGGTATATCGGTGTGATAATTTAAATTATCCAAAAGTTGTGTTATTTCTTCTGGTCTATCTTCTCCATCTCCATCCATTGGAATTACATAATCAAATTCCTCATTATGAAATATATGTTTTAATCCTGTTGCATTACATCTTGCATGTCCTCTATTCTCTTTCATATTTATAATTTTAATAGAATTTAACTTTTCTAAATTAACAGTTAATTCAGGCTTAGTTTCAGTTGAGGCATCGTTTACAATAATCACAGAAAACTCATGATCTAAATTAGAAACTTCAGAATTTATATTTTCTAAAAGTTTAAAAACTGACTGCCAGTCATTAAAAACTGGTATTAATATTTTTATTTTCATTAACTTGCAGAGCTTATTAATCTTAACAAAGATGCAAGTATTCCAAAACCTGAAAACTCAATCACTGCAACAATTGCTATAATTAATAATATTTTTTTCCATTTATCACTTATGTTCATAAATAATTACTTATATTTTATACATTCTAAATTTTTATTACATAGAAAGATATTGCCTGGATTATAAATCCAATTTGGTCTCTCGTCTAAATGATAAGAAAGATTTCCTGCAATCCATTCATTACCCTTAACAAAGCTTAATTTACCACTTACTTGAATATTATTACTCCAAAACTCTTTAGCTTTTTTAGCTTCTTCTTCCCCAAGATAATCAGTTCTTTTGTCTGTTTCTGTAATTGAAACATAAGCATAAACAAAAGGAGAAAAAATAAATAAAATTAGAAATACTGCAGTAAATCCTTTTAGCTTATTTAAATTAATTTGTAATTGAAAAATATAAATTACTAAAACTCCAAAGAATAAATAAAAAGGTGTCATCCACATTGTTCTTATTTTAACACCCATGATCATAGAGGTTAAAAATATCAAAGCTATTGGAACAATGTTAATTGATAATAAAAATAAAAGCTTATTATCTTTAAAGTTAAAATTATTTATTAATTTATTATTTAGAAATACAAACATTAAAAAGAAAGGTATTAATATTCCAACTTGTTTTCCTAAAAAGATTAATGGATGAATTATGTGATCTAAGAACTTTTGATCACCTGTTCCTGTTCTATCAAGGCCATAAGTAATAGTTATATAGTTATTTTCAGTTAACCAAACTAAATGGGGCAATAAAACTATTAAAAATGAAATAAGTGATACAAGGCATTTAAAGTCAATTTTCTTTTTATAAATCATATAAATTAAAAAAATATCAATTCCTAAACCCAAATAGATAAATAAATATTTTGATAAAAATCCAAAACCTGCAAACAATCCAACTAAAAACCAATCACTAGTTTTATTATCTTTAAAGCCCTTCCATAAATATAGAACAGTTAATGACCAGAAAGGCATCAAACAAACGTTCACGTTAAATTCAGGAGTAGTAAAATTAAAAAAGTAAATTCCTTCTAATAATAAAACTGATAATAAACAAAAAACTTTATTTTTAAAAAAATCCTCTGCAAGTTTAAAAACAACAAAAAAAGAAATAATCACACAAATCTGACTTAACAAATAATAAGCCCAATCCTGTGCGCCAAAAATTTGATAAAAAATTTCAACTAAAAAAGCACTCATTGGAGGATGCTTGTTAAATCCCCAGTCTAAATTACTTCCCCAAGCTAAAGCTTCAATTGTGTCTAATGGTAAATTGTTATTTGTTAGTGTTGGAATTAAAGTCCAAATAATTAAATGAACTGTCAAAAAAATGTAAAATAAATTTATTGTATTATTTTTATTAATGGCCATTTTACTTAATTTATACAATTAAAGGTAGCTTGACACCTATTAATTCATGAATATATTCAGCCACGTTTAAAATTTGATAATGGTTAAAATCTCTAAAACTTACATTCCAAAAGAAAAAGAAAAATATATGTGTGCAAAGCACCTCGCTTTTTTTAAAAGAAAATTAACTGAATGGAAATCTGATTTAGTTAAAACTAATAATGAAGCACTTTATAACAGTTCTATGGACGATAATAGTACTTCTGCAGATATTGTTGACCAAGCAAGTTCATACACGGAAAAAAATGTTGAGATGAGAGCTATAAATAGACAAATTAAATTAATTTCAAAAATAGACTCGGCTTTAAAAAGAATAAAAGATGGAACTTATGGTTTTTGTGAAGATACAGGTGAACCTATTGGTTTAAAAAGATTGATGGCAAGACCTGTTGCAACACTTTGTATTGCAGCACAAGAAAAACACGAAAAAGAAGAAAAAGTTTTTGCAGACGATTAAAGTTGAGGAATTATTGATCCATTTTTTAAAAAATCAAATCCTTTTATAACAGCTTCTCTCTTAGCGATTTCAATATACCATTTAGATAAATTTTTATATTTTTTTAGACCAATATCATGCCACTCATGTCTAGAAATCCACGGCCATGTTGCAATATCCGCTATGGTATAATTTTCTCCTGCTAAGTACTTGGTTTGTCCTAACCTTTGGTCTAGATCTCCATAAATTCTCTTTGCTTGATCAAAAAACTTTTCTTCCCCAAATTTACTTTTGCCTGGATTAAAATGATGAAATTGATGGTGTTGTCCAATCATGGGGCCAACATTGCCCATCTGAGCCATAAGCCATTGATTTATTAGATTACGATCTTTAACATCATAAAATTTTCCACTTTTTTCTCCAAGATATATAAGAATAGCTCCAGACTCAAAAACTGATTTTCCGTTTTCATGATCAATTATTACTGGGGTTTTGCTAAATGGGCTTATTTTTCTAAATTGAGTTTTAAATTGTTCTCCTTTAGATAAATCTATTTTTGTAATCTTAAAATCAAACCCAACTTCTTCTAACATTATTGAAATTTTTCTAGTATTTGGTGTTTCAGAAGAAAATAATTCTATCACTCTTTTTTACCGAGTCTTTTTAATAAATTTGAAGAAGTTGTGGTAAATTCGAACCTGTATTTTTCATTTGGTCTAGCCAATTTAAAACAGGCTCTTGCTGCTAATGCACCTTCATGGAATCCGGACAATATAAGCTTTAATTTTCCAGGATAAGTACATATGTCTCCAACCGCATAAATTCCTTTTTGACTTGTTTCAAACTTTTCTGTATCAACACTTATTGTTTTTTTATCTATATTTAATCCCCAGTTTGCTATTGGTCCAAGTTGCATAATTAATCCAAAAAATCCTAAAACATAGTCTGTTTTTATATTTTTTATTTCTTTATCATCATGCTCTATATCAATACTTTCTAAATTATCTTTGCCGTTAACATTTCTAAGTTGATATTTTGTGAACAAGTTTATTTTTCCATTTTTTACCAAATTTTTCATTGCTCCTTCTGTCGATTGTGCTCCTCTGAATTCGTCACGCCTATGAACTAAGTTAACTTTTGAGTCTTTAGATAATTCTATTGCCCAATCGAGAGCGCTATCTCCACCTCCAAATATTGATACTGTTTTATCTTTAAAAATAGACTTATCTTTTATTGAATAAAATATTGATTTATTTTCATATTTTTCACAATCTTTTGGCCCAAATTTTCTTGGTTCAAATGATCCTACTCCTCCAGCAATAATTATGTTTGGTGTTGAAAATTCAGTTCCTTTATTTGTTTTAACTTCCCAGCTATTATTATTTTTTTTAACTTCATCAACTCTTTCACTCAAATGAAATTTAATATCAAATGGTTTTAATTGATTAATGAGATTATTTGTTAATTCCTCTCCTGTACATTCAGGGACTGCAGGAATATCATAAATTGGTTTATCTGGATAAAGTTCAATACATTGACCACCAATTTTATCAAGATTGTCTACCACTTCACAATTTAAACCAATAAGTTTTAATTGATGTGCTGTAAATAGACCAGTTGGGCCCGCTCCAATAATTAATGCATCTGTTTTAATCATTAAACCTGTTTTTCAGGAAGATTAACTACTAATCCATCTAATTGTTCTGAAACCATCAGTTGGCAACTCAATCTACTATTTTTTTTTGGTTCAAATGCCATATCTAACATATCCTCTTCTCCATCTTCTTTTTTTGGTAATCTATTTAACCATTCCTCTTTGACATAAACATGGCATGTAGCACAGGCCATAGAACCTCCGCAATCTGCATCTATTCCAGGAATATTGTTTTGAACTGCACCTTCCATTACCGTTAGTCCATTCGCAACATCTATTGTATGAGATTTGCCGCTATATTCTATGTATGTAATTTTAGACATTCATTAATATATAAGGATAAAAAAAAATAGGGCAAGTATGTAAAAACATACTCGCCCTATTAAATATTACTTAGATATTTACTTTCTTGCGCCTGACGTGCTCATTGCAGCAGCCCAAATAATTAGACCAAATGCAATTTTATTAATAAAGTCAGCTAAGTTGTAAATCACGTTTAGTGAATTAGCATCTACTCCACCAGTTAAATAACCGAACACATAACCTAATGGGTAAATAGCCCAACCTACAGTAACTATCATTCTTAATGCGCTGAATGCAGTCGTAAGTGCTTTGTTACCACTTTTCGCTGCAGCTTTTCCAGCTTCACCAGAGAAGATTTCATATAATACATAAATCCATCCAGCCATACCAATGATAAAGCCAAGCATTGCATTAATGTATCCTGCTTCTCCTAGGTAACCACCAACAAGCATTACTGTTGAACCAATTAACAGTCTCCAGAAAATACCTGAAGGCATTTTTCTAACAGCTGCTAAGATTAAGTAAAACTCTACCATTTGTAATGGTACAGTGATTAACCAGTCAATATATCTATAAACAGTTGGTGAATCTCCAGTTTGTACCCATACACCTCTCATGTACATGTAGTGTATAAATGCAATACCAGTGATTAGACCTGCTACTGTCACAGATGTTCTCCAGCCAGCAGCTACTGAACTTCTTTCCATAAAGAAGAAAGCTGTAGCAGCCAACATACCCATTGAAATTACCCAAAAAGAAATTCCAACAAAGTCATCTTGCGCCAACAACACTGTTTCTGCGTTTGCTGCACCTGAAAAGCCCACAAGAGCTAAAGCTGCAAGAGCAAACAATTTAAGTTTTTTCATAAAAAACTCCCTCTCAGTTGTTTTTTTTAGTTTAAATTTAAACCATGTCTCTATCCGCACAATAGATCCAAAGCATGGTGCTAAATAACAAATTAATTTAGGTAATTGAAGAGTTTTTTTCCCTTTATTTGTATTGATTTTATTACCTTTTTAAAATTAAATACAACTCAAGACTTAATTTTGAAGTAAAAGCAAATCAAATTATAAAACAACAATGAAATCAAATTTTGAAAATATTTACGACGAATCAATTAAAAATCCTGAAGAATTTTGGAAAAAAATTGCTGATGATATATTTTGGTTTAAAAAACCTTCAAAAATTTTAAATAAATCTAATCCACCATTTTATAAATGGTATGAGGATGGTATTACGAATACTTGTTATAACGCTTTAGATTTCCATATTGATAATGATAGAGGTGATAGAGAAGCTCTAATCTATGACAGCCCAATCACAGGTAATAAAAAAAAATTCACATATAAGGAATTAAGGGAGAAAGTTTCAAAGTTTGCTGGAGCTCTGCAAGAGCAAGGAGTAAAAAAAGGAGATAGAGTTATTATTTATATGCCTATGATACCTGAGGCTGTTATTGGTATGCTTGCATGTGGGAGAATTGGTGCGGTTCATTCTGTGGTATTTGGAGGTTTTGCTTCTAACGAATTGGCTAGCAGAATAGATGATAGTAAAGCAAAAGTTTTGCTTACAGCTTCATGTGGTTTTGAACCAGGAAGAACAGTTCAATACAAACCTCTTGTGGATGAGGCTATAAAATTAGCATCTCATAAAATTGAAAAATTAATATTATTTCAAAGACCAAGTAATGAAGTTAAATTAAACGCTCCTAAAGAAATTAGTTGGGAAGAAGCTTTATCTAATGCAAAAAATGTTGATTGTGTTGAAATGAACGCAAATGAATTTGCATATATTTTGTATACCTCGGGAACAACAGGTATTCCAAAAGGAATTGTAAGAGATATAGGGGGTCATATTGCTGCTCTTAAATGGACAATGAAAAATATTTATAACATTAATCAAGATGATGTTTGGTGGTCAGCAAGTGATATTGGATGGATAGTTGGTCATTCATATATTGTCTACGCACCATTATTTAAAGGTTGTACAACTGTATTATTTGAAGGTAAGCCAGTTGGAACACCAGATGCAGGAGCTTTTTGGAAGATAATCTCTGAATATAAAGTAAAATCTCTATTCACGGCACCAACAGCTTTTAGAGCTATTAAAAAAGAAGATCCGGAAGGTAAATTTTTTTCTAAATATGATCTAAGTTCATTTGAAAGTTTATTTTTAGCTGGAGAAAGAGCTGACCCAGATACTATTAAATGGGCAGAGTCTCTTTTAAAAGTTCCAGTAATTGATCATTGGTGGCAAACTGAAACGAGTTGGGCAATAAGTTCTAATTGCACTGGAATAGAAATGATGAAAACAAAATATGGATCTGCTTGTAAAGCAGTGCCCGGTTACGATGTTAAAGTAATAAAACCAGATCAAACTTTGGCTAAACCAAACGAAATGGGGGATATTGTTGTAAAACTTCCTCTTCCTCCTGGAACTTTTCCAACTTTATGGAATGCTGATGAAAGATATAAAAAAACTTATATGACAAATTATGAAGGTTATTATCAAACCTATGATGCAGGTCATATAGATGATGATGGTTATATTTGGATTATGTCGAGAACTGATGACATAATTAATGTTGCTGGTCATAGACTTTCAACTGGTGCAATTGAAGAAGTCTTGTCAGAACATCAATCAGTTGCTGAATGCGCAGTTATTGGAATTGCTGATAAATTAAAAGGACAACTGCCAATTGGTTTAATAGCTTTAAAAGCTGGGGTTAAAAAAGATAATGAAACAATAACAAAAGAATGTATTCAAATGGTAAGAGACAAAGTTGGCCCAGTTGCTGCTTTTAAAATTGCAATAGTTGTAAAAAGATTACCAAAAACAAGATCAGGAAAAATTTTAAGAGGAACTGTTAGAAAAATAGCTGATAAAGAAGATTATAAAATGCCAGCAACAATTGATGATCCAGCAATTTTAGATGAAATAAAGCAAGATTTAATAAATAATAATATTTTAAAATAATGACAAAAGCTTATTTCTTTATGTTAGTTGCAATTTTTTGTGAAGTTGCAGGTACATTGCTTCTTCCATCTACTCAAAATTTTACAAAAATAATTCCAACAGCAATAGCCGCCACATGTTATTTAACAGCTTTATATTGCCTTACTCATGTATTGCATAAAATTCCCATTGCAATTGTTTATGCAACTTGGAGTGGATTAGGAATATTTACAATTGCATTATTTGGATATTTTTTCTTCAAACAAAGTCTTAGTTGGCAAGCAGTTTTAGGATTATTTTTTATAGTCGTTGGTGTTGTTTTGGTTAATACCTTTTCCTCAAGAGTTATTTAAATTTAATTGGTGTTCCATCTGGTTCGCCAATTATTTTACCATCTTTCATTTTAATTTTACCATTAATTATTGTTGCAACAGGACTCCCTTTAAATTTGTATCCGTTAAATGGGGACCAGCAACATTTGCTTTCAATATTTGCATCTTTAATTTCAATTGTTTTGTTTATATCAACAATTGTAAAGTCAGCATCATATCCTTCTTTAATAAATCCTTTGTTTTTAATACCAAAAATTTTGACAGGATTTTCACAAACAAGATTTATTAATTGATTAAGTGATAATTTTCCATCGTTTACATGATTTAACATTACTGGTATTAAAGTTTGTACCCCTGGCATTCCTGATGGTGAATTTGGATATTCTTTTTCTTTGTTTATTTTTAAGTGTGGGGCATGATCTGACCCAATTGTGTCATTAAAATTATTTTTTACTGCATACCATAATCTGTCATAATGAGATTTATCTCTTAAAGGTGGATTCATCTGAGCATAAGTTCCAAGTTTTTCATAACAGTCAGGGGCATAAAGTGTTAAATGCTGTGGCGTAATTTCAAATGTAATATTTCCTTTATGTTGTGATAAAAAATCAACTTCATCTTTTGTTGTAACATGAAGAATATGTGCTTTTTTCTGATACTTCTCGGCTATTCTTACAATCCTTCTTGTAGATGACATTGCACACTCAACACTTCTCCATACTGGATGTGTGTGAACATCTCCCTTTTTAATTAATTTTTTATTAACATTTAAAATTGCCTCATCTTCCGAATGAACAGCAACAACTTTTGAACTGCTTTGAAACACCTTTTCAATATCTGCTTCTTCTGCAACTAATAAATTACCAGTTGAAGATCCTGCAAAAAGCTTAATTCCACAACAACCTTCTAAATCTTTTAAATTTGCTAACTCGTTTGCGTTATCAGCCGTTGCACCAAAATAAAATGCATAATTGCAAAACATTCTATTTTTTGCGAGATCTAATTTTTTTTGAAATTCTACTCTATTAGATGTTGGTGGATTAGTATTTGGCATTTCAAAGACACCTGTTATCCCTCCAACAATTGCTGCTCTACTTCCTGAATGAAGATCTTCTGTATCAGTAGAGCCTGGTTCTCTAAAATGTGTTTGAGTATCTATGCATCCTGGTAAAACAGTTTGTCCTTCAGCATTTAATATTTCTTTTGCTTCTTCTGTAATTTGACCAATCTGTTTAATTTTTCCATCTTTAACAGCAACATCAACATCTTTTAGATCATTATTAATGTAACATTGTCCATTTTTTATTATTAGATCTAACATTTTTTAGAAAAGTAACTATATTATATCTTGTTTACTTTCAATTATGAATATAAAAAAATTTTACATATTAGAAGATCGTGGAATATTATTTGTAAATGGAGTTGCTGCTAAGGAATTTTTACAAAATTTAATTACAAATGATATTGATAAAGTTAATGAGACTAATAGTTGTTTTGCATCCCTTTTAACGCCTCAAGGAAAATATCTTTTTGATTTTTTAATTATTAAACATAAAAACGGGTATTTTTTAGATTGTGAAAAATCACAAATTGAAAATCTTTTTAATCAATTAGATCTTTATAAGCTTAGATCTAAAATTGAAATAATTAATCTAAGTAATGAATTTGTTGTGGGTGCATTAAGTAATGACAAATTTTTAGAATTTGAGGGTACTAAAAACTTACCTGGCTTTACAATTAAATATAGAGAAGATCCAATATTTTTGGATCCAAGAAAAAAAGAATTGGGAGCAAGAATTATTGTTAATTTAGAAAAGCTTTATTTATCCTTAAAAAAATTAGATTTAAAAGTATCAAATATTGATGAATATTATAAATTTAGTCATGAAGTTGGAATTGCTCAAAAAAATACCGACCAACTAAGAAATAAAATATTTGGCATAGAGTGTAATTTTGAAGAATTAAATGGGATAGATTTTAAAAAAGGTTGTTACGTTGGCCAAGAGAATACAGCAAGAATTAAGTTAAAAAATAAGCTATCAAAAAGATTGTTTCCAATTCAATTGATTAAAGGTGAGCTAAAAGATGATATTATTAAATATAATGATTATGAAATTGGTAAAGTTTTAATAAAAAATAAATTTCCTTTTGCTTCAATTAAATATTTAAATGAAAACTTTGATGAAAAAAATGAATTTAATTGTGGAAGTGCAATAATAAAGGTGATCAAACCTAGTTGGATAAAATAGTTTTAATTTATAAAAATTTATTTAAATTAGGTTTAAAATAATTTGGACCTTTCATAACTTTGCCAAATTCATTGTAAATTGGTTTTCCATCAGAACCTAATTTACTCATATTTGACTCTTGAACTTCTTTAAAACATTTATCTAAATTTACCCCAAATGCATGGCCTGCTCCATATGTAACATATAAAATATCAGTTAAAGCGTCCGCAACCTCCAAAATATCATTATCCTTAATTGCTTTTTTTAATTCTTCCAGCTCTTCGTTGATTAAGCTTATTCTAAGCTCATTTATTTTATTGTTACTAAGTTCAGCTTTGGTCTTAACTTCTTGTCCAAAAGTTTTCATGAAGATCCCTACTTTTTCAAAATTTGTCATATTGCTCCTATTTGATTCTTGCTTAACTTAATGTATAAGAAATATGGCATTACATTCAAAATCTAAATTATGAAAAATAGAAAAGAATATGATAGTATCGGAGAAATTAATGTGCCTGTGGATAAGTATTGGGGGGCATCTACTCAAAGATCAAGTAAATATTTCGACATTGGAGACTTTTTAGTTAGACCAATAGTAATTAAATCAATCGCAATAATTAAAAAGGCTGCAGCAATTGTAAATGCAAAAAATGGCGATTTAGATAAAAAAATTAGTAAAACAATTGTTAAAGCGTCAAATGAAGTTATTTCTGGAAAATTGATGAATCATTTTCCCCTAAAAGTATGGCAAACAGGATCGGGGACTCAAACAAACATGAATGTTAATGAAGTTATTGCTAATAGAGCAATAGAAATTTTAAGAGGAAAAAAAGGATCTAAAAAACCTGTTCATCCAAATGATCACGTAAATAAGTCTCAATCAACTAATGATGTTTTTCCAACTGCAATGCATATGGCAATAGCAATAAGTACAACTGAAAATTTAATACCCAGTCTAAATTTGCTTAATTTACAATTAAAAAAAAAATCGAAAAAATTTAAAAAAATCATTAAAATTGGAAGAACTCATTTACAAGACGCAACACCATTGACTTTGGGTCAAGAATTTTCGGGTTATCATTTTCAATTAACAAAATGTATTGAAAGAATAAAAAAAGCTCTTGAAGAGATATATTTTTTAGCCCAAGGTGGTACTGCAGTAGGAACTGGACTAAATACTAGAAAAGGTTTTGATAAAAAAATAGTTTACGAAATTAAAAAAATTACAAAACTTCCTTTTAAGCCATCACCTAATAAATTTGCATCATTGGCTGCTCATGATGCAATAGTTAATTTTTCTGGAACAATGAATACAGCTGCTGTTTGCTTGATGAAAATTGCAAATGATATACGTTTTCTGGGCTCAGGTCCTCGAGCTGGTATAGGAGAGCTTATATTGCCGGATAATGAACCTGGATCTTCTATAATGCCAGGAAAAGTGAATCCAACTCAGTGTGAAGCGGTAACAATGGTATGTGTAAAAGTTATTGGTAATCATAATGGTATTACAATGGCAGGATCACATGGACATTTTGAACTAAATGTTTTTAAACCATTAATTATTCATAACATTTTGCAATCTATTAACATAATGTCGGATTCAGCTAGGAGCTTTGCTAATTATTGTGTTTCTGGTCTTAAAGCAGACAAAAAAAGAATTAAGGAATTATTAGATAATTCATTAATGTTAGTGACTGCTTTAGCTCCTTATGTTGGATATGATAATGCAGCAAAAATTGCAAAAAGAGCTCTTAAAAATAAAACAAAGTTAAAAGAAGAAGCTTTAAAATCTGGATTAATTACTGAGAAAGACTACGATAAAATTGTAGATCCAAAGAAAATGATCAATCCAAGCTAATT
>CACEHK010000003.1 GCA_902559305.1 uncultured Pelagibacteraceae bacterium | reverse complement strand
TTTTCAATTACTTTCTCATTATAATTTTTTCTTTTTTTTAAATTTTTATCAATGTCTTTTTTCTTTGCATCTACAAAAACTAGTACAAAATTTTTTTTATATATTCCTTTTTCTAGTAATAATGGAATATCAAAAATTAGAATTTTTTTCTTTTTATTAAATCTCGTAAATTTTTTCAATTTTTTCTGAACTTCCGGATGTATAATTTTTTCAATTATTTTAAGATTTTTTTTATTATTTAAAACTGCAGCTTTTAGTTCTTTTTTTTTTACGGGAAAAGAACCTAAAAAATTAGGTAATTTTTTTTTTAATTTATAAAAAAGATTTCTATTTTTTTTATATATATTTTCTACTTCTTGATCAGCATTAAATACTGGATAACCGAACTGCCTAGATATAAAAGTTTTCCCTGAACCTATATCTCCTATAATACCAATCTTAATCATTCTTTTAATAAGTTTATTGTTTCTTCATCTATATTTGGCATTATCTTATGCCATATTGTGAAGGCCTGATGTGCCTGATATATAAACATCATTTTACCATTTTCAGTCTTATTACCTAATTGTTTAGCTTTTTTTAAAAAATCTGTTTCTTGCGGGTTGTAAATAATATCAAAGAAAAAATTATTTGATCCAAATTTTTTTAAATCTACTTCTAATTTATCATTTTTATTTAAACCTATGCTTGTTGCATTTATTATCATATTCACTTTTGGCAAAATTCCCCAATCTAATATTTCAATATCTTTAAAAAATAGTTTTAATTTTTTTGCTTTTTCTTTTGTTCTGTTGCTTAAAATAATTTTGTGAGCTCCCATTCTTTTTAGAGCTACTATTATTGAAGGTACAACACCCCCGGCTCCCAATATAAAAACCGTTTTGTTTTTCACATTATATTTTGAATATTTTATTCCGAGTTCAAACCCAGATATATCTGTGTTGTGTCCAATTACCTTGTCTTCTAGTAAATAAATTGTATTTACGGATTGGGTTTCGTTTGCTTCTGTAGTTAACTCATCCATAAATGGGATTACAGCTTTTTTAAATGGAACCGTTACATTTATTCCATATATTTCTTCTTTTTTAATTTTAGATATTAAAGATTTAATCTCTTCTTGCTCTACTTTTTTTTTTTCAAATATTGCATCAATACTATTTTTTTCTAACCAATAATTGTGCAATTTTGGAGATAAAGAGTGTTCAATAGGATTGCCAATTACAAGATATTTTCTCATACTAAATTCCTTAAATAATCTTTAATATTTTTAACTGGTAATCCCATGATTGTGTCTTCATTCCCTTCGATTTTTGAAAATAATCTTCTTCCCTCACCTTCGATTTGGTAAACATTATAAGAATATAAAGCTTCATCAGAAATTTTATCCAAATATTCTCTTAGATCATTATCTTTCATGTGTTTCATGGTTAGGGCTGCTTTTTCTGAGTAATTCCAAATCATATAACCTTTTTTTGAAATACAAACAGAGCTTATTAGGTTGTGGGTTTCGCCATTAAGTTTTTTTAATATTTTAAAAGCATCTTTTCTATTTTTTGGTTTAGAAATTATTTCTCCTTTTAAATCTATAACACTGTCCGCCCCCATAACAATATCTTCACTAAATTTTAAACTTATTTTGTTAGCTTTTAGTTCTGCTAAATTTTTAGAAATTAATTCCGGAGTAGCATTTTCTTTTATCAGGCTCATTTTTACAATATCTTCATCAATATTCGATGGAATAACTTTACAATCAATCCCATTTTTCTCTAAAATTTCTTTTCTTACTTTACTATTAGATGCAAGAATTATTTTATACATTTTGATTTTTTATTTCATATATTTTAATTATTGCTGCTGCAGTTTCTTCAACTGACTTTCTAGTAACATCAATAACTGGCCATTGATATTTTTTAAAAGATTTTTTGGCTTTTTTAATTTCAATTTCGATTTTTTCGATATTAGTATAATCTATCCCGTGCTCTTCTTTTAGAGCAGACATTCTATTTTTTCTGACATCTATGAGTCTTGATGGCTCTAAAGTTAAACCAACAACACATTTTAATTTGGGTTTCTCTTTTAAAAAATTTGGTATAGAATTTTCATTCACTAGTGGGATGTTAGAAGTTTTATATCCTCTGTTAGCAAGATAGATGGAGGTTGGGGTTTTACTTGTTCTACTGACACCAAGTATGATTATATCAGATTTATCAATATCGTTTATCATGTTTCCATCATCATGGTTCATTGTAAATTGAATGGCTTCTATTCTTTTATAATGTTCTTCTAGAGTATGCTGGCCACTTGGTATGTGGGAAGCTCTTTGTTTTAAAAGTTTAGAAAAGTTTAAAATTAAATCACCAAGGACACTAAAACAAGGTATATTATGTTTTTTTGCATTGTCTTGGAGGTGTTTTGCAAGATTATCGTCAACTACGGTGTAAAGAATTATTGGGTCTTTATTTTTTTTTGCTAATTCTAAAATCTTTTCAATTTGATTTTTTGTTCTTGTGAATGAAAACTGATGATCATTATAATCAAAATTTGAAAATTGAGCTTTGAGAGCTAAAAATATTCTATCTATAGTTTCACCCGTTGAATCCGAAATTAGGTAAATGTCATGTTTAATATTCATGTATAAAGCGTTTATAATAATTTAATAAATATCTTAAAAATAAATATTTTTTTTTGTTTTAATTTTAAATTGAATAACTCATTTATTATTAACATAAATAAACACCTTAATAATTAATATACACAATTATTTATCTAACCTAAAACTTATAAAAAAGAGGCTATTTGTCTTAATTTTTTATTATTTTTATCTGTTAGTATTTAGTTGGTAAAATGTTAACAATTAATAATTCTTTATATTAACAAGATATAAAACAAATACTAAAGATTATATATATGATTTTTATATGACCCCTGTTCAACAATGCATAAATAATAAAGACTATAAAAATAGTCCTATTTGGTTAATGAGGCAAGCTGGAAGGTATCTTCCTGAGTTTAGAAAAATAAGAATAGATAATCCTGACTTTATTAAATTATGTTTAAATGAAAATTTGTCTGCTGAAATTACACTTCAACCAATTAAAAGATTTGATATGGATGCGGCTATAATATTTTCAGATATATTAATGTTACCCTATGGTTTAAATCAAAAAGTAGAATTTAAAAAAAATTTTGGCCCCATTTTAGGTGAATTAGATATTAATAAAATAAATAAAATAGATAATGAATATTTCACAAATAAACTAAAACCTATTTATGGACTTCTTAAAAATTTAGCAAAAAATGAGATTATTAAAAATAAAAAAGATCTAATAGGTTTTGTTGGAGCCCCGTGGACAATTTTAGTTTATATGATAAATAGGCAGTCACCAAAATTAAAACTTACAGACAATTTTTTTAAAGATAAAGATTTATTAGATAAAATTTTAATTAAATTAGAAGAATTTTTAAAACTACATATCAAAAATCAAATCCAAAATGGAGCAACAATAATACAAATCTTTGACAGCTGGGCAGGTCTTGTTAAAGAAGGTGATACAGAAAAATACATATATCGTCCAACTTCAAATCTTGTTGAATATATAAAATCTTTCAATATCCCAGTAATATGTTTTCCTAGAAATATTAAAAATTATAAAAAATTTGTAGAAGAAGTTAAACCAAACGCCATAAATATAGATTATAATGTTGATCCAAAGAAAATTATTTATGAGATAGATATACCAATACAAGGCGGTCTCGACCCTAAAATTTTATTAACCGACACAAACAATGTAAAAAAATTTGTCTTAGAATATTTAAATATTTTTAAAGATCACCCTTATATCTTTAATCTAGGGCATGGTGTATTACCTAATACTAAACCAGAAATTGTTGATTATTTAGTAAAATTAGTAAAAGATTTTAAATGATAGAAAAACACCCCAAAGTCGAATTCGGCAAGACTGGAGTTTTATTGGTTAATCTTGGCACGCCTATATCAACTAGTTGGTGGGACATAAGAAGCTATCTTAGTGAATTCTTATCAGACAAGAGAGTTATAGAAGTAAACCCAATTATTTGGAAAATTATTTTAAACTTATTTATTCTTAACTTTCGCCCATCAAAGACAGCTGAAGCTTATAAAAAAATATGGATGAAAAAAGAAGACATGTCTCCACTAAGATATTACACCTTAAAACAATCAGAAAAACTTTCATCAGAAATAGGCACCAATAATCTAATTGTTGATTATGCGATGAGATATGG
This sequence comes from uncultured Pelagibacteraceae bacterium, assembly GCA_902559305.1. Taxonomy (GTDB): domain Bacteria; phylum Pseudomonadota; class Alphaproteobacteria; order Pelagibacterales; family Pelagibacteraceae; genus Pelagibacter. Next base: position 58,194 of record CACEHK010000003.1, on the reverse strand, counting down.
AAAACCAAGTATTAAAATGAAAATAAACTATCTTAAAAAATCTGGCTGTGAAAATCTTGTAGTTCTTCCACTGTACCCACAATACGCGGCAGCAACAACCGCTACTGTGTGTGATGAAGTTTACAGGGTACTTATGAAAATGAGATGGCAACCAAGCCTTAAAATTATTCCACATTACGAGTCTGAACCGTTATATATCGAAGCTTTAGCGAACAGTTTAAAAAAAAAAATCAATGAAATTAATTGGAAACCTGATTTAGTAATTGCTTCTTATCACGGAATCCCAAAAAAATACTTTGAAAAAGGTGATCCATACCATTGTTACTGCCAAAAAACCACGAGACTGTTATCTGAAAAGTTTAAAGATGTAGAAATCAAAACAACATTTCAATCTAGATTTGGCCCACAAGATTGGCTTCAACCTTATACAGACAAGACTCTTGAATCCTTACCAAAAGAAGGAAAAAAAAATATATTAGTTATCTGCCCAGGATTTGCTTCTGATTGTGTTGAAACTCTTGAAGAAATTTCAATACAAGGCAAAGAAAGCTTCCTAAAATCTGGAGGTTTAAATTTTGATGCGGTACCTTGTTTAAACGATAATAGTGACCAAATAAAATTACTCAAACATCTTGTTGGAACAAATTTTTAATCCATGAATTTTTATTTATTTTTTAAATCTATACATCTTATCGCAGCAATTTCTTGGATGGCCGGACTTTTATATTTGCCGAGGATTTTCATTTATCACGTAGAAAATTATGAGAAAAAAGAAACAACCGAAGTATTCAAAACCATGGAAAGAAAATTATATTTTTATATAATGAGGCCAGCCATGATTGTAACGTGGCTTCTGGGGTTTGGCTTAATTTATATTAACGGAATAGATGTATTTTCCCAACTTTGGTTCCAATTAAAACTTTTTTCGGTAATATTGCTTACAATATATCATGAGTATTTAGGTATATGTTTAAAGTCCCTTAAATCTGATACTAACAAAAAAACTTCAAAATTTTTTAGGATTATCAATGAGGTTCCGACAGTTTTATTAATATTTATTATATTTTTAGTAATTTTTAAGCCAATCTAAGGTTGTAATTTCCAAAATAATATATATATTAAATTTATCTAAAATCTTAGCCCCCCTAAAATTATGAATATACAAGACTTAAAAAAGAAGAGTTCTGAGCAGCTGATAGATGAAGCTGAAAAGCTTGGAATTGAAAATGCTAGTACTTTAAAAAGACAGGAAATCTACTTTGCGATTTTAAAGAAATTAGCAGCAAAAGGTGAAGAAATAACAGGTGAAGGAGTTCTTCAACTTTTACAAGATGGTTTCGGATTTTTAAGAGCAATGGAATCGAATTATCTTCCAGGAGCTGACGACATTTATATAAGCCCAAATCAAATTAGGAAGTTTGGACTAAGAACCGGAGACACGATAGAGGGACCAATTAGAGCTCCAAAAGATGGCGAAAGGTACTTTGCATTATTGCAGGTAAATAAGATAAATTTTGAACCTCCAGAAAAATCTAAACATAAAATAGCATTTGATAATTTAACTCCATTATATCCAAATAAACAAATAATTTTAGAAGTAGAAACCAATAAAATTGAAAAAAAACCAGATTTAACTGCTAGGTTAATTGATCTGGTAAGTCCGATTGGGAAAGGTCAAAGGTCACTTATAATTTCACCACCTAAAGCAGGTAAAACAATGATACTCCAAAGTATTGCAAACTCTATAACCGCCAATCACCCAGAGTGTTATTTAATGGTATTACTGATCGATGAAAGACCAGAAGAAGTAACTGATATGCAGAGAACAGTAAAAGGAGAGGTGATAAGTTCAACTTTTGATGAACCCGCACAAAGGCATGTTGCGGTAGCTGAAATGGTTATAGAAAAAGCAAAAAGGTTAACTGAACATAAAAAAGATGTTGTAATATTATTAGATTCTATAACTAGACTTGGAAGAGCCTATAATGCTGTAGTTCCAAGTTCAGGTAAAGTTTTAACAGGTGGAGTGGATGCTAACGCACTTCAGAGACCAAAAAGATTTTTTGGAGCAGCAAGAAATATTGAAGAGGGCGGGTCTCTTACAATAATAGCGACAGCATTAATAGATACAGGAAGCAGAATGGACGAAGTAATTTTTGAAGAATTTAAAGGCACTGGTAATAGTGAAACCATTCTTGATAGAAAAATATCAGAGAAAAGAATCTTCCCTGCTATTGATATTACAAAATCAGGAACTAGGAGAGAGGAATTACTTTTTGATAAAAATGATTTACAAAAAATGAACGTGCTAAGAAGAATTATTGCCCCAATGGGAGCAATGGACGCAATAGAGTTTATAAATTCCAAATTGAAAAACACAAAAAATAATGCTGAATTCTTTAATTCAATGAACAAACCTTCTTAACATTATCTTTTTTTACTCTTAAGTTTGTTGTACTCTTAATGTATGACAATTTTTGCTTTATCCTCTGGTCCTGGTGTTTCAGGGGTTGCTGTTATAAGAGTTTCTGGTCCTGAAACTAAAAAAATCCTTCAACAAATGATTGGAAATGAAATTCCTAAACCTCGAGTAGCAACATTGAAAAAAATCAATAAAATCAACACTAATCAGTTAATAGACGAAGGTATGGTTTTATGGTTTCCTGGGCCTGAAAGCTATACAGGTGAAGATATGGCCGAATTTCATGTCCATGGAAGTCGTGCAGTAATAGATGCCATACATAAATCAATTTCAAAAATGGAAAACTGTAGAATCGCAGAGCCTGGTGAATTTACTAAGATTGCTTTTCAAAATGGAAAAATAAACCTTCTTAAAGCTGAAAGCATTGCAGATTTAATTTCTTCCGAAACTGAAATTCAAAGGCAACAAGCAATTAAAATTATGTCTGGTAAAAGTTCCAAAAAATTTAATGAGTGGAGAGAAAAATTATTAAAAATTTTATCAAATGTTGAGGCCAAAATTGACTTCCCAGAAGAAAATCTTCCAGATAATATTTTAAAAGATATAAAAAAAACTTCAAAATACATAAAAGAAGAAATTAAAAAATTATTAAATGATCAAAGAGTTGGAGAAAGAATCAGAGAAGGTTTTAAGATTGCTATAGTTGGGCCAACTAATGCAGGCAAATCTTCTTTATTAAATTATCTTTCAAAAAGAGATGTTGCTATAGTTTCAGAAATTGCTGGAACGACAAGAGACGTAATAGAAACCCATCTAAACATAGACGGTCTCCCTGTCGTAATATCTGATACAGCTGGAATAAGAGAGTCTAAAGATGAAATAGAAAAAAAAGGCATTAAACTTGCATTAAAAAGTGCAGAAAAAGCTGATTTAAACATAGTAATAATAGAGCCAAAAAGTGTTGATTTTACTGGCTTTTTGAATGAATTAGTTAATGAAAAAGCTATTTTTGTTTTAAACAAATCTGATTTAGGAGTTAAAAATATAAATACAAATTTAAAAAAATTAAATCCTATTCTGATCTCTTTAAAGAATGAAAAAAATATTGAAGAGTTAATCTCTGCAATTAAAATAAAATTAAAAAACAAGTTTATCACTTCAGATGATATTTTGATTACAAGAGAAAGACATAGGCAGCACTTAGAGCAATGTGTTCAAAATTTAGAAAACTTTGAAAATAAAAATGACACAGAAGATTTTGATAAAGGTGCAGAAGACTTAAGGCTAGCAACCAGAAATTTGGGAATAATTGTCGGAAAAGTCGATGTAGAGGAGATATTAGGCAGTATTTTCAACGATTTTTGCATAGGCAAATAACCTATATATTATAGCGATTTTTAAGCTCTATTAGGCCTTTTTCGTTGATAAATAACGTTTTTTAGTCGTTTTATAACTTTTTTTTATTAATTTCTCTCTGATCTTGTAAATATTTAATTGAGTTATAAGTTTAACTTATGAAAAATGATTTAACATTTGATGTTGTTGTTATAGGTGGAGGTCATGCAGGATGTGAAGCAGCTGCAGCATCTGCAAGGCTAGGTGTTAACACCGCTCTATTTACTCATAAAATTGAAACAATTGGAGAAATGTCATGTAATCCAGCCATTGGTGGATTGGGGAAAGGGCATCTAGTCAGAGAAATAGATGCATTAGATGGCGTGATGGGCGATGTAGCAGACAAGTCAGGTATTCAATTTAGATTGTTAAATAGAAGTAGAGGGCCAGCTGTCAGAGGACCTAGAACTCAAAGTGATAGATCATTGTACAAAATGCATATGCAAGAAAAACTCCTAAACTATTGTAATTTAAGCGTTTTTTCTGATCCCGTAATTGAGTTTATATTTGATAGAAATAGCATAAAAGGATTTATAACTCAATCTGGAAAGATAATTAAAACATCGAAACTAATACTTACAACTGGCACTTTTTTAAATGGTTTGATTCATGTAGGTGAAAAACAAACACCAGCAGGTCGATATAATGAAAAACCTTCAACAGGATTAAGCGAACAATTAAAAAAACTCAATTTTAAAATTGGAAGACTTAAGACAGGTACTCCTCCTAGACTAGACTCCAGAACAATTAATTTTAATAATTTGGAGGAACAGTTTGCAGACGATGAACCTTATTTTTTTTCTTTTCTAACAAAAGAAATTTCAAACAAACAAATTTCATGCCGTATGACTTATACGAATGACTCTGTTCACAAAATTATTTCAAAGAATATAAAACGAAGCGCTATGTATTCAGGAACTATTCAGGGAGTTGGCCCAAGATATTGTCCATCTATAGAGGATAAAATTGTCAAGTTTGCAGAAAAGCAGAGGCATCAAATTTTTCTGGAGCCTGAGGGTTTAAATGATCATACAGTTTACCCAAATGGTATATCTACTTCACTACCAGCTGATGTTCAGCAAGAAATATGTAGTAAAATCAATGGTTTAGAGAATGTTAAGATATTAAGGCCTGGATATGCTATTGAGTACGATTTTGTTGATCCAAGAGAGCTATTTTTGACTTTAGAAACAAAGAAAATCAAAAATTTATATCTAGCAGGCCAAATAAATGGAACCACAGGATATGAAGAAGCAGCTGCACAGGGACTTATAGCAGGAATTAATTCTGCCCTTTCACTCAAGGGGAGCGAACCGTTTATTCTAGATAGATCCGATGCATATATTGGGGTAATGATAGATGATCTGGTTACAAAAGGAGTTGCTGAACCTTATAGAATGTTCACTTCTAGAGCTGAATATAGATTATCTTTAAGATCTGATAATGCAGACATTAGGCTTACTCAAAAAGGAATAGATTTAGGTTTAGTTCTTGATGAAAGAAAAGAAGTATTTTTACAGAAACATACTCAACTTAAAAAAGTACAAGAAAAAATGGACAATTTGACAATTTCACCATCAAAAGTCTCGAAATTCGGCGTAAATATTGCAAAAGATGGAGTTAGTCGAAATGCTAGTCAGATATTGAGCCAAAAATCAGTAGATATGTCTAAAATAAGGGAAATTTGGCCTGAAATTACATATGTTTCACGTGAAATAGATGAACAATTAGAAATAAATTCTCATTACAGAGGATATTTAAAGAAACAAAATGCAGATATTTTGGCCTTTAAAAGGGATGAAAACCTTATTATTCCTGAAAATATAGATTATGATATTTTTTCAGGTTTATCAAATGAAGTTAAGTCAAAATTTAAGAAAATAAGGCCAAAAACAATGGGACAAGCACTAAGAATAGACGGAATTACGCCTGCTGCCGTATATATTTTGTTGTCTCATCTAAAAAGAAAGTCTATTAAGCATATAGCTTGATTGATTCGGATTTTATAAAAAACTCTAAACTTGATATCCAAAATGTTTCACGTGAAACATTGGATGAGCTTAACAATTATAGTTTATCAATTTTAAAAAAAAATAAAGAGATAAATCTAATAAGTGCAAGCACAGAAAAGTCAATAAATACAAGGCATATTATGGATAGTGCACAAACCATTGATTTTATTAATAAAAATGAAGTTAAAATATGTACTGATCTAGGATCGGGCGCAGGGTTACCAGGAATAGTCTTAGCAATTTTGATGAAATCTAAAAAGCCAGAATTTAAGGTCATTTTCTATGAAAAAAGCTATCATAAGAGTAATTTCCTAAAAGAAATCTCAAAAAAATTTAAATTGAATACAAAAATTAATCAAAAAAATATTTTTGAGCAAAAAAATTTACAAACAGACATTATAATTTCTAGAGCATTTAAACCTCTGCCAGTTATTTTTGAAATAGCTTTGAATAATTTTAAGAAATTTAAATATATAATTTTATTTTTAGGAAAAAGTGGGAAAGAAATTTTAAGAGATGCATCAAAGAAATGGAAATTTGACTATGAAGAAAAAAAAAGTTTAACAAGTCACGAGTCATTAATAGTAAAGATTTCAAACCTACAAAAAAAAAATGGATAAAAAAATTATTTCAGTAATTAATCAAAAAGGTGGAGTAGGAAAAACTACTACGGTAATCAATTTAGCTGCAGGTTTGACTATGAAAGGAAAAAAAGTGTTAGTGATTGATCTAGATCCACAAGGAAATGCTACAACAGGGCTTGGCCAGTCAAATACAGAAAATTCTGAACTAACAATTTATAGTGTTCTTAACGGAAATAAAAAAATTTCAGAGGTTGTTCAATCAACTACGTTTGATAACTTACATTTGGTGACTTCAAATGTGGATCTGTCAGGTTTGGAGGTTGAGACAGCTGGAGACAGCCGAAGAGCATTTAAATTGAAAGACGAATTAACCTCTATTTTGAATGATTCTGGAGCTTTGTATGATTATATTCTCATTGACTGCCCCCCATCATTGAGTCTTCTGACAATTATGGCACTGGTTGCATCAGACGAGCTTGTTGTGCCCTTGCAAACAGAATTTTTTGCTTTAGAAGGCCTTACTCAATTGATGAAGACAATTGAAAGGATCAAATCCAACTTGAATCCATCACTAAACATACGAGGCATCCTCCTTACAATGTATGACAAGAGAAATAAATTGTCTGGTGAGGTAGAACAAGAAGCTAGAAACTATTTTAAGGAAAAAGTTTATCAAACAGTAGTTCCAAGAAATGTAAGACTCTCTGAAGCACCATCTCATGGTGTTCCAGTTCTACTTTATGACAAAACTTGTCCAGGTAGCAAATCGTATTTTACTTTTACCGATGAATTTTTAAATCAAGATAAAGAAGTTGAGAGCGCAGCATGATGAATCCATTTAAAACTAAAAAAGGATTAGGCAGAGGGCTATCGTCACTAATTGGTGATGTAAATTCAAAACCATTAAAAAATAAAATATCAATTAGTTCAATTATCAGAAACAGATATCAACCGAGAAAAAACTTTGACAAAGAAAAAATGGAGGAGCTTACAAGCTCTATTAAGGAGAGAGGAATTATACAACCAATTATAGTTAGAAAATCTTTAGATCAGATTGATAAATTCGAAATAGTTGCAGGAGAAAGAAGGTGGCAAGCTGCTCAAAATGCCGGTCTCCATGAGGTTCCGGTTGTTGAAATTGAAGCAGATAATTTAAAATCACTAGAATTTGCAATTGTTGAAAATGTTCAAAGAAGCGATTTAAACCCAATAGAAGAAGCCAATGGCTATAAAAGATTAATTGATGAGTTTGATTATGACCAAGAAAAAGTAGCAAAATTTATAGGAAAGAGCAGAGCCCACGTAACAAATTGCTTAAGATTATTATCACTACCAAATGAAGTTATTTTGCTTATTGAAAAAAATAAAATTTCCCAAGGACATGCTAAAGTGCTTGTTGGGCTCGAAAATGCTTATTTTTTAGCGAAAAAAATTATAGAAAAAAATATATCAGTAAGGCAAACAGAAAAATTAATTAGATCTTTAAAAAATTATAAAGGTAAAAATAAACTAATTAAAAATCCAAATCTTATAAGTTTAGAAAATGGCATAGAAGAACGAACTGGAATTAAAGTTTTTATTAGAAATAAAAAAAATAATACTGGAACGGTGACTTTTGAATATAAAGATTTAGACCAATTAAATAGGTTAATAATGGTTATTAAAGCAAATTATTGATTATTTGGCGGTATTTAAAACAAAATCTGAGACAATATTTAATGAGTTATAATAGTTTTTTTTAACATCCATCTCCAAATCACTTATTTTATAAACCAGATTTTCTGTTTCTTCCAAATTCCATTTGGATATTTGATTTTTAACAATCTCCTTATCTTTCCAAAAAATTGGAGGTTTATAGTTTCTAATTATTTCTTCTATATTGTTATTGGAATTATAAATTTTTTTAAGCTCTAAGAGTCTTTTGGATTTTATTAATAATGTTCTTACTATTAAAATACAATCTTCGACTGAAAAAATATTTTCATTAAAAATTTTATTTATTTTTTTCACATTTTTAGACAAGCAGTTATCAGCTAATTCTGAAATACTATAATTTTCAGCTAAATTAGTTAGTTTCATAATATTATCTATGGTAATTTTTTCATTATTAACTAAAAAAAGAGAAATTTTATTTAGCTCATTGTTTAAATTTATCCTATCCCCACTGGATCTTTCTATAATTAAATTAATTATTTCTTGTGAAATTGGTATTTGTTTTTTCTTAAAAAAATTGTTTGCTATTTGATTAAGGCTTCTATTATCATCTTTGTAAAAAGGGACACATACTAAATTTTTATTTTTTTCAAATTCAGTCCTTAGTTTTGATCTTTTGTCTAAAACACCAGCATTTATTATAATTTTTACATCATCAATATTTCTATCCACTATTTCATTAATTAGCTTAATAATTTTCTCACCAGTTCTGGAAATTAAAATTAATCTTGTATCTTCAAAAAAAGACTTATTGATTAGAGTTGATAAAAAGTCTTCTAAATTATTTAAAACCTCATATTCTTCAAATCGTTCAATTCTTCCATTAAAAGAACTTAAAAATATATTGTTAATTATTTCATTTTTAAAGCCTTCATTTTCTCCATAAAATAAAAATAAATTTTTTTTACTATTTTTAATTTTTTCAAGTTCAAATGTCTTTATAATCATCTATGTTCTAGTGATAAAATATAAACTATTATTTCTTCAGAAATTTTATTAATAAAGCTTTCTGTAATCAAATTTTCATATTTTTTTAATTCAAATTTATTTGTATTATTTTCATAATTATTGGTTTTCATAAAACTTTTTGAATAAATTACGTCTTCATTTTTTACAATTTTTAATTTCACTATTATTTCTAATCTAAAATTTTTTGGATCACCTCTCTCATCATTTGAAATTATAATTTTCTTTTTTGAACTATTAATTTCTAGGTCGAAAATATTTTCTTTGTTTTTAAAGGTATTATTTTTTTTTAATATCTTATATATACTTGTTTCAATTTTTTTGTTCTTATCATATTTAATATCTCCTATTCCAAAATTTATTTTTTTACCCGAAAGAATTGGTTGATATCCACATCCTAAAACAAAAATAAAAAGAATTATTAATTTATAAAATTTACTCATTTATTAGAATATTTATTAGTTTATTTTGAACAAAAAAACTTTTTTCAATCTTCTTATCTTTTATAATCTTATTGATGTTCTCGTTTTTTTTAATTAAATTTAACAAGTCACTTTCAGATATATTTTTATCTGCCTCTACTACTGATCTTTTTTTGCCATTTATTTGAACTACTACATTGACTTTATTATCTTCTAAAAACTGTTTTTCAACTTTTGGCCAATCTAACATGGAATCAGCACCAAGGTCTTCAAGACATTCAGAAGTAAAATGCGGTATAACAGGAGACATAATAGTTAATATTTTTATATAATTTTCTTTTAAATTTTGGCTGTTATTTTTTTCTTCAACCTTTTTAATTAAAAAATTATATGTTTCATACATATTAGCAATAATAACATTATAATTAAATCTTTCTAAATTATTATTTATTTTATTTATCAACTGATTTGTAAACTTGCTTATTTCATCAGCTTCTCCTTTTATATCTTTATGTATTGATTTTTTAATTTTATCATGAAGAGACCAAAGTTTTTGGATAAATTTATATGATGCAATCATACCTTGTTCTGACCATTGCACATCTTTTTCTGGAGGACTGTCAGATAATATAAACAATCGTACTGCATCGGCACCAAAATTGTTAATAATTTCTTCGGGATCAATTGTATTTTTTTTAGATTTAGACATTGATTCACTTGGTCCGACAAAAACTTTTTTATCCCCATTTCCCTTTTCATAAAAATTTTTTCCGTCAGTCGATTCAACTTGGTCAGGGCTTAGCCAAATATTTTCAATTGATCTATAAGTTTCATGGCAAACCATTCCCTGTGTGAAAAGACCCTCGAAAGGTTCTTTAAAATTAAATCTATTATTTTTGTAAGCGATAGCATTAATAAAAAATCTTGAGTAAAGTAAATGTAATATAGCATGTTCAACACCACCTATATATTGATCAACTGGCATCCAATAATTTATTTCATTTTCATCGAATGGGTATTTTTTATTATCTGGTGAGCAGAATCTAAGAAAATACCAAGAAGAATCGACAAAAGTGTCTAGTGTATCTGTTTCCCTAATGCAATTTTCATTATTAATTTTTATATTTTTCCATTCATCAGAATTATCAAGAGGATTACCTTTAGAATTCAAGTTTATATTTTCTGGTAGTTCCACTGGCAAATCTTTTTTTGGAATTGGTAAAATCTTACCTTCTTTATTGTAAGCTATAGGAATAGGGCAGCCCCAGTACCTCTGTCTAGATACTCCCCAGTCTTTTAATCTGAAGTTTATTTTTCTTTTTCCAATTTTATTCTTTTCTAAATATTCAATTACTTTTTCTATAGAATCACTAGGTGCATTTAATCCATTTAAAAAACCTGAATTTATCATGATTCCATCACCAGTAAATGCTTCTTTCAAAACTTCAAAATTTTCATTTTCACCATTTGGCTTGACTACAGTTTTTATTTTAAGTTTATATTTTTTTGCGAAATCAAAATCTCTTTGATCATGTGCAGGGCATCCAAATACTGCTCCAAATCCATAATCCATCAAAACAAAATTTGCAAAATAAACAGGAACTTTGTGATTAGCGTCCAAAGGATTTATAGCTAATAAATTTGTCTCAAATCCAATTTTTTCACCTAAAGCAATGGATTCTTCTGTGGTTCCAGTTTTAGAGCATTCGTCTTTAAATTTAATAAATTCAGGGTTTTTATCAAAAAATTTTGATAATGGATGGTCTACTGATAATGCTAAAAAAGAAAATCCAAAAAGAGTATCAGGTCTGGTTGTGTAGCATTTTATTTCATTAACTGGCAGTTCACCTTCTACTTTAAAATTTATTTCGCATCCAAATGATTTACCTATCCAATTTTTTTGCATAACTTTTACTTTATTTGGCCAATTGTTAAGTTTTTCTAGACCATTCAATAATTCATCCGAGAATTTAGATATATTAAAAAACCATTGACTAAGTTTTTTTCTTTCAACAATAGCTCCTGACCGCCAACCTTTTCCATCTATTACTTGTTCATTAGCTAGAACTGTTTCATCAACAGGATCCCAATTAACATAGTTTTCTTTTCTATAAACTAGACCTTTTTCATAAAGTTCTAAAAAAAATAGCTGTTGATGTTTGTAATATTCTTTAGAACATGTAGATATTTCTCTGTCCCAATCAATAGAAAGTCCTAGTTTTTTTAACTGTCTTTTCATTACAGAAATATTCTCTTCAGTCCACTCTTTCGGATTTAAATTATTTTGTTTTGCAGCATTTTCAGCAGGCATTCCAAAAGAATCCCATCCCATAGGATGTAATACGTTGAATCCTTGAGAAATTTTAAATCGTGATAGAACATCACCTATAGTATAATTTCTTACATGTCCCATATGAATTTTACCAGAGGGATATGGAAACATTTCTAAACAATAAAATTTTTTTTTTGATTTATCTATTTTTGCCTTAAAGGATTTTTTAGTCTCCCATTTTTTTTGCCACTTATTTTCAATAATTTTAAAATTGTAACGGTCCACTTAAATTTTTAAAATTTAATAAATTAAATTATTTGTTTTTTTTATCTCGGTTTGGGTTATCTTTAGGGTCAAATATTGGATACTCTTTAAAATTTTTATCCTTGTTTTCTTTTTTATAAATAGCTGCTTTTTTTAAAATATTTTTCTTTAATTCATTTGGAAGAGATCCGTCATTTTCAAATATTTGACAGTCAACCGCAACATTACATTTTTTTGTAAAAACTTTTATATCTAATGAGTCTATTCTAATTTCGTTAGATAAAAACCTAATAGTGATTTTTACAGATTCCCCTGAACCTCCATCACTGTACCAATCAGTAATTATTATACCTCCACTATAATTAGCAGCCATTAGTGGCATAAAATCTATAGTATCTAGACTAGCTCTCCACAACTCATTTGAGCTTGCGAAATCAAATACACCACCTTTTTTCTCTCCACCCATTAATCTGAAGCCTCTGCCTTCTTCTATATTTTTTTTTACCCTTAGTTTAGGATCTGGAGGATATTCGTTTGCATCAACAGGCCTATAAATACCACAAGAATTTAAAAGAGATAATGACGATACTAATATGATAACGAGCAAGAATTTGATGTTATTGAGTAAATTTTTCATAATAATCATTGGAAAATTAACACTAAAAATACTAATTAATATAATTTAATTTAACTAAATAAACCCAAAATAATCTTGAAAATTAGCGATGTATTTATGCAACACTATTGCTTTTTTTGATTTAAAATAAAAGATTATCAACAAATTTAAGGTCATATTTGCTAAAAATTCGGAGTTTATAATTAATTATAACAACTAAGGAGTAATAATATGAACAATTTAAAGAAACTAGGATTAACTGCTCTTGCAGGATCTTTAGTAGCTACATCAGTATCTGCTGGCGAAATGTCAGTATCTGCTGGTGCATCTCTTGACTATACTTCTAAATCAGAAGGACTTGGAAATAACTGGTCAATGGGTGACAGCGTGAACTTTAACGGTTCAGGCGATGTAAATGGAATGGAAGTTTCATTACAAATCGAGTTAGACGGTGGTACTTACGATGACTACAGTCTTAAAATCGATACAGGCGATATGGGTGCAGTAACTTTCTCAGGAGCTTCAAAAGGTGTTGGTGGTTTAAATAACTATGCTGACATAGTTCCAACTGCGTACGAGGAAGTTTATGATGTAACAGATGGTACAGACAACGGTGTTGTTGGTAACATTTCATCTACAAATGCGTTCAACTATAACGGAACTTTCGGTAACGTAACTCTATCTGCTATTCATAGCCCAGCTAGTACATCTAGCTCATCTATTGTAATTGAGTATGCTAACCTAATAGATGGTTTAACTATCGGTGCTGGTGAAGGTGAAGTAGGAGTAGGTACTGATGAATCAACTATGTACATTAAATATGTAACAGGTGGAATCACTTTCGGTTACCAAATATCTGAAATCGACTTAACAGCAGCTGGAAACGATAAAGAAGCTGACCATGTTGGTGTTTCATTTGCAGTTAACGAAAACCTAACTGTATCTGCTGGTAAACAAGATGTTGAATTCAGCGGTGCAGCAAACGATGAAGAATCAACTGGTATATCTGCGTCTTATACTATGGGTGGCTTAACTATAGCTGGTCATGCTAACGGAACTGATAATCAGAATGGTGGAACTGAGAACGAAGACTCTAAATCAGTTAACTTCTCATTTGCATTCTAATACAGTTTAGTAGAATACAAAATATTAAAGGCCCCTTAAATTTAAGGGGCCTTTTTTTTATACTTAATTTCCAAAAAGCCTAATTGCAGCAAAACCTTTAATTTTAAGTATATTAATTCTTTTTAAATTATTATTATTTATACCACCTAGGGCAATTATCTTTTTTTTTGTTAATTTTGATAGGTTTTTAAATTTATAAAAACCCAAATAGTTTTTTTCTTTTTTAAACAAGGATGATATAAAAATTTGGCTAACATTTTGTTTTTCTTTAATACGTATTTCTTTAAGATTATGAGCAGATCCAATAATAATAAATTCTTTTTTTATAATATAATTTAGGTGATAGAAGTTTTTATTAAAAGAGGGCAAATATACACCGCTTAAATCGAGTTTTAATGCAAGCTTTATATTATTAGATAAAAAAAATTTTCTTCTATTTCTTTTACAAAAATCCCTAATTTTTATCAGTAAACTGGTATCAATTTTAGAAGTATAATTTCTATAAATTATTGAAATATTTTTATCTATTTTTTTGATATGATTTGGGTCAAATTTATTTATAAAATAATATTTTTCTAGATGCATCAAACTACACAAAATTTATTAAACATTAAGTCCCAAATTAAATCAAAAATTGATGAGTTAAAATATAATTATTATCCAGAAATTATTGCCGTTTCAAAAACTTTTTCAATGAATCATATACTGCCAGTTATTGAAAACGGACATATACACTTTGGAGAGAATAAAGTTCAAGAAGCTATAGAAAAATGGACTGAAATAAAAAATGGTAACAAAAAAATAAAACTTCATATGGTAGGTAAACTTCAAACAAATAAAGTTAAATATGCTCTAAGAGTTTTTGATTTTATTCATTCTTTAGATAATTTAAAATTAGCAAGTAAGCTATCAGAAGAACAAAAAAAATATTTAAAAAAACCAAAGATATTTATTCAAGTAAATATTGGTAACGAAAAACAGAAATCTGGAATTAATAAAAATGATTTAGTAGAATTTTATAATGAGTGTATAAAACTTAATTTAGATATTATAGGGACAATGTGTTTGCCTCCAATAAATATAAAAAAAGACACTTTTTTTTCAGAAATGAAAAAAATAAATGATAGTTTAAAATTAAAAGATTTAAGCATGGGTATGTCTGATGACTATCTCGAAGCAATTAAATATTCTGCAACTTACTTACGAATTGGATCAAAAATTTTTGGAAAAAGAAATTAATTTATAATAATTTTACTATTTTTTTTTAAAACTTTAGCAATAATTATAAAATCTTTTTTTGTGACAGCAATGCAACCAGCTGTAGGTTTATAATTTTTTGTTAAATGAATAAAAATTGCACTGCCTTTATATTTTTTTACTTTATCATAATTATATTTAATGACTATAAAGTAGTCATACTTAGAATCTTTCCTAAAAATCCTTTCATGACCAATTCTTTTATTTATTCTTATTTGTTTATTATATAAATTGCTCTTACTGTCGTTACACCAGGCCATACTTCTGGTAATTTTTTTACAAAATAATTTAGTTTGAGGTTTTTTTACTCTATCACTTCTCCAATATAAATTTCCTATTCCAAATTTTCCTTTTGGTGTTTTTAAATCACCCTCAAACTTATTTTTTGAAATACCTTTTTTTCCAACACAACATTTAAGTTTAAAATTTCCAACATTTAAAGTATCTTTATTTTTAAGTTCAATTATCATAGTTTATATTTTTTATGAATAAACAGAGTGTATTAATTTTTAAAATACCAGAATTATTTCAAATTTTAAATGAATTAAAAGAATATTTAGATTTTAAAATATATTCATTTTTAGAAAAAGAAAAATTAGATGATTTTAAAAAAAATAATACTAATAATTATTTAATTTTAACCAATTCTCAAAATGAAATTGATGGTGAAAATTTTCAAGTAATTATAGACGAATTTCCTAATTCAATTTATTCAATCGTTGAAAAAATTAATATAAATTTATTAAAACTTAAATATTCAATACAATCAAAAGTTTTGATTGGTAAATACACAATAGATTTAAATTCAAGAACGATTATGGTTGATAATGAAAATTTGAAATTGACTGAGAGAGAACTTGAAATTATTTTATTTTTAAAAAAAAATAATAAGCCCCAAAGTATCGAAATTCTTCAAAAAGAAGTGTGGGGACATAATTCTAGTTTAGAAACACACACAGTAGAAACGCATATTTATAGACTGAGAAAAAAAATAAGCACTAAGTTTAAAGATAATAATTTTATAAATAGTTCAAAAGAAGGTTATATGGTTTTATGAAAAAAAGAAATTATATAGCAAAAGATTTGTTTTCAAAAAAATTTAAACCAAAAGTAGTTAGACCCAAAAAAGGAAAAGGTAGTTTTAAAAGACGTAAAAAATAAATTTATAATCTAGCTCCAATTTGTTGAATAACTTTTGAAGACATTTCAGTACCTTTCTTTAAACTTTCTTTAATTGATAAATTATTTATATATCCATGTAAAAACCCAGCAGCAAATAAATCACCAGCGCCTGTTAAATCAACTATCTTAAGATTTTTTTGAATATCACATTCAAAAATTTCGTCTCCCTTGACCGCAACTGCACCCTTTTCACCTCTAGTAACAACAATTAATTTACCTAGTTGTTTTGAAAAGTTTATTACTTCGTCAAAATTTTTTGCGTTTATTAATGATATAATTTCCTGCTCATTAGCAAAGGTTATATCTAATTTATTCTTAACTAAATCTAAAAAATGAGATTTATGTCTATCAACACAAAATTGATCTGATAATGACATTGCAACCTTATTTGCGCTACTTATTGCTTTATCAAATGCTTTTTTTGGTTCACCTTCGTCCCACAAATATCCTTCAAGAAATATTATTTCACTATTCTTTATTGCTTCAGAATTAACATCATTTTCATTTATTTTTCCCGCTGTACCCAAAAATGTACACATTGTTCTCTCAGAATCTGGTGTTACTAAAATTAAGCATGTTCCAGTAGGCAACTCTTCTTTTTTTTTAGAATAAAAATATTCTACATTTTCAATTTTTAATCCTTCTTCGTATTTACTTCCAAGATCGTCATCAGATACTTTTCCTATGAATCCTACTTTGTTACCTAGTTGAGATATTCCAACTATTGAATTTGCTACTGAGCCACCAGAAACAGTCTTTTCTATCTTAAGGTTAGATAATAATTTTTTAAATTCATTTTCATCAAAGATTAATTTCATAGTGCTTTTAGTTAAACCGTTTTGAGTAATAAAATTGTCATCAACTTTACAGATAACATCTACAATTGCATTTCCTATTCCTAAAATTTTCATAATTAAGCTTTCTTTGTTTTAATTGGTGATTTTCTATTAGGATAACAAGTAGTACAGATTTTACAAGTTAAACCATAACATTCTCTGGCTCTACAATATTCTCTTCCATAATAAATTATCTGAAGGTGAAGTTTATTCCAAAATTTTTTTGGAAATAATCTTTTCAGGTCTTTCTCAGTCTGAATAACATTATCGCCGTTAGTTAAACCCCATCTTTGGGCTAATCGGTGAATATGGGTATCAACAGGAAAGGCCGCATGACCAAATCCTTGTGACATAACTACACTAGCAGTTTTATGTCCTACACCAGGAAGTTTTTCAAGTTCTTCAAAAGTTTCTGGTACTTTTCCCTTATGTTTTTCAATTAGTTGTTTTGATAAAAAGTAAACACTTTTAGCCTTAATTCTAAAAATACCAATACTTTTGATTAGTCTTTCAATTTTTTTTCTTCCCAATTTTACAAAGTGTTCCGGTTTATTGTGTTTTGGATAAATATTTCTAGTGACATTATTTACATTAACGTCTGTAGTTTGAGCGGACAATAATACAGAAACTAATAAAGTAAATTTATTTATATGTTTGAGAGGAATCGGTGTTTTTGGATAAATTTTATTTAATATTTTTAATATTATTTTAGATCTTTGAACTTCATTCATTTAAAATTTAAAACATCTCTCATTGAATAAAGGCCAGGTTTTTTATTTATTAACCATTTAGCTGCAGTGAATGCTCCTTCTGAATAAAGAGCTCTATCAAATGCTTCATGATTTAATGTAATTATTTCTTTGCCACTTGAGAAAGTTACCTCATGTTCTCCCACAACTTCACCCTTTCTTAATGAATTAAAATTAATTTTTTTCCCATAAGGAAAAGATTTTTTGTTTAAATATTTTTTCCCTATTAATTTATAAAAGTCCTTATTTTTTCCAACAGCTATACCTTTTCCAAGCATTAACGCAGTTCCTGATGGATGATCTTTTTTATGTTTGTGATGTATTTCAAAAACTTTGCTTAGAAAATTATTTCCTAAAGACTTTGATGCGATTTCAGTTAAATACATTAATAGGTTTATTCCTAAACTCATGTTTCCAGCCCTAAGTATCGGTATTTTTTTTGAATATTTTTTAATCAACTTTTCTTCTTTTTTTGAAAATCCAGTTGTTCCAATAACTACTCTTTTTTTTAGTTTTGCTGCAATTTTTAAAACTTCAAATGTGCATTTTGGAACTGTAAAATCTATTATTAAATTGGATTTTTTAAAGGCCTGTTCTCTATTTAAGCTAGGTTTAATTCCACTAATTTTTTTGTTAATTACTCTATTTTCTGTAAGAGCAACTATCTTAAAATTTTTATCAGATCTAGCAGATTTAATAATCTGTTGACCCATTCTGCCCATGCACCCAGTTATAGCTAAATTAATTTTTCTCATTTTAAGATAAAATATGAAACTATCATAACTACCAAAACAATTATAGCCCAAATAGATAAATTTTTTAAAAACAGTTTTAATTTTGAATTAGATCTAAGAAATGCAGGGAGAACTAGTATTAAAACAGCTATTAAAGATATTGCTGGAACGATTTCTTCCAATCCCATTTTTTAATTTTTCCAAAAACTCTTAGCTTTTTGAAAGAATTTTTTAATGCTTGGATTAGATTTCTCATTTTCTATTTCTCTAAACTTTTCAAGCAATTCTTTTTGTTCTTTATTTAAAGAAATGGGAACTTCAGTATTAACTTGTACATATAGATCCCCAATTCCACTGCCTCTCATAAATGGCATTCCTTTACCCTTTAATCTAAATTGTTTTCCACTTTGAGTTCCTGAGGGAATTTTTATCTTAGCTTTTCCACCATCAATTGTTGGTATTTCAATTGATGTTCCTAATGCTGCATCAGCAATAGAGATTGGACACTCAAAAAATAAATTTTCATCAGATCTTTTAAATAAATCATGTGAATAAACATTTATAAATAGATAAAGATCTCCATTCCCCGCACCTCTGGAGCCCGCTTCTCCTTTGCCAGCAAGTCTTATTCTTGTTCCATCATCAACACCTTTTGGAATTGAAACCGAAAGTCTTTTTGAGGCTTGCTGTTTTCCTTGTCCACTACAACTAGTACATGGATTTGTAATTTCTTCACCTGACCCTGAACATTGCGGACACGTTTGTTGGACTGTAAAAAATCCTTGACTAGATCTGACTTGTCCATGGCCACCACACATAGAACATGAACTAACGTCATGGCCCGGTTTTGAACCTGAACCTTTGCAAGTTTCACATTTCTCTGATGTTGAAAATTTAATATCTTGTTTTTTTCCAGTATAAGATTCTTCTAGAGTAATCGATAAGTCATATCTTAAATCTGATCCTCTATTATTTGATCTTCTTGAACGCCTTCCGCCACCAAACCCTTCTCCAAAAAAATCTTCAAATATATCTGAAAAAGAACTTGAAAAATCAAAATTGCCAAAACCACCCCTTCCACCACCACCATTCTCAAATGCTGCATGGCCAAAGTTATCATAATTTTGTTTACGTTCAGAGTTTGATAGCACATGATAAGCTTCAGATGCTTCTTTAAATTTTTCTTCAGCTGCCTTATCACCTTTGTTTTTGTCCGGATGATGTTTTACAGCTAACTTTCTGTAAGCTGATTTTATTTGATCGGGAGTTGCACTTTTATTTACACCTAAGACTTCATAGTAATCTCTTTTTGCCATAACTAATTAGACAAGTAGTTGTTAGCTTAGGCGCTTTTTTCTTTATTATCGTCTTTTACTTCTTCAAAGTCTGCATCAACAACATTATCGTCTTTTTTTCCTTCTTCTTTTTCTTTTGCATCTTTTGTTTTATCACCAGGCTTAGCACTTTGCTGAGATTTATAAATTGCCTCACCCAATTTCATAGAAGCTTGGACTAAATCTTGTGTTTTTTTTTTTATATCTTCAATATCAGTTCCTTTTAATGCATTTCTTAAGTTTGCAGAGGAAGTTTCTATTGCTTTCTTGTCTGCTTCAGAAACTTTACTGCCATGTTCTTTTAAATTTTTTTCTGTAGAGTGTAATAAAGTATCAGCTTGATTTCTTGCATCAACGGCTTCTCTTTTTTTCTTGTCCGCCTCTTTATTTGATTCTGCTTCTTTAACCATTTTATTAATTTCTTCTTCACTTAGACCACCCGAAGCTTGAATTTGAATTTTTTGTTCTTTTCCAGTTCCTTTATCTTTTGCTGAAACATTCACTATTCCATTAGCATCAATGTCAAAAGTCACTTCTACTTGAGGTACTCCTCTAGGAGCCGGCGCAATTCCAACTAATTCAAAATTTCCAAGTAATTTATTATCTGTCGCCATTTCCCTTTCACCTTGAAGAACTCTTATTGATACAGCTGGCTGGTTATCTTCTGCAGTAGAGAAAACTTGACTTTTTTTTGTTGGTATAGTTGTATTTTTATCTATTAGTTTTGTTGATACTCCACCAAGAGTTTCAATTCCTAATGATAGAGGCGTAACATCTAACAATAATACATCTTTAACATCGCCCTGGAGCACACCCGCTTGAATTGCGGCACCCATAGCTACAACTTCATCTGGGTTTACACTTTTATTTGGTTCTTTACCAAAGAAATTTTTAACCTCTTCAATTACTTTAGGCATTCTTGTCATACCACCTACCAAAATAATTTCATTAACTTCACTTGCAGATAAACCAGCATCTTGAAGAGCAGTTTTACAAGGAGGAATTGTTCTTGCAATTAAATCTTCAACCAAAGCTTCTAATTTTGCTCTAGTCATTTTTAAATTAATATGCTTCGGGCCTGTTTTATCAGCAGTAATAAATGGCAAATTTATCTCAGTTTGTGTTGCTGAAGATAATTCAATTTTTGCCTTTTCAGCAGCTTCTTTTAATCTTTGTAGTGCTAGTTTGTCTGATTTTAAATCTATTCCATTTTCTTTTTTAAATTCACTTAACAAATAATCAACAATTGTATTATCGAAGTCTTCACCCCCTAAAAACGTATCGCCATTAGTAGACTTAACTTCAAAAACTCCATCGCCAAGTTCTAATATAGAGACATCAAAAGTTCCTCCACCTAGATCATACACTGCAATCTTTTTATTCTGTTTTTTGTCTAATCCATAAGCCAAAGATGCCGCTGTTGGTTCATTTATTATTCTTAAAACTTCTAATCCTGCAATTTTTCCCGCATCTTTTGTTGCCTGTCTTTGGGCATCATTAAAGTATGCCGGAACTGTTATTACCGCTTTTGTAACTTCTTGACCAAGGTATTTCTCTGCAGTTTCTTTCATTTTTTGTAAAACAAATGCTGAAATTTGAGAAGGAGAGTATTTTTTATTTTTAGATTCAATCCACGCATCCCCACTATCAGAGTTTATAATTTTAAATGGAGATGTTTCTATATCTTTTTTTACTGTTGGATCTTCAAAATTTCTTCCTATTAATCTTTTAACAGCAAATATTGTATTTTCAGGATTAGTAACAGCCTGTCTTTTTGCAGGTTGACCCACTAATTTTTCTTCACCTTCTGTAAAAGCTACCACTGAAGGTGTGGTTCTTGCACCCTCTGCATTCTCTAAAACTTTTGGCTGAGTCCCTTCCATTATCGAGACACACGAGTTTGTTGTTCCTAAATCTATTCCTATTACTTTGCTCATAATTTACTTTCCTTCTTCATATATGTGTTATTTTTTAATCTACAAGTTCCTTAAAAAACTAATTTTCATTGGATTTTGATTGATTTTCCTCACTTTTTTGATCCTGTTTTAAATTTTTATCTTTTTTATTTGTTTTTTTTGAAACTGCTACAAGCGAAGGTCGTAATAGCCTATCTTTCATCATAAATCCTTTCTGAATTTCCTGAACTACTGTTCCAGTTTCTTTATTATCATCTTCTATTTCCATCATTGCCTGATGCAAATTAGGATCTAATTTTTGGTCAATTGATTTTATTTCCTCAATATTATTTTTTTTTAATATTGAAATCATGTCTTTCTGTATTACATCTAAATGGTCAACTATTTTTTTTAGTGCTTCAGAATTTTTTAAATTTTCATCATTTTCTAGAGCAACTTTTGATCTCTCCAAATTATCAATTAAGTTTAAGCTCTCTCTTGCGAGTGAAAATCCACCGTAATCAAATGCATCATCTTTTTCTTTTTCGAACCTTCTTCTTTGATTCTCAATCTCAGCGTATGCTCGCGCCAATTTATCTTCTAATTCTTTTATCTTATCACCTGGTTTAAGATCTTCATTTTTTTCAATAGGATTACTTTGATCATTGCTATCTCTATTATCTTCCATATTATCCAAATTAGAATTTTGGTTTTCTTCTTTTTCCATAGGCATCTATATGGTAAGAAAAATGATTATTTCTAGATGAAAAAAGAAAAAATAATTAATTTATTTGTAGGATCTAATAATCAAGGTAAAATAAAGGAAATAACGGACCTGTTGCCTAAAAGTGTACATATTTTAACCCCAAAAGACTTTAATTTAAAAAGTCCAGCAGAAAATGGAAAAACTTTTGAAGATAATTCATATATAAAAGCCAAATTCTTTTCAAAAAAAACCAAAATGATTTGCCTCGCGGATGATTCTGGTCTTGAGATTGATACCTTAAATAGATTGCCTGGAATATATTCAGCAAGATGGGGAGGAAAAAAAAATAATTTTAACTTAGCTATAAAAAAAATATATAAAGAACTAAAAAAAAAAAATAAAAATTGGCACAAAAAAAAACAAACTGCTAGATTTATCTGTTCTCTAACTATTTATTGGCCAAACAATAAGTTTATAATTGTAACTGGTAAAGTTGAAGGGACTATTTCAAAATTTAAGAAAGGTAAAAATGGTTTTGGATATGACCCAATATTTATTCCATTAAAAAAAAAATTTACTTTTGGTCAAATGAACCCTAAGGAGAAATATAAAATTGATCACAGGTTTAAGGCATTCAGAAAAATTAAAAAATTTTTTTAAAATCGTTATCCTCTGCAACATAAAAATTTAATATATGACTTATTTTATTTTTATTAATTTCAAAAACTCCTATTTTCCCTTTAAATTTATTTTTTTTGTAAAAAATTTTATTATTCATAATAAAATCATTTTTGTATAACAAAAAATACACCAAGCCAGTCAAGTCAAAACTCAAAAAAGATATTTGATTTGGATATTCATTATAAATTTTATAATACTCAGAAACAAATTCATCATAATTTTTTTTATTTATTGATGGAAAATATATTGGTTGTAAATTTTTTTCTTTTAAAATTGATTTATCGAACCATTGATTAAGAGTTATATAGTTGATTCTATTTGAGGATACGTCTGTATATAATAATGAAGTTGTTACACTTTTTAAACTTTCATCAAAATCAGCGATAATTACAGAGTCAAAATTAATTCCACCCAATGTATCTCTTTTTTCTAAATTAGAAATTTTTTTTTCTTTATTAATATCATTGGAATTTTTTAATCTTTTTATTTCATCTTTTAAGTTTCTTTTTCTTTGAGCATATCTTGTTAATTTTTCTATTTGAGAAGTTAAAATAGTTGGGTCTGAATCATAAATAAATTTGTCCTTTAATTTAATTTTCGTTTTCATAACTGCATTCTCAATCTCAATTTTAAATTCAGAATTTGGTACTAATAAAATACTTCTCTCTAATTTCGCAAATTTTTGAAATTTTTTTATTGCGTTCATTTGTGAAATTGCATTTATGCCACCACTTATGACATTTTTTGGATTGTTTATGTTTGTATTTGATAAAGATAAAAAAATTATTTCTTCTAATTGATTTAAATATACTAAATTTTTATTGAAAACTGGCCCTATTATAATCCTTACCCCTTCTTCATAAAGTTCCTTAGAAACTTTTAAAGTAATTTCAGGATCTGATCGAGTATCTTTTGGAATAATTAATATTCTATTATCATCAATTTTATTGATTGCTAATTGAGTAGCCTTAAGTATTGATCTGCCGATTTCTTTATAATCTCCTGATAATGGAACTATTAAGCCTATTTTGATTTTATCATCAGCTAAACTTTGAAAAACATTAATTATCAAACCTGTAAATATAAAAATAATAATTTTAATAAATTTTTTCATTTTAATGTTATTATTATAATCAATTAAAATAATGAATCTACAAACTGACTCACAAAATATTAATTTAAAACCCGGTTTATATATTGTTTCTACTCCGATTGGAAATCTAGAAGATATAACTCTTAGAGCTTTGGATGTTTTGCAAAAATCTGACTATATTCTTTGTGAAGATACCAGAGTTTCTAAGAGGCTACTATCTAGATATAAAATTAGTTCAAAATTAATTTCTAATCATAAATTTAATGAGAAAAAAAACATTAAAAAAATAATAGATATATTAAAGAAAAATAAAACAGTATCTCTAATTTCTGATGCTGGAACCCCGATTATTTCAGACCCTGGTAATATAATTATTAATGAATGTATAAATAATAATATAAATTTAATTCCTATTCCTGGACCATCATCACCTATAGCAGCACTTTCTGTAAGTGGATTTGCAGATAAATATTTTTTTTATGGTTTTTTTCCAGAGAGTAACTCTGAAATAAAAAAAAATTTTGATATTTTGTCTAAAATTGATGTCTCAATAGTTTTTTTTATTTCAGCTAGAAAATTTAATAGATCTGTAGATATTTTAAAAAAATATTTTTTAGATAGAAAAATTTTAATTTGTAAAGAAATGACAAAATATTATGAAGAATTTTTTAGGCTTGATATAAGTCAGCTAGAGAAAGAAAATATAAGTTTAAAAGGGGAAATAACATTAGTAATATCAGGAAAAAAATCCTCTAAGAATATTTCGAACAAATTAAACGAATCTGATAAAATAAAAATTAGGCAATTAATTAAAAAGTTAAGTATTAGAGAAATAGTAGATTTAATAAAAGATGTTAGAAATATTTCAAAAAAAGAAATTTATAATTATTGTTTAAGTATAAAAAATGAAAAATAGATTTATTAAAATTTTATTAATTTTGGTTTTATTAAATGGTTGTGTGGGCGCTTCTTCTAAAGGTGTTTTTGGAACTGGCGTTAGTGTTGCGCTTGACCCAAGAACCCTAGGTACTCAGATTGATGATGGAATAATGGATAAAAATCTAGATGCTAAATTATTATTAATGAATAAAAACTATCTATTAAGCATAAGTACCCAAGTTTTGGATGGTCGAATATTTATTACTGGAAAAGTTGATGATCCAGAAGAAAAACTTAAAATTACTAAATTAGCATGGGAGATAGTAGGAGCGAGATCTGTAAAAAATGATTTAAAAATTAAGGAAGATTTTAACTTTAAACAATCAGCAAAAGATATTTTAATTACTTCACAGTTAAGAACAGCTTTAATATTTAATAAAAAAATAAAATCTGCGAACTATAGTATTGATACTTTTAAAAAAAAAATTTATATTTATGGAATAGCCGAAACAGAGGAGGAAAAAACATTAGTTATAGATGAAGCGAAGCAAATTCTTGATGTGGAAGATGTAATTTCTAGTATTCTTTTGGTTGAAGATTTAAGAATTCAAAAAAACTAATTTTTTTTATTATAATCGATTATACCCGCTGAATAAGCAGCAACAGATGCAAGATTTAAAATATCCGAAGTTGATGATCTCAAAGGTGCTATTTCAATTGCTTCTCCAAGACCAATTAATAGTGGCCCAATTACTTTTGCATCGCCCAATGTTTTCATTATTTTATATGAAATTGCTGCACTATGCTGACCAGGCATAATTAAAACATTAGCGTTTCCAACTATTTCTGAGAAAGGATAAAGTTCTTTGTATTCATCATTTAAAGCCACGTCTGGCTGCATATCTCCATCAAATTTAAAATCAACTTTTTTTCTTTTTAGTATTTCGACGGCATCTCTAATATGTTTTGTTCTACTTGTAATAGGCTGTCCAAAAGTTGAATGTGATAAGAAAGCAACTTTAGGATTAAATCCAAAAAGTCTGACTACTCTTGAAGCAGAAATTGCTATTTCTGCCATTTGAGATGATGTTGGGTATTCATGAACTGTTGTATCTCCAATAAACACAGTTCTACCTTTATTTACTACCATATTAAGACCAAACATAATCTCACCAGGTCTTGAATTAACTACTTTAAGAACCTTGCTTAGTGATTGACCATATCTTCTTGTATTTCCTGTGACCATTGCATCTGCGTCTCCACAGGCAACCATGCAAGAACCCCATACAACTCTATCATTCCTAATTATTCTGTCACAATCTCTTTCTAAAAAACCTTTATCTCTATGCAATTTTTTAAAAATATGTTTTACATACTTCTCTCTTTTTTCTTTAAAAGTAGAATTAACAATTTTAATATCAAAGTTTTCACTGTACCCAATTTCTTTAAGTCTTTGTTTTACAACTTTTTCTTTAGCAACCAAAATTGGAATTCCTAGACCACTATTTTGAAAGGCAATTGCAGCTTTTAAGGTATTTTCATCTTCTCCATCTGCAAAAACCACTCTTTTTTGAGTTTTTTTAATTTGAGAGTTTATCCCTTGCATAATTGTTACAGAAGGATCTAATCTTTGTTTTAATTGATCAGAATATAAATCAAAATTTTCAATTTTTTTTCTTGCAACACCACTTTTTATAGCTGCCTTTGCTACCGCTACTGGAATAACACTAATTAACCTTGGGTCGAATGTAGATGGAATAATATAATCTTTACCATACATTGGCCTCTCACCGCCCATCGCAGCTGCTACTTCGTCCGGAACTCTTTTTCTTGCCAATGAAGCTATTGCATTTGCTGCCGCAACTTTCATTTCTTCGTTAATTGTTTTTGCTCTTACATCTAAAGCACCTCTAAATATATATGGAAACCCAATAAGATTATTAACTTGGTTTGGATAATCTGATCTACCGGTAGCTATTATTGCATCTTTTCTAATTTCTTCTATCTCTTCAGGTGTTATTTCTGGATCAGGATTTGCACATGCAAATATAATTGGATTTTTTGACATTTTTTTTACCATTTCTTTTTTCAATGCCCCGGCAGAAGATAAGCCTAAAAATACGTCAGCATTTTTAATTGCATCATCAAGAGTTCTGTTTTTTGTTTCAATTGCATGACCTGATTTCCATTGATTCAAATTATCTCTACCTCTATAAATAACTCCTTTTCTGTCTACCATTGTTATATTTTTTTGAGGCACTCCTGTATGTTTAAATAGATTCGCACAAGCCATAGCAGATGCTCCAGCTCCATTAATTACTATCTTAACTTTTTTTAAATCTTTTTTTGCTATATCCACAGCATTTTTTAATGCTGCGCATGTAATTATTGCAGTACCATGTTGATCGTCATGGAATACTGGAATGTCTAATATTTCTTTTAATTTCTCTTCAATTATAAAACAATTTGGAGCCGCAATATCTTCTAAATTTATTCCCCCAAAACTTTTTGAAAAATTTTTTATTGATGAAATAACTTCTTGAGGATTATTCGAGTCTATTTCCAAATCTATGGAGTCTATATCTGCAAATCTTTTAAATAATACTGCCTTTCCTTCCATTACAGGTTTTGAAGCTAGCGCTCCCAGGTTTCCCAATCCAAGAATAGCTGTACCGTTACTAATAACAGCAACCAAGTTACCTTTAGTTGTATACTCATATGCAAGATCAGGATTTTTGAAAATTTCTTTAACCGGAGCTGCTACACCTGGAGAATAGGCTAATGCCAAATCTCTTTTTGTAGTCATGGGTTTTGATGAAACTATCTCAATCTTGCCAGATTTATTGCTATTATGAAATTCTAAAGCCTCTTTATCAGAATAATGTTCAATTTTATTTTTTTTCATTTTATGTAATTAGATATACAAATGGAGCAAATTTAAGACTAATATGATTTATGAACCTCATTAAGTCAACAGGTACATTTAGTTTCTTTACTTTAATTAGTAGATTGTCAGGATATTTGAGAGATATCCTTATTGCAATATTCTTGGGGGCGGGCCCAATTGCAGATGCATTCTTTGTAGCCTTCAGATTTCCAAATACTTTTAGAAGATTATTTTCCGAAGGTACTTTTAACTCTGCATTTGTTCCAAGCTATTCTTCAGAATTAAATAAAAACAAAAAGAGTGCAAAAAATTTTGCTAATAATATTTTTAATATTCTTTTTTTAGCACTTCTTGCAATTGTTTTTATAATTGAAATTTTTATGCCAATTTTCGTTTCATTAATTGCTCCTGGATTTAAAGAAAACTCAGAAAAATTAGAAATTGCAATTAATCTTACAAGAATTACTTTTCCATTTTTACTTTTAGTAAGCTTATCCTCATTTTTTTCAGCAATATTAAATTCACATAATAAATTTGCAGCAGCGTCTGCTACACCAATTATATTAAATATTATTTTAATATTAGTCTTAATTTTTGGAAAGTTTTTAGAAGATAAACTTGTATACTATATTTCTTACGCGGTTACTTTTGCGGGACTAATTCAATTAATTTTTTTGATTTTTTTTGTTAAAAAATATTTTATTCCTAAATTTAATTTTAAATTTAAAATAAATAATAAAATAAAATTATTTTTTAATAAATTAATTCCTAGTATTTTTTCCTCGGGTGTTACACAAATAAATATTTTAGTTGGAACAATAATTGCATCTTTTCAAGCAAATGCGGTATCTTATCTTTATTATGCTGATAGAATTTACCAAATAAATTTAGCAATTGCCGGAATAGCTATTGGTACTGTTTTATTACCAAGTTTATCTAAATATATAAATAGTAATAACAGTTTAAAAATTGATTTTATTCAAAATAAATCTTTAGAGTTAAGTTTATATTTAAGTTTACCTGCAACCGCAGCATTATTAATAGCATCTAATGAAATTACTTCAGCATTATTTGGATATGGATCATTTGACTTATATAGTGTGAATCAATCAGCTAATGCATTATTTTATTTTGCCTTAGGCCTGCCTGCTTTTGCAGCAATAAAAATATTTTCAAGTTTTTTATTTGCAAGACATAATACAAAAATACCTTTTTACTTTTCTGTATTTTCAGTTGGTTTAAATGTTTTTATAAGTGTTTATTTTTTCGATGAAATAGGTTTTATTATAATACCTATAGCAACGACTATTTCATCATGGTTAAATACTTTTTTACTCTTATTTTATCTTCTTTTAAAAAAATATTTTTCTTTTAATAAAAGCTTTCCACTAAGGTTTTTAAATATATTATTTGTATGTATTTTTTCTTCATTTATATTTTACAAATTAATCAATAATTTTAAAGAATATTTAATTTATGAAAGTGAATATAAACTTTTAACTATAGTTTTATTAGTGATTATTACCATTTTAATTTATATAACAACTTCAATTGTCACAAAAGCTTTTAAAATTTCGGATATTAAATTAAAGTACTAAAAATGAATAAAAAGATTTTTTCTGGCGTACAGCCCACAGGAAATTTACATCTGGGCAATTACATAGGGGCAATTAAAAATTTTGTAGAATTACAAAATGAAAAAGATAATGAATGTGTATATTGTGTTGTAGATTTACATGCAATTACAGTAAAGCAGGATCCAAATCTTTTAAAAAATAACATAAGAGAGACCACAGCCGCTTTTCTTGCTAGTGGTCTTGATCATAAAAAAAGTATAATTTTTAATCAATCTCTTGTTCCTTCTCATTCAGAAGTTTCATGGATCTTAGGATGCACTGCTAGAATGGGTTGGTTAAATCGGATGACTCAATTTAAGGAAAAGGCAGGTAAAGATAAAGAAAAGGCAAGTATTGGCTTATACATATATCCAATACTTATGGCTTCAGATATTTTATTATATGACTCAACCCACGTCCCTGTTGGAGAAGATCAGAAACAACATTTAGAATTATCAAGAGATATTGCGCAAAAATTTAATTCAGATTTTAATTGCCCTAACTTTCTTAAAGTGCCAGAGCCATTAATTCAAAAACGTTTCGCTAGAATTATGAGTTTAAAAGATGGAACAAAAAAAATGAGTAAATCAGACCCTTCAGATTTAAGTAGAATAAATTTAACAGATAAAAAAGATGAAATAATAAATAAAATAAAAAAGGCTAAAACAGATAATTCGCCTTTGCCTGCTGATGAAAAAAAAATAAATGAAAGACCAGAGGTTGAAAATCTTCTAGGTATTTACTCAAGCTTAAGCAGTCAAACTTTACAAGATACAATAAATGAATTTGGTGGAAAAAATTTTTCAGATTTTAAAAAAAAACTCTCCGACTTAGTAGTTGAAAAAATATCACCAATCTCAGATGAAATAAATAAAATGAAAAATGATAACACTTATATAGACAAAATTTTAAAAGGTGGAGCAGAAAAAGCAGAAAAAATAGCATCTAAAAAAGTAAAAGAAATTAAAAAAATTGTGGGTTTTTAGATTTAAATCCTTTAAATTATTTAAATAATAATTATATAAACATTATGTTTGTGCAAACTGAAATCACACCCAATCCAAATTCA
Organism: uncultured Pelagibacteraceae bacterium; assembly: GCA_902559305.1. Classification (GTDB taxonomy): domain Bacteria; phylum Pseudomonadota; class Alphaproteobacteria; order Pelagibacterales; family Pelagibacteraceae; genus Pelagibacter. The sequence goes on along the minus strand of CACEHK010000003.1, from coordinate 27,485 downwards.
CTGAAATTTTTACCAGGGAAAAAAGTATCAAATGACACACCAGTTGAAATAATTAATAAAAGTGAAAGTAATAACGAATTGGTTAGAAATATTTTATCTATCAATGGTGTTACTGGAATTTTTTTATCAGATAACTTTCTTTCAGTAAACAAGGAAGAAAAAATAGATTGGGAAGATTTAAAACATATAATTATTTCATTTATAAATGATTATTATTCAAATGGTAACGAGATCATAATTAATAAACAGAATAATAATAATTCAAGTTCAGATTTATCAGATGTTGAAAAAAAAATTATTAAAATTTTAGAAACAAAAGTAAGGCCTGCTGTTGCGAAAGATGGAGGTGATATTAAGTTTAAAACATTTAAAGATGGCGTTGTTACAGTTAGTCTTCAAGGTAGTTGTTCAGGATGTCCAAGCTCAACGATGACTCTAAAACAAGGGGTACAAAATCTCTTATGCCATTATATACCTGAAATTAAAGAAGTAATTGCAGTCTAAAAAAATAAAAGAATCATGTATAAGGATTTTATGAAAAACAATAATCTAAAAAATATTTTGGCGATCAAAAAATTTCTTCAAAGTAAAGGCTATAAGGTTTCAAAAAAAAATAAAATAATACCTGAAAACTTTATTGCTTTTTATTATACAGCAGTTGGAAGCGTTTTTTTAATTTTATTTTTTTATTTAATACCAATAACTTTAAATTCTTCAGGCATTTTTTCAAAAAATGATATTGTAGTTAATTCTTCTAAACAAAACTTTAGCAAAGTATTTGAAGGTAAAGAAATAGATTTAAAAAAAGATGAAAATGAAGAAGTAGATGCAAAAAATTTATTTTTAGATGTTTTTGATATTGATATAAACGAACAAGACACTGTTAGATTAAGTGCATCTACAATAAAAGAATTGTTTAAGGATGAAAATTACAATTTACAAGATATACGAAAAAATAAATTAGTTAAGCCAATCAATATTGATCTTTTACCAAGTGAAATTAAATCAATAGAAAATACCAAAAAAAGAAAGGAGTTATTCATACAAATAGTATTGCCTTTAATTTTAGAGGAAAATAAAAAGATTAGATTAGAAAGAAAAACATTATTTGCAATATTAAACAAAAATAATAATTCTAAAGCAGAAAAAAATTGGCTGAAAAGTAAATTTAGACAATATGGTGTTGTAAATCGAGATTTAGCAACTTTAAAAATAAGAATGGATGAAATTCCAGTATCACTAGCTATTGCCCAAGCAGCCAAAGAAACGGGATGGGGAACATCAAGATTTGCTCAAGAAGGTAACGCATTATTTGGTCAATGGACTTACAGTGGAGAAGGAATAAAACCAGCAGGATCAGACAGCAATGATACTCACAAAGTAATGAAATTTAAAATTTTGAAAGCTTCTGTTAGAGCTTATCAAAGAAATTTAAATACTCATAAAAGTTACAAAAAATTTAGGAAAGTAAGAGCAATTCAAAGAGATGTATTTGGAAATTTAAATAGTTTAGAACTTGTAAATTATCTAGATAAATATGCTGAAACTGGACAAAAATACATTGAAATATTAAAACAAATTATAGATCAAAATAAACTTACAGATTTTGATGATGCTAAAATTTTACCAAGCAGTCAAAAAGAAAAAAACTTAATTTAATTTTGTTTTATAGAAAATTGTATTCCAAGCCATCTCCAAATACCCTGATCATTTAGAGAGCAATTTATTCTACCTCTTCTAAAGTTAAATTTTTCTCTAAATTTGATATAAAGTTTATTTTCAATTAGTTCAATTTTAGATTTATCCCATCCTTTTCCTTCATCAGAAAAACAATTTATTTTCTCTAAATTTTTTTGTTCATTAAAAAATTCAATGAATAACTTTGGTGGATTATCATTTTGAAAAATATATTTATCTTCAGGAAAAATATTTTTATATTCAAGAGGATGTAAATCTAACAGAAAACTAAATCTTTTTAGGTCACCGTATTTTTCATTTATTGGAAATCTCGGTAATTCATATTTATCTTTATTTAAATCAATAACACCCGAATTCTGACCAAATGCAAAATCAAAATTATCAGATATATATTTTTTTTGTTCTAAGCTGTATTCACCAAACGGGTATGAAAATAAAGTAGGATTATAGCCAATATTTTCTATAAATATCTTAATAGATCTATCAATATCATTTTTAAATTTTTTAAATTCATACTCTACCAGATACTCATGGGAGTGTGAGTGGTTACCTAAATAAGCAAAATCCTCTTTTTCTATTTCTTTTATTTGATCCCAATTCATGTATCCTTTTTTCCCAATTGGTTCTGTTGAGACAAAAAGTATAAATGGTATTTTATTTTTTTTCAAAAAAGGCCAAGCGTTTTTATAAAAGGAGTCAAATGCATCATCAATAGTTATTAAAATTTTTTTTTCATTCTTTTTTTTATCATAATTTATTTTGAAATCTTGAGGATTAATAAAAGATATATTTTTTTCTTTTATAAGTTCTATTTGTTTTTCAAAAATATCCATATTAATATTTGTAGAAGGATATCTATCCTCGTTAAATCTATGGTACATTATAGAAAGAACACCATTATCTTCAGAATAATATTTTTTGTTGCTTGCATAGGCATTAAAATTTAAAATAATATTAAAAACTATGAATAATTTAATTATAGATGCTGCTAATGATAAAATTTTTTTTATTATCATGGTTGATGACAAAGCATATACTAGTGAGTTTATTAACAATAGAGAAAATTTTGATAAATTTACAATTTTAATTATGAATTTTCTAAAAAATCACAATCTAAGTATTAAAAATATTAAAAATATATTTGTTAACCAAGGCCCTGGTAAATTTTCTGGTATCAGAGCCTCATTAGCAGTAGTAAAAGCACTAAGTTTTGCAAATAAAATTGATGTATATGGCTTTACTTCAGATCAAATAATTAATAAAAATTATACAAAAATTATTGATTTATTTAATAAAGGTTTATTAATAAAAAATTTGATTAAACCGCAGTATTAGAGTTAATATAAAATTATGTCAGAAACCATTGAACAGAAATGCATTGAAAAAGGTGTTAAACTAACTGACCAGAGAAGAATAATAGCTAAGGTAATGTCACAATCCCAAGATCATCCTGATGTTAACGAACTTTATATGAGGGTTTCAAAAATAGATACTAAAATTAGTATTGCAACAGTTTACAGAACAGTAAAATTATTTGAAGAAGCTGGAATAATAACAAAGCATGACTTTAAGGGCGGTAAGGCAAGATATGAAGAAGTTAATGAAAGTCATCATGATCACTTAATTGATATTAAAACTGGAGAGATAATCGAGTTCGTTGATGAGGAAATAGAAATTTTACAAAAAAAAGTTGCAGAAAAATATGGTTATAAACTTGTTGATCATAAATTAGAGCTATATGGGATCAAAAAAAAAACTTAATTAATGAGTAAAAAAATATTTATTAAAACATTTGGCTGCCAAATGAACGAATATGATTCTAATAGGATTTATGATTCTGTAAAAAGATTAGGATTTACCAAAAGCAAAGATCAGAATAATCTAGATTGTTTTATATTGAATACTTGTCATATAAGAGATAAAGCAAAAGAAAAAGTTTATCATGAGATTGGAAGATTCAAAAAACTATATAAAAAAAAAAATAAACCAATAGTTGTTGTAGCAGGATGTGTAGCTCAGGCCGAAAATCAAGAGATGTTAAAAAGGGAACCGTATATAGATATAGTTATAGGCCCACAGTCATATCATAAGATAAATGATAAATTAAAAAATTTTATTAAAGATAATAAAATAGAAGAAACTGAATTTGATTCTGTTTCCAAGTTTAACTATTTTGATAATATTGAAAATCAAAATAGTAAGGTTTCTTCGTTTTTAACAATCCAAGAAGGTTGTGATAAATTTTGTACTTTCTGTGTAGTTCCTTATACAAGAGGACCGGAATATTCTAGACCTTTTAACAAAATTATAAGTGAAGCAGAAAATTTAATTAAAAATGGAGTAAAGGAAATTATTTTATTAGGTCAAAATGTAAATGCTTACTCTTATAATGATAAATTAAAAGAATACAGAATTTCTGATTTAATTAATAAGCTTGAAAGTTATTCAGAGCTAAAAAGAATAAGATATACCACCTCCCATCCAAAAGATATGACCGATGATTTAATAGAATGTTATTCTTCAAGTAAAAAATTAATGCCCTTTGTCCATTTGCCTATTCAAAGTGGATCAAATAAAATTCTTAAGTTAATGAATAGAAAACATACAGTTGAGCAATATATAGAAGTTTATGAAAGAATAAAAAAAATTAATCCTTTAGTAGAATTTTCAAGTGATTTTATAATATCCTACCCAGGAGAAACAAACGAAGATTTTAATGATACACTAAGTCTGATAAAAAAACTTAAGTTTATAAATTCATATTCTTTTATATTTAGTCCTAGACCAGGAACAAAAGCATCAAATTTAAAAATGATTGATAAGGAAATTTCAAAAGAAAGACTATTGAAAATTCAAGAAAATCTATTTAAATTTCAATTAAAACTCAACAAATCACTTATAAATAAAACAATAGATGTACTTGTAGAAAATAAAATGAATGATCAAAATAAATTATTTGGTAGAAATAAATATATGAATTCTGTAATTTTTGATGGGGATCATAATTTTATAGGAAAAAATATAAATGTTAAAATAATTGATGTTAATCAAAATAGTCTTTTTGGTAAAACTCAAAAAAATAATATGAGAGCAGCATAATTGAAAAATATAGCTGAAAAAAACTTTAAATCAGAATTAAAATTTGTTTATTCTGACAACGATACTTTAAGTATTATTTTCCAAAATAATGAAACTCTTTTAGGTATTGTTGGTGAATTTAATAATAATATAAAACAACTGGAGGAAATTACTAATACCAACATACATACTAGAGGGAATTCAATTTTAGTAAAAAGTAATGTAAAAAAAAATGAATTGGTTAAAAATGCAATAAAATTTTTGTACGAACAATTTATTATTAATGGTTCAATTGAAAAAAAAGATATAATCTCATCAGTAAATAAGTTTATGATTAATCAGAAAAATGATTCAAATAAAAATATTGATTATATAATTAAAACACCAAAAAAATCTGTAATACCAAGATCTGAAAAACAGAAAAAATATCTAAGGGCACTTAAAGAAAGTGAAATAATTATTTCTGCCGGACCAGCAGGTACGGGTAAAACATTTTTAGCTGTAGCTGTAGCCTTAACAATGCTTTTAGAAAAAAAAATTGAGAAAATAATATTATCAAGACCAGCTGTTGAAGCTGGAGAAAGATTGGGTTTTTTGCCTGGTGACATGAGAGAAAAAGTGGATCCATACCTGAGGCCTTTATATGATTCACTTTATGATTTATTAGATTTTGAAAAAATTCAAAAAAAAATAGAAGTAGGAGATATTGAGATAGCACCATTGGCGTTTATGAGAGGTAGAACTTTAAAAAATTCTTTTGCCATTCTAGACGAAGCTCAAAATGCAACAGATACACAAATAAAAATGTTTTTAACAAGAATTGGAGAAAATTCTAAAATTGTGATAAATGGAGACCCTTCTCAAATCGATTTACCTAATAAATCGTTATCGGGTTTGAATCATTCAAAAAAATTATTAGGCCATTTGAAAGAAATCTCTGTTGTTGATTTTGATCATAAAGATGTAGTCAGGCACCCTTTAGTTTCAAAAATTGTTAAAGCTTATTCAGATAAAAATACTGAATAATGATTAAAGTAAATGTAATTTTAGATTGCCCAAAATGGAAAACTAAAATTAAAAATCCTGAAGCTTATTTAAAAAAAAAAATTAATAAATTATTAAATATTTCTTTTTTTAAAAAAAAAAAACAGGAATTTTCAATATTATTAACTAATAATAAAAAAATTAAAAAACTTAATTTTAAGTTCAGAAAAAAAAATAAAGTAACTGACGTATTATCATTTCCATTAAAATATTTTTCAAATAATAACTTATACATTGGTGATATAGCTATTAGTTATGAAATTATAAAAAATAGATCAAAAAAATCAAATTTTAATCTTGAGTTTGATAAAATGTGGATTCATGGATATTTTCATCTAATTGGTTATGATCATAAAAGTTTAAAAGATTTTAAAAAAATGAATAAAAAAGAAAATTTAGTTTTAAATTATTTCTATAAAATAAATTGACATCTTTACTTCAAAATAAAATATTAATTTACGGAATACCTTTTATTCTTGGTTTAATTACTTCCTATAGTCTTCCTCCATACAGCTATTTTTTTGTTAATTTTATAACCTTTCCTCTTTTATTAAATTATTTAATACTAAATCAGCAAAATGGTAAATGGGTGTCTTTTAAAATTGGTTGGATGTTTGGTTTTGGATATTTTATCTCTAATTTGTATTGGATAACTAATGCTCTTACATTTGAACAAAATTTTAGACCATTAATTCCAATTGCTTTACTTTTAATTCCTTTATTTTTAGGTTCATTTTATGGTCTGGGCACACTGATTTGCTATTTTTTTAAATTAACAAAAAAAATTTCTTCAATATTAATTTTTTCAATAATTATTTCTTTAATTGAGTTTTTTAGAAGTTTTATTCTAGGTGGTTTCCCTTGGAATCTAATTGCATTTGCTTGGACAGACTATTTAAATGTTTTACAGATTCTTTCATTTATTGGAACATACTCATTTAATTTACTAACTTTAACTATTTTTTTAATTCCAGCTGTTGTTTTATTTAATTATAAAAAAGTACAAAAATTACTATTTTTAAGTTTCACAATAATAATTTTTTTAATAAATGTTTTTTATGGATCATTTATTCTTAAAAATAATAAAGAATTAGAATTAATAAAAACGAATTTTATAATTAAAATTGTTTCACCAAAAATTGATATTAAAAGATATTTTCAAGATGAAAATCCTGAAAAAATAATATTAGAATTAATTAAATTGAGTGAACCAAATAATTTACAAAAAACTATTTTTATTTTTCCTGAGGGGGTGCTTTCTAATATTTATCTACAAGATTTAAAATATTATAGTTATATATTTTCTGAAAATTATTCTGATCAACACAAAATTATTTTAGGAATAAATAGCAAGGAAGACTCTAGTGTATTTAATTCAATGGTAGTTTTGGATAAAGACGTAAATATATTAAACAAATATAACAAAAATAAATTAGTACCATTTGGTGAGTTTTTACCACTTGAGAATTTATTTATTAAGTTTGGCTTAAAAAAAATCACTCAGGGATATAAATCTTTTACAAAAGGTGAGGGAAGAAAAATAATAAGTTTAAATAATTTAAATTTTATTCCATTAATTTGTTATGAAATAATTTATTCTGGAAAAATTAACAAAACCAACAGCGACTTCGATTTTATCTTAAATATATCTGAGGATGGTTGGTTTGGAAATTCTGTTGGACCTATTCAACATTTTTCTCATTCGATATTTAGATCTATAGAAGAGGGTAAGAATTTAATTCGTTCAGCCAATAATGGTACTTCTGCATTTATCAATTCAAGGGGACAAGTTATAAGTCATGTAGAATCAACCAAAAGGGGAGTTATTGAAGTAAAAGAATTTCAAAATACCAAAAAAACTACTTTTAGCACTTTTGGAAACAAGATCTTCTTTTATTTTTTATTATTTTATATTAGTTTGATTTTTTTTTTAAAAAAAAGGGAGACTTAATGAAAAAAAATTTTTTATTTACCAGTGAGTCAGTTTCAGAGGGACATCCAGATAAAGTTTGTGATAGAATCTCAGATATGGTAGTCGACTCATATTTAGGTGCCGAACCTCAGTCAAGAGTAGCTTGCGAAACTTTAACAACAACTAATAAAGTAGTTTTGGCAGGAGAAGTTAGAGGACCAGAAATTAAAAAAGATGATTTAATACAAAAAGTTAGAGAATGCATTAAAGATATTGGTTATGACCAAGAAGGTTTTACTTGGAAGGATGCAACAAAGATAGAAAGTCATCTTCATTCACAATCAGCTGATATAGCAATGGGTGTAGATTCATCTGGAAACAAAGATGAAGGAGCTGGAGATCAAGGAATAATGTTTGGGTACGCATGCAATGAAACTGATGTTTTGATGCCGGCACCTATACACTACTCACATAAAATATTGAGATTAATGGCAGAAGATCGAAAATCAGGAAAGTTAAAGAATATTGAGCCAGACTCAAAAAGCCAAATTACAATAGAATACAAAGACGGAAAACCTTCGAATGTAAAGTCAGTAGTAATTTCAACACAACATTCAGCTGATGTAAACCAAGCTAAAGTTAGAGATCTAGTAAAACCATACATAGAAAAATCAATACCAAAAAATTTACTAAACGGACTAGATGAAAATGAAATTTATGTAAATCCCACTGGTAATTTTGTAATTGGTGGTCCGGATGGTGATAGTGGATTAACAGGAAGAAAAATTATTGTAGATACATATGGAGGTGCAGCACCTCATGGAGGAGGAGCATTCTCAGGAAAAGATCCTACAAAAGTTGACAGATCAGCCGCATATGCATCTAGATATTTAGCAAAAAATGTTGTTGCTTCAAAGATTGCTGATAAATGTTTAATTCAGCTTGCATATGCAATTGGAGTATCTAAGCCTTTATCGATTTATGTTGATCTTTTTGACAATGATGAAGAAAAAAATAGGCATGTAGAAAAACTAATTAATGATAATTTTGATTTAAGTCCAAGAGGAATTAGAGAAATGCTTGGTTTAAATAGAGCAATATATGAAAAAACAGCAGCTTATGGTCATTTTGGGAGAGATCCAGAGTCTAATGGTTCATTTTCATGGGAAAAAACGGATAAAGCAGACGTTTTTAATAAGTAATTAAGTTGAAAATGTAAAAAAAATACATATATTCACATCACATTATTGAAATTTCAAAATGGGCTTCGGCCCATTTTTTTTTGTAAATATAAAAAATGTTAAATAGAAGAGCAGATAAATTAGAATTACTAAGAATTGCTGAAGCAGTAGCATTAGAGAAATCTATAGATAAAGAATTAATTATCGACTCCATGGAAAGTGGTATTGCTAAAGCAGCAAAATCAAAATTTGGTTCTGAGAATGAAATAAAGGTACTTATAGATAGAGATAGTGGAGATATAGGCATATTTAGAAGGTTAATAATCACAGAAAAACCTGAAAATTCAAATTCAGAAATAAGCTTAGATCAAGCAATTAAGTTAGATCCAAATAATAAAGATAAAAAAGTTGGTGATGAAGTATTGCAATCTTTACCCTCTTTTGATTTTGGTCGAATAGCTGCTCAAACTGCAAAACAAGTGATTAGTTTTAGTGTTAGAGAGGCTGAGAGGGAAAGACAATATGAAGATTTCAAAGATAAAAAAGATACTATTTTAAGTGGTATTGTAAAAAGATTGGAATTTGGAAATGTGATAGTAGACTTAGGTAGAACTGAAGCAATTATTCAAAAAAATGAAATGATACCAAGAGAAAATATTAAAGCTGGAGATAGAGTCAAAGCATATTGTTTAGATGTTAGGAGAGAGCCAAAGGGACAACAAATATTTTTGTCAAGAGCACATCCAAAGTTCATGGAAAAACTTTTTGTTCAAGAAGTTCCAGAGATTTATGATGGACTGATTGAAATTAAATCTTCAGCCAGAGATCCAGGAAGTAGAGCAAAAATATGTGTTAAGGCTATAGATACATCTTTAGATCCAGTTGGTGCTTGCGTAGGCATGAGAGGAAGTAGAGTACAAGCAGTAGTAAATGAATTACAAGGAGAAAAAATTGATATTGTAAATTGGTCAGAAGACCCCGCAGTAGTAGTATCAAATGCTTTATCTCCAGCTGAAGTTCAAAGAGTTAACGTAGATAATGAGTTAAAAAAACTTGATGTAATTTTGACTGAAGAAAATTTAAGTAAAGCGATAGGTAGAAGAGGGCAAAATGTAAGGCTTGCTACTAAATTATTAAACTACGAAATAAATATCATGACTGATCAAGAAGACTCAGAAAAAAGACAAATCGAATTTAAAGAAAAAACAGATAATTTTGTTAAAAATTTAGAATTAGACGAAACACTAGGACAGCTTTTGGTAGCTGAAGGTTTTTCATCTATAGATGATATTAAAGATAGTTCAATTGAAGCATTAATAAAAATTGAAGGAATTGAAGAAGATACTGCTAAGGAACTAATTGAAAGAGCCGATGAGTATTATCAAAAAGATCAAATGGAAATAAATAATAGAATAAAAAAACTTGGCTTAGATACTGAGTTAATAAATCACAAAGGCCTAACTCCAGGAATGTTAGTTACTCTTGGAGAGCAAAATATTTTAAAATTATCTGATTTTGCTGATTTATCATCAGATGAGCTTACAGGCGCATATGATATTGTAAAAGGAGAAAGAATTAAAATTAAAGGTTTTCTTGAAGATTTTGCTCTTTCTAAACCTGAGGCTGATGATTTAATAATGTCTGCAAGAAATAAAGTTTATAAAGATTGAGAGATGAAAAATGGAGAAAAAAAAATTAAAGTTAACAATCTCTGGAAGTTCAAAAAAAACAATTAATAATATTGAATTAGCAAAATCAAAAGCAAAAAATTCTGTTATAATTGAGAAAAAAAATACAAGATTTGGTGCTAAACCTTCATATTCAAAAACAAGCCCTCAAAGAAACTTTCAGAGCAAGTCAAAAAATAATTTTTTAGCAAAAGAAACAACTCCTTCTAAAAATCCTGTAATTAATGATTTTGAAAAAAGAAAATTAGCAGAGCAAAGAGCAACAAAACGATTAAAAGGAGAACCTTCACAAAAAAGAAAAATTGGATCAAAAAGAAGAGAATTAAAGTTAACAGTTTCAAGAGCTTTGAGTGAAGAGGATATTGGTTTTAAAGGAAGAAGCTTAGCATCACTAAAAAGAGCAAAACAAAAGGAAAATAAAGAACTTAACAAGACAGAAAACAAAGAAGACTTAAAACCAGTAAAAAGAGATATAAATATTCCAGAAGTAATTACAATTAGAGAACTTGCAAATAGAATGGCTGAGCAATCAAGCAACCTTATTAAGCATCTTCTAAAAATGGGAGTAACAGCTACAATTAACCATAGTATAAATTCTGATATTGCAGAATATTTAGTTCAAGAATTTGGTCATAATCCAATAAAAGAACAAAAAGCAGAAGAAATAATAAAAAAATTTAAAGAAATTAAATCAGAAAATCTAAAAAGTAGACCACCGATTGTTACAGTTATGGGACATGTTGATCATGGTAAGACTTCAGTTTTAGATGTTTTAAGAAAAACAAATGTAGTTTCAGGTGAGTTTGGAGGTATAACTCAACATTTAGGCGCATATCAAATAAATTATAATTCTAATAAGATTACATTTATAGATACTCCTGGACACGCAGCATTTACCGAAATGAGGTCCAGAGGTTCTAAATTGACTGACGTTGTTATTTTAGTAGTTGCAGCTGATGATGGAGTAAAACCACAAACTATCGAGTCAATCAAGCATGCTAAAGCCGCAAATGTTCCAATAGTAGTAGCAATTAATAAATGTGATCTTCCTGAAGCAGATCCTCAGAAAATAAGAAACCAATTATTAGAACATGAACTAATAGCAGAGGAATTATCAGGTGACACATTGATGGTTGAGATATCTACTAAAAATAAAAAAAATTTAGATAAATTGATAGAGTCAGTTTTATTACAAGCAGAATTATTAGACTTAAAAACTGATTATGATTTAAAAGCGAATGCAGTAGTTTTAGAATCAAAAATTGATGTTGGAAGAGGTCCAGTAGTTAATATTATAGTCACTTCGGGAACTTTAAAAAAGGGAGACTATTTTGTAAGTGGATTAAAATGGGGGAAAATAAGAGCATTAATTAACGATCAAGGAAATAATGTTAATGAAGCTAATCCTTCAACTCCAGTCGAAGTTTTAGGTATTAATGGTGCAGCAAAAGCTGGTGATGATTTCATTGTTCTAGAAAATGAAAAAGAGGCAAAATCTTTATGTGATGTCAGAGTTCAAGAAAACCAAGAAGGAAAAAATCCATTAACATTTGTTACTCAAGACTCTGCTTTTAAAGATAAAACAGCGGAAGAATTAAATATTATAATTAAATCTGATGTACATGGATCTTCTGAAGCGATTAAAAATGCAATTTCTCAGATTAAACATGAAGAAGTTAAACCAAAAATAATCTTGTCAGATATAGGAATGATAACAGAAACAGATGTTACGTTGGCAAAGGCATCAAATGCTGTTCTTATTGCATTCAATGTTAAACCTAGCAAAGAAGCAAAAATAATTGCTGAAAAAGAAAAAATTAGAATAAACTCTTACAATATAATTTATGAACTATTAGATTTTATTAAAAATAGAATGTCTGGATTGTTAACTCCAGATGTACAAGAGAAGATAATTGGATCAGCAGAAATTCTTGAAATATTTAAAGTATCTAAAGTTGGAAAAGTAGCTGGATCAAAGGTAATAGATGGTGAAATCTTACAAGATTCTAGCGCTAGAGTAATTAGAGATGGTGCAATAGTGCATAATGGCAAAATTGGATCAATATTTAGAGAAAAGAACCAAGCAAAACAAGTATCAGCAGGTCTAGAATGTGGAATTACAATAAAAAATTTTAATGATTTTCAAAAAAAAGATATTATTGAAGTATATAATTCTACTGTTACAGAAAGAAAAATATAATGAGTAAATTAGGAAAACCAGTTTCACAGAGACAATTAAGAGTTGGCGAAATGATTAAACAAGCATTAGGCATGATTCTGTTAAGAGATGAAGCCAAGATCCCCAATCTTGAAACAAGAGAAATCACAGTAACTGAGGTAAGAATGAGTCAAGATTTAAAAATAGCTAAAGCATTTGTTTTACCCTTAGGAGGTAAAAATGCGAAAGAAATAGTGGATAAACTAAAAGAGTTTTCATTTATAATCAGAAAAGTTTTGTCAAAAAAAATAACAATGAAATATTTGCCAAAAATATTATTTGTTAAGGATGAGTCCTTTGATTATGCTGAAAAAATTGAAAACTTAATAAAACAAACAAATAAATAAGGAAAAAAATGACTAAAAAGAGTAAAGAACTTGCTATACATGATAAAGACACTGGGTCTTCAGAATTTCAAATAGCACAATTGACTGATAAAATTGAAAATTTGTCAAGTCATATAAAAAAATTTAAAAAAGATAAGCATTCGTCTGTTGGTTTGCTAAAGGCAGTAAATAGAAGAAAAAAATTATTAGACTATTTAAAAAAAAATAAATTAGAATCTTATCAGAATGTAATATCGAAATTAAATCTAAGAAAGTAGAAATAAATGTTTAAAGTATTTAAAAAAGAAATTGAATTAAATGGAAAAAAAATAAGTTTAGAGACAGGAAAAATTGCAAGACAAGCAGATGGAGCGATAATCGCAAAATGTGGAGAAACAGTAGTATTAGCAACTGTTGTTGGTGCAAAAAAAATAAATCCAGATGTGGATTATTTTCCACTATCGGTAAATTATCAAGAAAAGTATTATGCAGCAGGAAAAATTCCTGGTGGTTATTTTAAAAGAGAAGCAAGACCTACAGAAAGTGAAACGTTAATATCAAGATTAATTGACAGGCCAATAAGACCGTTGTTTCCTGATGAATTTAAAAATGAAGTACAATTACTTCCAACAGTAATATCTTATGATAAAGAAAATGAAGCAGATATTTTATCGATAATTGCTTCATCAGCAGCTCTAGCAATTTCAGGTATGCCTTTTATGGGACCAGTTGGAGCATCTAGAGTTGGCTATGTTGATGGTAAATATATATTAAATCCATCAAAAAAAGATTTAGAAAATTCTAAGTTGGATCTTGTTGTTGCGGGCACTAAAAATGCAGTTTTAATGGTAGAATCTGAAGCAAGTGGTTTAACAGAAGAAGAAATGCTAAATGCAGTGAAATTTGGTCATGAAAATTTTATACCAGTAATTAACATGATTGAAGAACTTGCTAAAGAATGTAAGAAAACTGATTGGGTCGTAGAAAAAAAGGATCTTTCTGAAGTTAAGAATAAAATTGAAGAAGAATTTACAGATGAGCTGAAAAAAGCTTTTTCAATCAAAGATAAACAAGAAAGATCAAATTTGATATCTGAAATAACTGATAAAGCAAAAAAACTATTTGAAGAAAATGAAAATTTTACAGATTTAGATGTTAACTCTGAACTTAAAAATCTAGAAAAAAGGATAGTTAGAACGGACATCTTAAAAAATAAGAATAGAATTGATGGAAGAGGACTTTCAGATGTAAGACAAATTATGTGTGAAGTTGGAATTTTACCAAGAACTCATGGCTCAGCTTTGTTTACAAGAGGCGAAACTCAAGCGATAGTTACAACTACACTTGGAACTTCAGATGATGAACAAAGAATTGAAAGTTTAGAAGGACTTCAAAGACAAAGATTTATGCTTCATTATAATTTTCCACCATTTTCGGTTGGTGAAACTGGAAGAATTGGCACCGGAAGAAGAGAAATTGGACATGGAAAACTTGCATGGAGAGCTATAAATTCTTCTTTACCATCAAAAGAAAGTTTTCCTTATACTTTTAGAATTGTATCAGAAATTACTGAGTCTAATGGATCCTCTTCAATGGCGACAGTTTGTGGAACCTCATTAGCATTAATGGATGCTGGTGTCCCAATCAAAGAACCAGTTGCAGGTATTGCAATGGGTTTAATAAAAGAAGGTGACGATTTTAGTGTACTGTCAGATATTTTAGGAGATGAAGATCACTTAGGTGATATGGACTTTAAAGTTGCTGGAACAAAAGATGGTATTACATCTCTCCAAATGGATATCAAAATTACAGGTATTACATTTGAAATTATGGAACAGGCTTTAAACCAGGCTAAGGATGGACGAATTCATATATTAGGCGAAATGAATAAGGCTTTAAATAAATCAAGAGATGGTGTTGGTAAACATACACCCAAGATGGAGAAAATAACTGTAGATAAAAAAGATATTGCTACTGTTATCGGTAAAGGTGGCGCAACTATCAGAGAGATAGTAGAAAAATCAGGCGCAAAAGTTGATGTTAATGATGAAGGAGTGGTAACAGTTGCTGCACCAGATGAAGAGTCGCGAAATATCGCTTTGCAATTTATAAAAGATCTTACTGCCAAAGCTGAATTAAATAAAATTTATAATGGGAAAGTTATGAAAATTATGGAATTTGGAGCATTTGTTAATTTTCTTGGAAAACAAGATGGCCTTGTTCATATTTCTGAACTTGCAGACAAAAGAGTTGCTAAAGTAACAGATGTTGTAAAAGAGGGTGATGAAGTAAAGGTTAAAGTTATTGGTTTTGACAGAGGTAAAGTTAAATTATCAATCAAACAAGCCGTTGCATAAAAAAGGATAAAATTTAAATAATTTTTTATTGATTATTTGATTTTACTAATTAGGAAAATAGCTATTGCACTCAATACAGCAAATACTTCTAGTGCGTGACCTGAATTTCCTAAAATCAGCTGAACAAAATAAAATATAATACAAATTATAAACCAAACTAGTATCAACATTACTTATTTTTTTTTCTCTCTCTTTTTAGCTTCCTCTTTTCTTTAAAAGAAAGTTTGGCTTTTTTCATAACAGTTGCATCTTTAAATGATTTACCACTATATCTTTTAGACATTAAATTAAGTTAAATTTTTTGGGTCAGGCATGCCAACTTTATTATAACCAGCATCAACGTAGTGAATTTCTCCGGTAACTCCACCCGCCATATCACTTAATAGATATAAAGCTGAGTTTCCCACATCTAAGTTGTCAACATTTCTCTTTAAAAATGAATGATCCGCGTTCCACTTATATAGGAATTTGGCATCTCCTATAGCTGATGCTGCAAGAGTTTTAATGGGTCCGGCACTTATAGCATTTATTCTTATTCCTTTAGCTCCCAGGTCCCTTGCTAAATATTTAACACTAGATTCCAATGCTGCTTTACATACACCCATAACATTATAATTGGGAATAGCTTTGTTAGCCTCATAACTTAAAGTAATCATGCTACCTCCAGATTTCATTATTTTAGATGCTTCCCTTGCAACTTCTGTAAATGAAAAGCATGAAATTAACATGCTTCTTAAAAAATTTTCTCTAGTTGTATTTAAATATTCTCCAGATAATTCTGATTTATCTGAAAATGCAATTGCATGTACAACAAAATCAATTTCACCCCAATTAGATTTTATATCCTTAAATAATTTTATAACATCTTCTTTTTTTTCTACATCACAGCTGAAAGTAACATTTGAATTTAATTTTTCTGCTAACGGAACTACTCTTTTCTTTAATGCATCACCAAGATATGTAAACGCCAACTCAGATCCAGCTTCTGATAGTTTTTGTGCAATGCCCCACGCTATAGATCTTTCATTGGCAACGCCCATTATTAATCCTTTTTTACCTTTCATTAAACTCATTGATTATACTTTCTCAAAAACTAAAGTTGCATTAGTTCCACCAAAACCAAAACTGTTAGACATTATTGCGTTAAGTTGAATATTTTTTTCGACTTGAGTTACTATAGGATAATTCTTAGCTTCCTCATCCATATCAGTTATATTAATAGAAGCTGAAATAAAGTTATTTTTCATCATAATTAAACTGTAAACTGCTTCATGAACAGAAGTTGCTCCTAATGAATGACCCGAAAGTGACTTTGTGGAACTTATTTTTGGAACTTTATCTTTAAAGACTTCACCTACAGCTTTTAATTCTGTAATGTCTCCGACCGGAGTAGAAGTTCCATGAGTATTTATATAATCAATTTTATTTTTACTTGTATTTAAAGCCATTTGCATACATCTTGCTGCTCCTTCCCCAGATGGAGCTACCATATCATATCCATCAGAAGTTGCTCCATAACCAGTTAATTCTGCATAAATTTTTGCACCCCTTGCTTTTGCATGTTCATATTCTTCTAATACCAAAACTCCACCACCTCCTGAAATTACAAATCCATCTCTTGTTTTATCATATGGTCTAGATGCTTTTTCTGGAGTGTCATTATATTTTGAAGAAAGAGCGGTCATTGCATCAAACATTGCGGTCATCGCATAGTGAACTTCGTCACTTCCCCCAGCAAAGACAATATTTTGTTTTCCAAGTTGAATTAATTCCATTGCATTTCCAATACAATGTCCACTAGTTGCACATGCAGAACTAATTGTATAATTAACTCCCTTAATCTTAAATGGTACCGCCAATGTAGCAGAAGCAGTACTTGACATAGTTCTTGGCACTACAAATGGTCCCATTTTTTTTGGGTTTTTTTCTCTTGTTTTGTCTGCTGCTAAAATAACATTTTGTATTGATGGTCCTCCAGATCCCATAATCATTCCTGTTAAAACATTGCTTACATCTTTTTCTTCTAGCCCAGAATCTTTAACTGCTTCAGCCATTGAAATATAGTTATATGCTGAGCCAGGACCCATAAATCTTATAAACTTTCTATCAACATGCTCTTCAAGCTTAATATTTGGTTTGCCATGAATATTACTTTTTAAGTTATATTCTTTGTACTCTTCTGAAAATGTTATTCCAGATTTTGAATTTAGCAAAGATTGATAAACTTCTTCTTGATTATTTCCTAAACAAGATACAACTCCAATGCCGGTTACTACTACCCTTTTCATTATTTGAACAATCCTACTTTTAAATTTTCAGCACTATAAATTTTTTTACCATCTGCTAATAAATTACCATTTGCTAATCCAACTGTTGTTCCTTCTTTAATTAATATCTTTTTCATTTCAATTTCATAAGAAGCTAACTTAATATTTTTTAATACTTCTCCTGTAAATTTTACAGTATTAACCCCTAAAGCCCTACCTCTTCCTGGATTGCCTAACCATCCTAAATAAAAACCAACTAATTGCCACATTGCATCTAATCCTAGACATCCTGGCATCACCGGATCTTCTTTAAAATGACAATCAAAAAACCACAATCCATCTTTAATATCTAGCTCAGCTTTTATTGAGCCTTTTTTAAATATACCACTATTTTCACTAATTTCAGTTATTCTGTCAAACATCAGCATTGGAGGTAAGGGTAATTTAGCATTTCCAGGGCCAAAAAGCTCACCATTTCCACAGTTGATTAGTTCTTTGTAGCTATAAGATGATTTTTTTTCCATAAATATAGATCTTTAATACTTTATTTATTAATAATACAATATACAAATTATTTAGGTTTGTTATAAATTTGGCAAAAAATGGATAATAATAGCATATTTATAGAAAAATTAAGGTCGTCAGGGTTAAGACCTACAAAACAAAGATTGAAAATTTGTAAATTATTGTTTCAAAGAAAAGAAACTTTTCACTTTACAGTAGGTGATCTTTCAAAAATTTTAAAACATAAATTTAAAGAAAAAATTTCCTTAGCTACTGTCTATAATACTATTCATTCTTTTAAGAAAAAGGGATATTTAAAAGAAATAGCAATAAATAGCGACAAAACATATTTTGATACAAATACCTCTGACCATCACCACTTTCTTGATGTGACTACCAACGAATTAATAGATCTTGACGATAAAGATGTAAAAAAAGTGAGTATAATAAAAAAAATTCCAGGAAAAAAAATTAAGTCAATAGAAGTCCTGGTTAAGATTGAAAATAATAATTAATCTCAAATATTACTAAATTATTAAATTAAACTGAAATTGTATTGAGACAATTCTGCTGTATTGACACTACTTTAGAATCATTATAAATTACTCTTATGAGCAATGAGATTATAAAAGAACAATCTAAGTGCCCTTTTACAGGTGCAGGAACACCACCAAAACATCCAACAGGAAAAGGACAAACAAATAAAGATTGGTGGCCCAATAGCCTAAATTTGAAAATTTTAAGTCAACACTCATCATTGGTAAATCCAATGGGAGAAAAATTTAATTACAAAAAAGAATTTAAAAAACTTAATTTTAAAGCATTGAAAAAAGATCTTCATAAATTAATGACTGATACCCAAGATTGGTGGCCAGCAGATTATGGTCATTATGGTCCATTTTTTATTCGTCTTGCTTGGCATGCTGCTGGAACTTATCGGACAGGAGACGGAAGAGGTGGTGCTGGAACTGGCAATCAAAGATTTGCTCCATTAAATAGTTGGCCAGACAATGTCAATTTAGATAAAGCAAGACTTTTACTTTGGCCTATTAAAAAGAAATATGGAAAAAAAATATCTTGGGCAGATTTATTTATACTTGTAGGAAATATATCTCTAGAGTCAATGGGTTTCAAAACTTTTGGTTTTGGGGCTGGAAGAGAAGATATATGGGAACCAGAGGAAGATATTTATTGGGGATCTGAAAAGGAATGGCTTGGAGTAAATCGTTACAGTGGAAAAAGGCAACTGGAAAATCCTTTAGGAGCATCACATATGGGTTTAATTTATGTTAATCCTCAAGGACCTGATGCTAATCCAGATCCTTACTTAGCTGCTCATGATATTAGAGAAACTTTTGGACGTATGGCAATGAATGATTATGAGACAGTAGCACTCGTTGCGGGCGGACATACATTTGGAAAATCTCATGGTGCTGCATCAGAGTCATACAAAGGTCCTGAACCAGAAGGTTCAAAGATCCAAGACCAAGCAACTGGGTGGAATAGTAAATATAAAAGTGGTTTAGGAGTTGACACAATTAGTAGCGGTATTGAGGGTGCATGGACTTCGAACCCAATTAAATGGGATATGGGATATTTTGATAATTTATTTGGTTATGATTGGGAATTAACAAAAAGTCCTGCAGGAGCTCATCAATGGAAACCTAAAAGGAATGGACATGATATAGAAATGACACCAGATGCTCATGATAGATCAAAAAAAAATCTTCCAATGATGCAAACTACTGACCTTTCATTAAAATTAGATCCTAAATATGGCCCAATTTCCAAACACTTTCACCAAAATCCTAAAGAATTTGCTGATGCTTTTGCAAGAGCTTGGTTCAAACTTACTCATCGCGACATGGGTCCAAAGGCAAATTATCTTGGTTCTGATGTTCCAAAAGAGGAGTTAATTTGGCAAGATCCAATACCACAAAATGAATATAAACTTAAAAATAAAGATATTGAGCTATTAAAGAAAAAAATATCTAAATCAGGATTATCTGTTTCTCAGTTAGTTACAACTGCATGGGCATCTGCTTCAACTTTTAGAGGATCAGATAAAAGAGGAGGTGCCAATGGAGCGAGAATAGCTCTTGAGCCCCAAAAAGACTGGAAAGTTAATAATCCTTCAAAACTGCCTGCTGTAATAAGAACTTTAAATAAAATTAAAAAAGCATTTGATTCAAAAAATAAATCAGTTTCACTGGCAGACTTAATAGTTCTAGGAGGATCAGTTGGTATTGAAAATGCAGCCAAAAAGAGTGGTAAAAAAATTAAAGTTCCATTCAAAGCAGGAAGAGGTGATGCTAAACAAGATCAAACAGATAAAAATTCATTTAATCTTCTTGAACCCATAGCAGACGGTTTTAGAAACTATATTAAGATGCATGCGAAAGGATATAGTAATGGAAAAGGTATCCCTACTAATTCAGCAGAAGAAATGTTAATAGATAAGGCCCAACTTCTGGGACTAACTGGTCCAGAAATGACAGTTTTAATTGGAGGTATGCGAGTACTAAATACTAACTATGATGGTTCAGATTATGGTGTATTTACAAAAAAACCTGGATCATTAACTAATGATTTCTTTGTTAATCTTTTAGATATGAAAACTACATGGAGAGAAGTAGACAAAGAAGAGCAGTTTTTTGAAGGAATAGATAGAAAAACAAAAAGAGTAAAATGGAGAGCAACTCGTGCAGATTTAATATTTGGATCTAATTCTCAATTAAGAGCACTATCTGAAGTTTATGCTACTGACGATTCAAACGAAAAATTCTTAAATGATTTTATATCTGCTTGGACAAAAGTAATGAATCTAGATCGTTTTGATTTAAGTTAATTCAATTAAATACCCCAAACATTTTTTGTATCAATCCATCCAATGTAATCTCCAGTTTGAATCCTGCACCAATTTGGGTTACATTTTTTTATTATTACCAATCTACCTTTTTCTAATTTTACCAAAGGCTTAGAAAATTTACTATTTTTTTTAAAAACAATTTTTTCTTCAAGAATAATCAATGAATTTAGTTTTCTGAGCATAATTTGATGAATCCAGCCACTATTTTTTTTATGATCTATTATTCTTCTAAAATTATCTTTTTTATCAATTACTTTAATTGGTAAAAATTTTTTCTTATAAATATATTTGATAGGATAATTTTTTCCTGGACCATACCTGACATATACTTTATTTTTTTTTAAAGAAAGAAAATAATTATTTTCTTTAGATATAACGTTAGAAGAATTTATTAATAAAAAAACCAGTATTATTAAAAATTTTTGCATATACAATTTTTCTTTTTATTAAACTCTGCTTTTCTAAAATTTAAATTGAGCAAATCTAAAATTAAGATTTTTTTATTTGATTCTTTACTTAAATTCAAAATTTTTTTTAAAATTTCTATTGCCTGTATATTCCCGACTATACCTGCTATAGGACCCAATATACCTTCACGTTCACAATTCAATATTTCATCAGAAGGCTCAGATTGATAAAAGCACTTTAGACATGGGTTGTTTTTATTTTTAAAATCAAAAGTAAATATATGTCCATCCATTTTGCTTATTGCTCCCACAATAAGAATTTTCTTAAATTTAATGGAGTATTTATTTAGTAAAAACTTAGTTTTAAAATTGTCAGATCCATCTACAATGAAATCATAACCTTTAAGTATTTTTTTAACGTTTTTTTTATCGATTTTTTCTTTAAAAGTTCTTATTTTTACTTGTGGATTAATTAATTTAATTTTTTTTTTTAAAACACTAACTTTTAACTTTCCTATATCTCTAGAGTTGTATAGGGACTGCCTATGAATATTAGAAATATTTACTTTATCGTGGTCAACAACTCCAATGTTTCCAACACCTGCCCTACTTAAGTAATCAATTGCAGGACAGCCTAAACCTCCAGCTCCCACAACCAAAACTTTTGATTTAATTATTTTTTTTTGTCCTATTGGACCAACATTTTTCAAAACTATTTGTCTAGAGTATCTTTCTATTAATTTTTTATTAAGAGTATTTTTCATTTACCAGTTGATCCAAATCCACCTGAACCTCTTATAGTTTTTGGTAACTGATCCACTTCTTCAAGTTCCATTTTTATTATTGGTGTTAGAACCATTTGGGCAACTCTATCATTGTTATTTATAACAAAATCTTTACTTCCATGATTGAATAATATTATTTTTAATTCACCTCTATAATCACTATCAATAGTTCCTGGCGAATTCAAAACACCTATACTAGATTTGGCCGCAAGTCCCGATCTAGGTCTTATTTGAATTTCTAAGTCTCCAGGTATTGCAACATGTAAGCCTGTTGGAATAATTTCAAGGGTGTTTGGTAAAATTTTAATTGGACTATCTATAAAAGCCATTAAATCCATACCTGAAGAACCATTAGTTTTATATTCGGGCAGTTTAACTTTGGAGTTAGTTCTTTTTACTAAAATTTTAACCATTAATTTAGTCGAGAAACTATTCTATTTACAATCTCATTAGCAAGCTTTGATTTTTTCATTTTAGGGATTTCTTCTTCAAAATTATTTTTATAAAATATAGAAACTTTATTATAATCTGAGTTAAAACCAATATCCTTTTGAGATATATCATTACCAATTATCCAGTCACAATTTTTTTCAGATAATTTTTTTTTAGAATTATTTTTTAAACAACTTGTTTCAGCTGCAAATCCAATAACTAATTTTGGTCTTAAAGAGTTGTGGTTAGAAATGTGCTTCAAAATATCAGTATTTTTTTCTAAATAAAGTTCTGAAATTTTATTTTTTTTTATTTTTTCTTTTTTAATATTTTTAACTTTAAAATCTGCTACTGCTGCAGAAAAAACAGCAACGTCTGCCGGCAGATTATTTAGTGTTGCTTCTAACATTTCATCTGCTGATTTAACTCTTATAATATTTACACCTTTGATTGATTCTAAATTTGTTGGGCCCGATATTAGAGTAGTATTAAATCCGTTATCCTTTAAAGATCTTGCAATTTCATAACCTTGTTTGCCACTAGATTTATTTGTAATAAATCTAACAGCGTCAATATTTTCGTGAGTAGGACCTGCTGTTACAAGTGCTTTAAGTTGATTGTTACTTTCTAACTTTTTAAAATAGTTGTTTAAATAATCTATAATTGTATTCGGTTCTGACATTTTTCCCATTCCATACTCTCCACAAGCCATTTCACCACTATCAGGACCAATTATTTCATAATCTGTTTCGTATAATTTTTTTAAATTATTTTTGTTTAATTGATGCTCCCACATTCTCACATTCATAGCGGGCGCAATAAAAACCTTTTTATCCGATGCAAAAATAACTGTAGATGCCAAATCATCTGATAATCCATAACTAATTTTTGAAATCGTATTTGCTGTGGCAGGAGCAACCAATATTAAATCTGCCCACCTTGATAGTGATATATGATCCATTTCTGCTTCACTGTCTGAATTAAATAAATCAGTATATACTTTTTCTTGTGACAGAGAAGCCACCGATAAAGGAGTTACAAAGTTTTTGGCATTCTTTGTAAGAATTGTTTTTACTACTGACCCATTCTTTTTTAAAAGCCTTATAATTTCTAAGCTTTTGTAAGCGGCTATTCCACCACATATAATTAAAAGGATTTTTTTTCCATTTAAATTTTTCATTCGCAAATTAAAATACTATGATTCCAAGAAATACAAGCAATAATAATCCAATAATACTTTGGTTTCTAAACGACTTCATTTCCATTTTCTTTTCATTTAATGCTGAAAAAGAATTAGACTCACTAGGTATTTTTCCACTAGCCATAAAAGTTAATGCTTGGTTGGCTTTATCCATTATCTTAGGTAGTTCAGGTAGTTTTTTAAGAATTTCAGCAGAATCTTTTAGTGTTTCAGTAAAATTATTTATTGGATCTTTTGTTTCTTTAAGCCATTTTTCCAGGACTGGCTTTGATGTTTCCCAAATATTGGTATTAGGATTTAATTTTCTAGCTACTCCCTCAACTACAACCATTGTTTTTTGTAAAAGTAATAATTGTGGTTGAGTTTGCATATTAAATTTTTCAGTAACATCAAATAATTGTTTTAGTAATTTACCACCAGAAATATCTTTAACAGATTGTCCAAAAATAGGTTCACCTATAGATCTTAATGCTTGAGCCAGCTCATCCACATTAACATTTTGTGGAACCAGTCCTGCTAAAATATGAACCTCAGCAACTTTTTTGTAATCTCTTTGAACAAACCCATAAAGTATCTCTGCCAAGTAACGCCTATTAAGTTTATCCATTCTTCCCATAATACCAAAATCAATGGGTATAATTTCACCGTTATCGTTTATGAATAAATTGCCCTGATGCATATCTGCATGAAAAAAACCATCTCTTACAGCATGTCTTAAGAAATGTTGAATTATATCAGTAGAAATATTTTTTGTATCAATTTTTTTTGAATCCAAAATTTCCTTTTCTCTTATAGAAACACCTTCAACCCAATCTAAAGTTAGAATTTCTTCACTTGTGAAATTCCAATAAATTTTAGGTACAACAAAACCAGCATCATTTTTAGTATTTTCTCGAAATTCATTTGCAGCAGCAGCTTCAAATCTTAAATCCATTTCATGATTAGTAATTTCTTTTAATAAAAAAACTACCTCTACAAGTTTCAGTCTTTTTGTTTTAGAGGCTAGACTTTCAACAAAATAGGCCAATAACATCAAAGCATCAATTTCTTCATTAAATTTTTTTTTTATATTTGGTCTTAAAATTTTAATAGCAACATCTTTTATTACACCACTTTCATTTAATTGAGCTTTATGTACTTGCGCTATGGATGCAGCAGCAATAGGTTCTTCAAAATTAGTTATAGAGTCAAATATTTTATTTCCTAAATTTCTTTTAATTATTTCTTTAGCTTCATGGTTTGAAAATGGAGGCAAATCATCCTGAAGTTTTTCAAGTTGAGCAGATAAGCTTTCACCAATTATATCTGGTCTAGTAGCTAAAAATTGACCTAATTTAATAAATGTTGTTCCCATTTCTTGCATAGAATTACACAATTTTTCTTCATCACTTATGTCATATTTTTTTAAGTTATTTCTAGAAAAAGAAATTGACAATATATTTAAAAAAATTTTTATAATTAGAGGAGGTCTGTGAAATTTTGAAATAACCTTTAAGGCATCTGATAAAGCTAGCTTACGAGCTATCTTAATTAAAACAATTATTTTTTTAATCATTATACTTTCCAACCTGAGTGAATAGCTACTATTCCTCCAGTTAGGTTCCTATATTTACATTTAACAAAATTATTATCTTTCATTTTCGCAATTAGTTCTTCTTGGTTAATAAAATTATCAATACTTTTTACCAAATAATCATAAGGTTTTTTTTCTCCAACTATTATTTCACCGATTTGTGGTATTATTTTTGAATACTTTTTATAAATATATTCTAAATTACTATTTTCAATTTTTGAAAATTCTAAGCAAAAAAATCTGCCTCCTTTTTTTAAGACTCTGTGTGCTTCCTCTAAACTTTTATTCAAATTTTTTGTATTTCTAAGACCAAAACTTATAGTATAAAAATCAAAACTATCATCAGGTACATTCAACTTTTCTGCATTACAAACTTTAAATTTAATATTTTTATATTTTACTAAATTATCTTTACATTCTTTGACCATATTAATATTTGGATCTATACACAAAACTGATGAATTATTATTAGTAGCCTCCATATATAGCTTAGCTATATCACCTGTTCCACACGCAACATCTACTAGACTCTTTTTACTTGAAGGATTCATCATTTGTATCAAGTTTCTCTTCCACCTTCTGTGAATACCTAAAGACATAACGTCATTCATAAAGTCATACTTTTTTGAGACTTTATCAAAAACGTCTTTGACCAAACCTTTTTTTTGTTGGAGAACCTGATTCATAGTTTAATATTTATTTAAAATAACAATATAATATTAAATGCCAGAATTGCCAGAAGTAGAAATAGTAAAACGATCACTTAAAAATAGTGTTAAGTATAAAAAAATTAAAAAAATTATTATTTCAAATAGAAATTTAAGGTTTAAGGTCCAAAAAAATTTTAAAAGCATTTTAGAAGGAAAAAAAATAGTCGAAATATCTAGATTTTCAAAATATATAATTTTAAAATTAAATAATGACTTATTTTGCATAATTCATCTTGGTATGACAGGAACTCTACATTTGGTTAATTATTATAACAAAGAAGGTTTTTCAAATTTAAGTTTTTACCGTTCAAAGCATCTTCCAGAAAAACATAACCACATTAAAATAAAATTTTCTAATTTTATGTTAGTCTATAACGATCCAAGAAGGTTTGGCTTTTTTAAATTAATAAAAAGTAATGAAGAACTTAAAAATTTTTTTAAAACAAAAGGTCCAGATGCAATTTCTAAAAATTTTAATTTAAAATATATAAAAAAAAATATAATTAACAAAAAAAAAAATATAAAAAATATTTTATTAGATCAAAATTTTGTATCTGGAATTGGGAATATTTATGCCAGCGAAATATTATATCTCTGTAAAATTAATCCTCTTCGAAGCGTAAATAAAATTAATATTGAAGAAATGAAAAAACTAATAAAATATTCAAAATTTGTATTAAATAGAGCAATAAAATTTGGTGGCTCTTCAATAAGGGATTTTAAAAATGCAACAGGTCAAAGGGGATTATTTCAAAATGAATTTAAAGTTTATAGAAAAGAAAATTTAAATTGTTTAAAAAAAAATTGTAATAATAAAATATCTAAGATTTTCATATCAAATAGATCAACTTTTTTTTGCAAATCATGCCAAAAATAATAAATTATCTTATTGACCATATCTAATTAGCAAGTTATACAATCGCGCGTATGGCAAATACTAAATCAGCAATTAAAAGAATTAGAAGAATAGCAAGGCAGACAGTAGTTAATAAATCTAGAAAAAGTAAGTTCAGAAATGCCATTAAAAAAATGAACTTAATACTAGAAAAAAAGAATAAAAAAGAAGCATTAGCATTTTTACCAAAATTAAATTCAGAGTTGATGAAGATTGCAAAAACTGGAATTATTAAAAAAGAAAACGCATCAAGAAATATTTCTAGAGTAACAAAGAAAATTAATTCTCTTTAGCAACTTAAGGTAGAAAAAATATAAAAAATTTTTTTATTTTTTTTATT
>CACEHK010000002.1 GCA_902559305.1 uncultured Pelagibacteraceae bacterium | reverse complement strand
TTACCGACAATTGTTGATATTGATACAGGATTTAAATCTTGCAAAGAAACTATAGAAACTTTTGAAAAAGTGGGAATTACTGGAGTTCATATCGAAGACCAAGTATCGCAAAAAAGATGCGGACATCTAGAAAATAAAGAATTGGTCACTAAAGAAGAAATGATAAAAAAAATCAAAGAATGTGTAAACTCAAAAAAAGATAAAAACTTTAAAGTGATTGCAAGATCAGATGCAAAAAGTGTTGAGGGTATTGATAAAATGATTGACAGATGCAAAAGCTATGTTGAAGCTGGAGCAGAAATTATTTTTCCTGAAGCATTACATGATGAAAAAGAATTTGAAAAAGTAAGAAAGTCACTAAATTGTTATCTGCTAGCTAACATGACTGAATTTGGTAAATCGAAATTATTAAATTATAAAGAGTTAGAAAATATAGGTTACAATATAGTAATTTATCCTGTAACTACTCAACGATTAGCTATGAAAAACGTTGAAGATGGCCTACGTGCTATTTTTGACGATGGACACCAAAATAATATTATTGATAAAATGCAAACGAGAAAAAGATTGTATGATTTAGTTGAGTACGAAAAATATAACTCACTAGATGAAAAAATTTATAACTTTAGTACAGAAGGTCATGAATAATGGGTGAGGATATTAAAAAAGGTTTATTAGGTATTGTTGTTGATGAAACTACAGTTTCTCAAGTAATGCCTGACATAAACTCTCTTACTTACAGAGGTTACGCTGTTCAGGATCTTTGTGCAAAATGTAATTTTGAAGAGGTTGCTTACCTTGTTTTAAATGGTGAGCTTCCAAATAAAAAACAGTTAAAAAATTTTATTAAAGAAGAAAGATCAGATCGAAAACTTTCAAAAGAAATTTTAAGTGACATTAGAAAAATGCCAAAAAAAGCTCATCCAATGGATGTAGTTAGAACAGCTGTGAGTCTCATGGCTTTAGAAGATAAAGAAACAAAAGATAATTCTCCAAAAGCTAACATGAGAAAAGCTATAAGAATATTTTCAAAAACCCCTATTGCTTTAGCTGCTTTTTTTAGAGCTAGAAAGGGCAAGAAAATTATAGCTCCAAAAAAAAATTTATCTTTCTCTGAAAATTTTTTTTACATGTGTTTTGGAAAAGTTCCAAGTAAAGAAATTGTTAAAGCATTTGATGTATCACTGATTCTTTATGCAGAACATAGTTTTAATGTTTCAACTTTTACGGCAAGGACTATCACTAGTAGTTTATCTGATATTCATGGAGCAATTACTGGTGCTATAGCAAGTTTAAAAGGGCCTTTGCATGGTGGTGCCAATGAAGAAGTAATGCGTATGATGAATAAAATTAAAAAACCTGAAAATGCTCTAAATTGGATCAATAAAGCACTTAAAAATAAAGATGTTGTAATGGGTTTTGGTCATAGAGTTTATAAAAGAGGAGATTCTAGAGTTCCTACAATGGAGAAATACTTTAAAAAAGTTTCATCAATAAAAAAAGATAAAAAGTTTATTAAAATTTATGACATTGTTAAAAAAGTTATGATTGAGAAAAAAAATATACACCCAAATGTTGATTACCCTACTGGACCTACTTATCATCTGATGGGATTTGACACAGATTTCTTCACACCTATTTTTGTAATATCAAGAATTACTGGTTGGTCTGCACACATAATGGAACAACATGCGGCAAACAAATTAATTAGACCACTTTCTAAATATAGTGGAGCAAAGCATAGGAAAGTTATGCTTTTAAATCAAAGATAAATATTAGCTAAAAGCTTCAGTCCAATTTCCTTGAGTGGATGCTTTTGAATACTCTGTTGCTCTTCCTTCAAAGAAATTCATATGCTCTACTGCATTCAACATAGTATCAAGCCAGGTTAGAGGATTTTTATCTATTTCATAAATTGGTTCTAAGCCTAATTGGGCAAGTCTTCTATTTCCAATAAATCTTATATAGTCTTTAACTTCTTTTGCAGTTAAACCTTCCATAGGTCCCATTTCAAAAGCTAGATCAATAAAAGCATCTTCATGATGAACTATAGTTCTACAAGCTTCATAAAGTTCTTTTTTAAGTTGAGGTGTCCAAATTTCTGGATTTTCTTTTATAAATTCTTTGAACAATCTTATCATAGAATTACAATGTAAAGTTTCGTCTCTTACTGACCAAGTAACTATCTGACCCATACCTTTCATTTTGTTAAATCTTGGAAAGTTAAGTAAGATTGCAAAACTTGCGAATAATTGTAATCCTTCAGTGAATGCACTGAAAACTGCCATTGTTTTTGCAATGTCTGCTTTTGAATTAACATTAAATCCTT
Organism: uncultured Pelagibacteraceae bacterium; assembly: GCA_902559305.1. Classification (GTDB taxonomy): domain Bacteria; phylum Pseudomonadota; class Alphaproteobacteria; order Pelagibacterales; family Pelagibacteraceae; genus Pelagibacter. The sequence continues at coordinate 85,634 of CACEHK010000002.1, read as the reverse complement.
GCATGTAATCATACTTATCTTTCATTTCTTTATATTTCATAAATGCTGAATATTCTGACTCAGGCATTCCAATTGTATCAAGCAAATGAGAATAAGCTGCAATATGAACTGTTTCCATTGATGCAAATGCTGTCATCATCATTAAAACTTCAGTTGGTTTAAAAACTGTTGTGTAGTGCCTTAGATAACAATTATTAACTTCAACATCAGCTTGAGTGAAAAATCTAAAAATTTGAGTTAGTAAATTTTTTTCTGCTTGTGATAAATTTTTTTGCCAATCTCTTACGTCATCACCTAATGGTACTTCTTCTGGTAGCCAATGAATTCTTTGCTGAGTTAGCCAGGCATCATAACACCATGGATATCTAAATGGCTTATATACTGGGTTCTCTACTAAAAGACCCATTTTTTTTGGAGTAATTATTTCTTTTTTAACATTTTTTATTACTGACATGATAAACATTCCTCATATTCTTGTTCTTTGTTTTGTTGATTTTGAGATTTATAAACATTAGCTGTGACATCAGTTAATTTTGCATCATTAACATTTTCAGCTCTCTGGATTGATTTAGATCTACAATAATAAAGGCTCTTAAGACCTTTTTTCCATGCTTGAAAATGAATTTGATGCAGCTCTTTTTTATGTATGTCTGCAGGTACAAATATATTGATAGATTGCGCTTGAGACACATGAGGTGTTCTATCAGCACCCAATTCTACAATCCATTTTTGATCTAATTCAAAAGCAGTTTTAAATACGTCTTTTTCTTGTTGGGTTAAAAAATCTAAATGTGATACAGATCCTTGATTGGTTGTAATACTTGACCATGTTTCATCATCGTTTTTATTATGTTTTTCTAATATTTTTTCAAGATATCTATTTCTAACATTAAAAGAGCCTGAAAGTGTTTTGTGTGTAAAGCTATTAGCTGCAATTGGTTCAACTCCCGGCGAAGTTCCTCCACAAATAATCGATATTGAAGCTGTAGGAGCTATTGCCGTTTTATTTGAAAATCTTTCTTTTATTCCATAGTCGGCAGCATCAGGGCAAGCTCCTCTTTCTTCTGCTAACTCTATAGAGGCTTTATCTACATCTTTTTGAATATGTTCAAAAATCTTTTTATTCCAAACTTTACTCATGACAGACTCGAGTGGAATCATTTTTTGTTGAAAGAATGAGTGAAGACCCATAACACCTAACCCTACACTTCTTTCTTTCATTGCAGAATATGTTGCGTCACTAAATTCTTCAGGTGCTTTTTCGATAAAGTCTGTTAAAACATTGTCTAAAAATCTCATTACATCACCTATAAAATTTTTATCATCTTTCCATTCGTCATATTTTTCTATATTTAGAGAAGACAAACAACACACAGCAGTTCTATCTCTACCATCTTTATCCACTCCTGTTGGTAAAGTAATTTCGCTACATAAATTAGAAGTCTTAACCGTTAATCCAGCAAGTTTGTGGTGTTGAGGAATAAGTCTATTTACCGTATCAATATAAATTATGTAAGGCTCTCCTGTTTCTATTCTTGCCGTTAGCAATCTTATCCATAAATTTCTCGCAGAAACAGTTGATTGAACTGCTCCATCTTTAGGACTTTTTAATGCCCATTGTTCATCAAGTTCAACTGCTCTCATGAACGCATCGCTTACAAGAACACCGTGATGAAGATTTAATGATTTTCTATTTGGATCCCCTCCGGTTGGTCTCCTCATTTCAATAAACTCTTCAATCTCTGGATGATCAATTGGAAGATAGCATGCTGCAGAACCTCTTCTAAGTGATCCTTGGCTAATTGCCATTGTTAATGAGTCCATAACTTTAATAAAAGGAATTATACCTGAAGTCTTTCCTACTCTTCCTATTTTTTCTCCAATAGATCTTAAGTTTCCCCAATAACTTCCAATGCCTCCTCCTTTGGCCGCCAACCAAACGTTTTCACTCCAAAGATCTAAAATTCCATGGAGACTATCATTTGCTTCGTTTAAAAAACATGAAATCGGCAAACCTCTTTTAGTTCCACCATTAGAAAGTACAGGTGTTGCTGGCATGAACCAAAGGTTACTTATATAATTATATAATCTTTGAGCATGTAAATTATCATCAGCATAATGACTTGCTACCCTTGCAAATAAATCTTGAAAAGACTCATTAAAACCTAAATATCTGTCACTCAAAGTTGCTTTACCAAAAGACGTTAGGTTTTCATCTTTGGTTCGGTCAATTTTAATGGTTATACCTTTTGAATTTTGAAATAGTTCTGTTTCATTATTTAAAGAGAATAAGTCTGGTCTTTTATCTAAATGGTTCTCTTGAGATGTTGGCGAAAATTCAGAGACAGCTTTCTTAATGGCTTGAGACAATACTTTGTTCATTTAACTCCCTTTTTAACAGTTTTTTTGTAAAACAACTACATGTTGTATGCAGATTTCTTTAATATACTATATAAATTAGAAATCAATAGAACATTTATAGAACATAATAAATAAATATCAATAAAAAAATAAAAAAAATGTACATATATCAACATGAAAAATTCCATAAAAATTGATCCATTTGGGTTTAGAGAATATGACGCTAGATGGTTATATGATAAAGACATTAATCTTTTAGGAATAGAGAATCTCGGTAAAGGACTTGGAACTCAGATTATTAATCATACAAAAAAAAACAATCCAAGAGTAGTAGTTGGACATGATTACAGATCTTATAGTGAAGAAATAAAATCAGCTTTAAAAAAAGGACTAGTTTCAACAGGATGTTTTGTTGAAGATGTTGGTTTATCATTATCACCCATGGTATATTTTGCACAATTTAATTTAAATTCAGATGCAATAGCGATGGTAACAGCTAGTCATAATGAGAATGGCTGGACTGGTGTTAAAATGGGAATAAAAAAAGGCTTAACCCATGCACCTGAAGAAATGAAAGAATTAAAGGATATAACATTAAATCAAAAATTTATAGAAGGAAAAGGAAGCGACAAACAAATAAACAATTTTCAAGAAGTATATAAAAATGATTTAATAAATAAAAATAAGATAAACAAAAAAATAAAAGCTGTTGTTGCTTGTGGAAATGGAACAGCAGGAATATTTGCTCCAGACATTTTAAGAGATATAGGATGTGAAGTAATTGAAATCGACTGTAAATTAGATTGGAGTTTTCCAAAATACAATCCAAATCCTGAGGATCTTGAAATGTTACATTCAATATCAAAAGCTGTAATAGATAATAATGCAGACATTGGTTTTGGTTTTGATGGAGATGGAGATAGATGTGGTGTTATTGATAATGAAGGTAACGAAATATTTTCAGACAAAATAGGATTAATTATCGCTAGAAACTTATCTCCTAAACATAAGGGCTCTAAGTTTATAGTTGATGTTAAATCTACAGGTCTTTACTCAAATGATAAAATTCTATTAGAAAATGATTGCGAAACTATTTATTGGAAAACTGGACACTCACATATTAAAAGAAAAGTAAATAATGAAAAGGCCTTAGCTGGATTTGAAAAGAGTGGACATTTCTTTTTTAATCAACCGTTAGGTTATGGTTATGATGATGGAATTAATTCAGCAATTCAAATTTGTCGTTTACTTGATAGTCAAAATAAAAAAATGAGTGAAATAATAAAAGAATTACCTAATACATATCAATCCCCTACTATGGCTCCATTCTGTAAAGATGAAGAAAAATATCAAGTAGTTGACGAATTGGTAAATCAAGTTAAAGAAATTAAAGACAATAAAACTAAAGTTGATGGTCAGGAAATTACTGAAGTATTAACGGTAAATGGTGTTAGGTTTTCATTTAATGATGGCTCTTGGGGATTAATTAGAGCCTCATCAAATAAACCTTCGTTAGTGGTTGTTACTGAGAGTCCTACATCTAATGATAGAAAGAAAAAGATCTTTGAGTTCATTGATAATTTACTACAAAAAACTGGTAAAATTGGTGAATACGATCAAAAAATATAAATCATAAATTCAACTATTACGAGTTTAAATAAATTTAGAGAATCGCATATAAAAAATCTAAGGGGCGGTGGAGGGAGACTGAAACCGCCTCTTTTTTTATTTACGCTAAAATAATTATAAATCTAGATCTTCAAAATTTAATTTATGTTTACCTTTGGCTCTAAGTTTTAATTCAAAAAATTGGTGTTCCTTAGCTGATTTTTTTGTCCAATTAATCATAAATCTCTTTTTACTAGGATATTCTTCGATGTTATTTCTGTGATATTCACTTTTATTTTCGTCAGCATATAGTGTTTCTGAAGCTCCATGTAACTCTGGATTTATTAAATAATGTACTTCGTAACCTCTATCACTAACGTTGGGAGCAAAATAAATGTGGCTCGATGCAAGCATTGTTTTTGGTATAATAATTGCATAATCCCTTATAGCCTTTCTTGTAAAGGTCATAGTATCTTCTGGATCATCAGGGAAATAGACTTCCTTATTCACATCAATATGTCTAACTCTAAAACAATTTGATGACATACCTTTTGTCCAAAGTTTTGTATAATAATATTCAGATCTAAGTGTACAAGAGTCATACCTTCCTTTTATTAAGTACTTATTTAAATACATTCCTATATAATTAGTATAAGTCCCATTTGTATGTATTTCACAAATTTCTAAGCTAGACTTAAGTATTTTTTTTTCTAATTGAATAAAATCAATACAAGAAATTCCTATATTTGGAATTTGTCCTATACTGTAAGTATATTTACCTAAAGACAACCATTTACCTTCGGGAAGATTGTATTTTAAATTGTAAAATTTGATTTCACCTTCGTAATAAGTATCTTTTATAATTTTTGTATTAGCTAAAATATTTTGACTTAATGCAAAGAAAACAAATAATAGTACAGAAAATTTTTTCATAAGCTTAATATAATTATTTTTATAAATTTAGATATCTATATAAAAATATAGTTCCAACTATATATAAAAAAATTCCAAAAAATCTCTGTAATTTTGATTTATCAATTTTATGCACTGTATTCGCTCCTATTCTTGCCATAAACATAGTTATTGGAATAAATATTAGAAAAGCAGGAATATTTATAAATCCAGCACTTAATGGTAAATTAGTTTTTAGAATCCAGCCAGTAATAAAAAAACCTATTGCACCAAATGAAGAAATTACAGATCCAATAGCAACAGCACTACCTATAGCTTTATTAATTGGGTAGCCGAAATATTTTAATATAGGAACATTCATGATTGCTCCACCTATTCCCATAGTTGATGAAATGAAACCTGAAACAAAACCAAATAAAATTCTAGGCATTAGGTTAAAATTTACTTTTAATTGATCTGTTTTATCTTTTATGTTTAATAAGTAAGCTCCACACAAAAAAACTATTATAGTAAAAAACAACAAAAGAGATTTGCTATCCACTACTGCGGCAAAAGTAGTTCCGGTCAAAACTCCTATAATTACAAAAATTGCATAATTTTTGATCACACTAAAATCAACTGATCCGTGTTTTTTGTGAGTTATTAAAGAAACAATAGATGTAGGGACAATTATCGCAAATGAAGTTCCAACAGCTAAATGCATCAAGTAATTCTGGTTTATGTTTAGACTTTCAAAGATAAAATATAGAAAAGGAACTGTAATAAGGCCACCTCCAATTCCAAACAATCCTGCAAGAAAACCAACTGGAAAAGCCGTCAGAATCATTAAAAGAATAAAAAATGAATATTCGTTAGATAAAATTGAACTAATCAATTTGACCTGCTAAATGTGCTTGAGGAGCTAACTTAACTTTATCCATAATATGGTCTATTTTTTTAACATCTGCATCTCTAACACATAAATTTTCACTCAAGTACCTTTTCCAAAAATTAGATCCTGTTTGACCATGAAATAATCCTAAAGTGTGTCTCATAATTTGATTTAATCTTGTGCCTTTTTTTGTTTCTTCTTTTACATAAGGAACTAAATTTTCAATAACTTCCTGTCTTGAAAGAGTATTATTATTTTTAAAAATTTCTTTTTCAATTTCAGCTAAAAAGTAAGGTGAGTGGTAAACTGATCTTCCAATCATTACTCCATCAACTTTTGCCAAATGATCTTTAATTTGATCTGTTGAAGTTATGCCTCCATTTATGATTATTTCTTGATCTTTAAAATCTTTTTTTAAATCGTAAACAAAATCATATTTCAATGGTGGAATATTTAAATTTTGTTTAGGAGTAAACTTACCTAACATTGCTTTTCTTGCATGAATAATAAAAGTTTTTACTCCAGTATTTTTTAATTTTTCAATAAATTTAAATAAAGTTTCATAATCCTCTTGATTATCATAACCAATTCTAGTTTTTATAGTTATTGGTAGCTTGGTAGAAGATAACATTTTGCTTAAACAATCTGCTACTAGATCTGGTTCTTTCATTAAACAAGCACCAAATTTATTTTTTTGAACTTTTTTACTAGGGCAACCTAAATTAAGATTAATTTCATCATAACCAAATTCTTCTCCAAGTTTTGCTGCTTTAGCTAAAAGTTTAGGTGACGATCCTCCAACTTGAAGGGCTACTGGCTTTTCATTAATATTGAATGATAAAAGTTTTTTTGTATCTCCTCTATCTATAGCTTCAGATACAATCATTTCAGTATATAAAAGGACATTCTTACTAATTAATCTTAAAAAATATCTTTCATGACGATCCGTACAATCCATCATTGGTGCTACTGATACTTTTCTATTCATAATATAAGATTGTTATATTATTTAATTAGCTATTTGTAGACTCTGAATCTTCTTGTTCTGTGTTGGCTATTTCTTCTTCTTTTAAATTATCTAAAGAAATATCTTCATTTTCAGTTTCTTGTGATTCAGTTACTGTTTCATTTTCTATTGTTTTTTCCTCTGGAGAATTTTGTATTTCGGCAAGATCTTCTTTGGAAACTTGTATCTTTTCAGGAATTTTTCTTGCTCTTTTAGAAGGTAATATAGGTACACCACTTTTTGAAATTTCTCCTTTATAAAGATTTTCAAAATCATCTCCCACTACTTCATCATCTTCCGAAGCATCATTAATTTGCTCTACATGTTTTCTAAGTTTATAAACAGCACTTTCAATTAAATCTTTAACTTGAATCTTTTCATCCGCTATCTCTCTAAGAGATATCACTGTATTTTTATCTTTTTCTCTCTCTATGGTAGGTTCTAATCCTGAATTAAGTTGAGTTGCTCTTTCTTTAGCAACCAAAACAAGTTCATAGGGGCTTTCTACTTTATCAATACAATCTTCAACTGTTACTCTTGCCATGCGAGCTGTTTATACTTTGAATATAATAAAATCAAGTATTTTCTAAACTTTTTGAGGGTTTAAGTTTTTTCTAATAAAAAATAAAGAAATTATTGAAGCTAAAATATAAGTCGCTGAAACCAAAGAGATTTGTTCTATAGTAAAGCCCTTATCTATTAAAAAACCAAAAATAGCAGTACCAAAAGCGGTAGCAAATACCATTAAAGCAGTAGTCAGAGCTTTTATAGATCCTATATATTTTACACCATATATTTCAGCCCAAGTAGATGAACCAAGTACATTACAAAATCCATTTGTAATACCAATCAATCCAAAAAATATAAATGATGAAAGAGGATTATCAAAATAAAATAAAACCAATGCAGCAAGAAATAGAGGAATGTTCATATAAACTAAAATTTTTCTGCTGGTAAATTTATCAATTAAAAATCCAGAGAAAATCAAAGCTATAACTGAAAGTATAGAATAAGACATAAATGATTGTGCAATTATATATGGGCCCCAATTTTTTGATGAAAGTATAAAAGATTGATAAACAAAAGTACCAGTAGCAATAGATGGCATGGCTAACATATTTGCACAAACTATATAAAACCTATAATCTTTTATTACTTCAATTCTTTTCCATTGTTTAAAATCATTTTCATTTAAATTATCATCTTCCCCTTTTTCTCTTGAATCAAAGTTAAGATTTTTAACTAAAAAATAAGAAGATAAGGGTAAAAAAATTAATACTGTAATTGAAATTCCAACCCAAACACTTTGCCATGTTGTAATTGTTAAAAGATAAATCATAAAAACTGGCAAAACAAATTCAGCTGCTGATAATCCAAACCATCCAGTGCTTAAAGCTTTTCCTCTAGATTTTGTAAAATATCTAGAAATCGTAGTAGTTGCTGTATGAGACATCATTCCTTGTCCAGAAAATCTCATTAATAATATTGCTATAAATAATAATGGTATTGAATAAATTTTAGAAAAGAAAAAACAAGATAATGCAAGTAATAAAATAACAAAAAAAGCAAATTTAGAAATATCTATATCGTCAATTTTTTTACCAACCCAAATTAATATAAAACTACTTAATAGAGTAGCCGAAGCATAAACTGAGCCAAATTGTCCATGCGTAATAGATAATTCATTTCTTATACTGGGATTAAATATTCCTAAAAAAAAACTCTGTCCAAAACTGGAAAAAAATGTAAATATAAATCCAAATATAACTACTTTTAAACTTAAATTTTTAAACATATTTATTTATGACTTGTAAAGTTGCTTTCATTGGTCTTGGTGTAATGGGTTATCCAATGGCTGGTTATATATCAAAAGGTGGGCACAAAGTAACTGTTTTTAATAGAACAAAATCTAAAGCCGAAAAATGGGTGAATGAATATAAGGGTAATATTGCAGAAACACCTGCAGAAGCTGCTAAGGATGCAGAATATGTTTTTACATGTGTTGGAAACGATAATGATCTTAAAGAAGTAACATTTGGTGAACAAGGAGCTTTTAAAACAATTAAAAAAGGAGCTGTATATATTGATAACACAACAGCTTCTGCAACAATAGCAAGAGAAATTTATGACTACGCAAAAAAAAATGGTTTTGGTTCATTAGACGCTCCAGTTTCTGGTGGTCAAGCTGGTGCGGAAAACGGCGCATTAACAGTTATGATTGGTGGAGATCAAGCTGATTTTGATAAGTCAAAAGATAAAATTGATTGCTACAGTAAAAAAATGAAATTACTTGGTAAAGCAGGTTCTGGACAATTAGCTAAGATGGTTAATCAAATTTGTATTGCTGGTCTAGTACAAGGACTGTCAGAAGGAATTAATTTTGGAATGAAAGCTGGATTAAAAATGGAAGATGTTATTGAAGTTATTTCAAAAGGAGCTGCTCAATCTTGGCAAATGGATAATAGATTTAAAACTATGATTGATGATAAATTTGATTTTGGTTTTGCGGTTGATTGGATGAGAAAAGATTTAAAGATTGCAATGGATGAGGCTAAAAATAATGGTTCATTATTACCTGTTACAGAGCTAGTAGATAAATTTTATGGTGAAATTCAAGATATGGGTGGAAATCGTTGGGATACTTCAAGTTTAATAAAAAGATTTAGAAAATAATGTATGCAGCCGGCATACTATGAAAATCTAGAAGAAATTCAGAATAAGTACTGGTCTATGTTAGATGATGCGGTGACTAACAGAAGTTCACCATTTAGAATTCCTGTTTTCATATGTGCTCATCAAGATGAAGTAGATGGTAGAATTGTTGTTTTACGTAAATCAGATAGAACAAATAATCTATTACAATTTCACACTGATTTAAGATCTCCCAAGGTGGATATTCTTAAAAAAAAAAATAAAGCTTCTCTAGTTTTCTACGATAAAGAAGAAAAAATACAATTAAGAGTAAAAGTAGAATGTGAAGTTAATAATCAAAATTCTACTACAGAAGAATCTTGGAAAAAAACTCAACATATAAGTAGAAGGTGCTATTTAACTGATAGTCCTCCAGGAACAGTATCTGATAATCCAACCTCTGGAATGATATCTAAATTAGAAGATTTTGATTATACAATGGAGCAAAGTGAAGAAGGTTATAAAAATTTTACTGTAATTAAATGTAAAATTAAATCTATTGAATGGCTTTATCTTGCGGCCAAAGGACATCGAAGAGCAAAATTTGATTTAGAATCTAACAAAAATGCTTGGTTAGTTCCTTAATTTTTTTCTATATTTGATAGTTTCTTTCTTAATTTTGAGGATAAATTTTTAAACCATTCACTCTCTTTACCAGACTCAGGTAAAACTGCTCCATATTCTATCATTTGTGACGGTGGTAAATCTATAATATAAACCCATACTTGAGTTTCATCTAATTTTGACTCTTTTAATAAAACATTTTTTAATTCTGATATTAATTTATCTTTTATATTTTTAGGTCTTCCTGCTCTAATTTGACCAAGTAAAAATATAGATGACTCTTTTACTTTCTTGCCTCCCATAAAATGATTATTTTTTTTTGTTTTATTAAATATTACTTGAGCGAAATACGTATTTGCACCCGTAACAATATTATGAACTTTGGTAATTCCTTTTGCTAAATTTTTTTGTTGTTTTGAGGTTAAATTAAAGTTTGAGTTTGTTACTGTATAAGTTGGCATAATGATTAAAATATAGATTTTGAGTATTTTTTCCAATTGTCCTGATAATGCTTGGTATTTTCAAAAATTTCTTTTTTTTCTTTTTCGGTTACTTCTCTAATCACTTTTCCTGGAGATCCAACAACCAATGAGTTATCTGGTATTTCTTTATTTTCTGTAATCAAAGCTTTAGCGCCTATTATACAATTTTTTCCAATCCTCACCTTGTTTAGAATTACTGCACCAATTCCTATTAAACTATTGTCCCCTATTGTACATCCGTGAAGCATAACTAAATGTCCTACAGTTACATTTTTTCCAACTTTTAGAGGACATCCAGGATCAGTGTGCAAAACACTACCATCTTGGATATTAGATCCTTCACCGATATGAATATTTTCAATATCTCCTCTTAAAACAGCGTTAAACCAAATACTAGAATTCTTATCTAAAGTTACATCACCTATTATAGTTGCATTTGGAGCCACCCAATTTTCACCCGAATTTTTTGGTTTTTTATTTTCCAAATCGTAAAACATATCTTATATAATACTTAACATGGCACTAACAAAAACTCCAATATGTGATTTTGGAAAAAAAGCTGAAAATTTCCAATTAAAATCAACTGATAACAAAATAATTTCATTAAACGACATCAAAGGGGGAAATGGAACTTTAATAATGTTCATTTGCAATCATTGTCCTTATGTCAAAGCAGTAATAAGAGACATTGTTGAAGATACAAATAACTTAAATAATTTTGGAATAAAATCAGTAGCCATAAGTTCAAATGATGTAAAAAATTATCCTGAAGACTCATTTGATAATATGATTAAATTTTCAGAAGAGAATAAATTTAAATTTCCATACCTAATTGATGAAACTCAAGAAGTTGCAAAAAATTATGATGCTGTATGTACTCCAGATTTTTTTGGTTACAATGAAAATTTAGAATTACAATACAGAGGTAGAATTAGGGAATTAAAGGATTTAAAACCAGTGAGAAGAGAAGAAAGTGAACTATTTAAAGCTATGAAACAAATTTCTGAAACTGGTAAAGGACCAGAAAATCAAATTCCAAGCATGGGTTGTAATATAAAGTGGTTAAATAATTAATGTATTTAATAGTTACCAGATCTTTTCCTCCAGAAATTGGTGGAATGCAAAACTTGATGTGGGGACTTACCTGCTCTTTAGCAAAATATAATTTAGTAAAAGTATTCGCTGACTTCCATGAAAATTATAAAGAGCATGATCAAAAAGTATCTTTTTCTATTGATAGAGTTGGCGGAATAAAGTTATTTAGAAAACATAGAAAATCTTATCTTGTAAATGAATTTATAAAAAAAAATAAAAATATAAATTGTATTATTGCCGATCACTGGAAAAGTTTAGAGTTAATAAAAACAGAAAAGAAAAAAATTTGTTTAATTCATTCAAAAGAAATAAACCATAAAAAAGGATCGTTTGCTAATAGAAGAGTTTTAAAGGTGTTTAATAATATTGATCAAGTTGTTGCTAATTCTGAATATACAAAAAATCTTGCAACAGAAATTGGGATAGATAAAAATAAAATTATTGTTATTAATCCAGGTGTATTTCCTCCAAAAGAAATAAATAAATCATCAATTAAAGAAGCTGAAAATTTATTAAAAAATAAAAATCCAAGATTAATTACAGTTTCAAGGTTTGATAAAAGAAAAAACCATGAAAAAGTAATAATGGCACTAAGAAATCTCAAACAAATGTATCCAAATATTATTTATACTTGTATTGGCTATGGTGAAGAAGAAGAAAACATTAAAAAACTTACAAATGAACTAGATTTAAATGAACAAGTAATATTTTTAAAAAATATATCTCACGACTTAAAAAATGCTCTGGTTTCAAAGTCAAATCTTTTTGTAATGCCATCAATAATTCATAAAACTTCAGTTGAGGGATTTGGTATTGCGTATGTTGAAGCTGCTCAATATGGAATACCTTCTATTGGAGGGAAAGATGGTGGTGCATCAGATGCTATAAAAAATAATGAAACAGGAATTATCTGTGATGGTAATAATTTAGAAGAAATTTATTCTAGTATAGATTTAATTTTAAAAAATAATTCACATTTAGAAATGGGTAAAAAGGCTAAAGATTACTCAACTAAATTTGAATGGAACAATATTACTAAGGAATATTTAAAAATTTTGTGATAAGTTAAATAATGATCGAAAAATTTAATGGAATAATCTACTTAATAATTTTCTTAGTTCATTTTATTGGATTAGGTGTTTACGCTTTCCAATTAATAATAGGAACAAAAAAATTTCGTGAAAAATTTCAAATAGATGAAACAGCATCTACTATGATGAGAATGTGTGGAGCTCTTTTTCTCGGAGCAGTCTTAATGGCAATTTACATTATGTTTGTTAGACCAGGAGGAGTTGAGGGAACATGGGGATTTTTTAACTTAGTTTTTGTACAAAACTTATGCATCTTTTTAGTGAATACTTATTCTATAAAGATTGATAAAACTGGAATAAAAAATGACTCAAACGAAGGTGTAATTGCACCATTAGTTTTTACAATTTTAAGTGCAATTCTTTGTTACGGATTAGCAGATAAAATTTATATTTAATTTAAATTAATTTTTTCCAAAACTTTGTCCGTAGTTAGTTTTGTTAAATCACTAACTTGAATTGCTTTAAAATTTTCTCTTTCAATACTAACTTTGTAAGCTGTTGTGTGGGATCCAAATAGAGTTAAACCTTTGGCTCCTAAATGTGCTGCCATATGCGCCGGGCCAGTGTCGTTTGCAACAACAAATGAACTATCTTTTATTAATGATGAAAGTTGAGAAATATCCAAAGCTTTCCCATTATCTAAAATACATAATGCATTAATGTCTTTTGACTCATTAATTTCATCAGGACCAGGTGCTACTACAAATTTGTACTGTTCATTATATTGATTTTTTATTTTTTCAATTAGCTCATTGTAATAAGGCCATTTTTTTTGAGCAAGATGTGGTGAGCAAAATGGAAATAAAATAATATATTTTTCTAATTTATATTCTGATTTTATTTTAGAAATGTCAGAGCAACTCCAGGAAAAGTTAGGAAACATTGTATGATTTGTATTTATGTTTGAGGTTTGTAATTGATGATTAAATCTTTCTAAAACAGACTTTTTATCAAATTCTTCTTTTGTTTTATCTTTTGGAAGAGTTGTTTCAGATGAAGACCAGATCTTAAAGTTTGAATTTGGAAATAGAATTTTTTTATAAAAACTTGTCCTAGAAGAATTTTGTAAATCATAAACCTTATAAATATTTAGTTTTCTTATTTTTCTCATTAAAAAGTAAAGATAAATTAGATTTAACCTGGATAATCTCTTATCTAATATTACATCTGTTAAATATGGATTTTTTTTAAATAAATCAAAGTATGGCTTTGTGGTTAATAAGTAAATTTGATCTTTATTGTGGTTTTCAGATATATCTTGAATTGCACCACAAGCTTGAGCTATATCTCCTAAAGAGCCATGTTTTATGATTAAAATATTAGACATATTTTTAACAACTTAACACACTATAAAATTTTATGAATAAAATTCTAGTTGAAGTATCAGTTGGTGAGCTTTTAGATAAGATTTCTATTTTAGAAATCAAGCAAGAAAAAATTAAAGATGAGGAAAGTCTTAAATTTATTAAAAACGAATATGATATTTTAAAAGCAGAATTAAGTAAAAATGTAAAAAATGATGAAAACTTAAAAAATCTTTTTAATTCGCTTAAAGAAATTAATTCTAAACTTTGGGCTATTGAAGATGATAAAAGAATGTGTGAAAAAAATAAAGATTTTGGAGAAAATTTTATTAAACTATCAAGAGATATTCATTTTCTTAATGATAAGAGGGCAAAAATTAAACTGGAAGTAAATAATTACACCGGGTCAAAGATTAAAGAAATCAAAGAATATACTAGTTATTGATACTTATATTTTTTTTCTAAATATTTAATTAAGTTGTGAACTAGAAAAGTTATAAATAAATAAATACTACCAGCAATTATAAAAACTTCGATTGGTCTAAATGTTGTAGAAATAATAAATTTTGCAACACCAGTTATATCCATAAGTGTTACAGTACTTGCTAAAGACGTGCCTTTAAGCATTAATATTATTTCATTCCCATAAGCAGGAAGAGATTGTTTAATTGCTATTGGAACTTGAATTTTAGTAAATATAATTAATTTATTTAATCCTAAACTATTACCAGCTTCAATTATACCAGGTTTTATTGTTTGAAATGCAGATCTTAATATTTCAGATGTATAGGCTCCAGTATTTAGTGAAAATGCAATAATTGCACACCAATAAGGTTCTTTTAATATAACCCATAAAAAAGTTGTTCTTAAATACTCAATTTGTCCAAGACCAAAATAAATAATAAATATCTGAACTAAAAGTGGTGTACCTCTAAATACATATGAATAAACATATGCAAAACCACTTATTAATTTATTTTTATTTAATCTTAATATTGCAAAAAATAAACCTAAAATCATACCAAAACATAATGAGGCTGATAAAAGTTTTAAAGTAATTAATGTTGCGCTTAATAACTTAGGAAAGCTTGTTATAATTAAATCAAAATCCATTAATAACCTCTGCTATAGTTTCTTTCTAATCTATTTATTAATTTCATGCTTAAGTAAGTCAGCAATAAATATAAAACTGCAGCAACTGAATAAAATAAAAGTGGATCTCGGGTTGACCCAGCCGCTATATAAGATTGTCTCATTATTTCTACCAATCCAGTCACAGATATTAATGAAGTATCTTTAAGTGTAATCTGCCAAACATTACTTAAATTTGGAATTGCTAGTCTTAACATTTGAGGCATTATTACTTTAAAAAAAAATATATATTTTTTTAAACCTAAAACATGGCAAGCTTCAAATTGCCCTTTATCTATTGATTGAATTGCTCCACGAAATACTTCAGTTGAATATGCGCCTGAAATTATACCAATTGAAATTGCTCCAGTTAAAAAAGCATTTATTTCAATGTAATCATAATAACCAAAAATCTGGGCAACATACATTATTGCTCCACTGCCACCAAAAAAAAAAAGATATATAACTAAAAGTTCCGGAACCCCTCGGACAACTGTAGTATAAAAGTTAGAAATTAAATTTAAAATTTTATATTTTGAAAGTTTTAGAGGTGTAAAAATTAATGCAAATAGAAAACCAATCAACATTGCTGTAATTGCAACAGCAATAGTCATTAGAGTGGCTATAAATAGCTCATCTCCCCAACCTTTATCTCCAAATGATAATAATTCCATGAAAAAAGGCGGTTAAAAATTAACCGCCTTTTAAATTATAAATTTACATTGACGCGTCGAAGCCAAACCACTTAGTAGCAAGTTCACTAATTTTTCCAGCTTTTCTTGCTTTATCAATAGCTGCATTGAAATCTTTAAGTAATTGAGCATCTCTTTTTCCAAGAGCAGAATCTGAACCAAATTGTGCATCTTGTCTTAAACCAACGCCTACGCCATTTCCAAAATGTCCACCAGAAAAAGTTGGTCCAACTAACACAACATTTTTACCAGATTTTTCAGCGTAATCTGTAAATGCTACTGCTGCTGCTAATGCTGCATCACATCTACCAGCTGCTAGATCTAAGTTAACCTCATCTTGAGTTTTATAAGTTCTAACATCAACTTTTCCTACATCACCCGACTCTAAAAAGTTTTGATGAATAGTTCCAGTTTGTGTACAAACTGTTTTACCAGCTAAAGCGCTTGTAATAGTTTTAAGAGCAGCGTTAACATCTTTTCCACCTAAAGATAAATTAATACCTTCTGGTGTATCCATTCCTTCCAGGTCAGAACCTTTCATAACTGCAAGAGATGCAACTTCATCAGCATAACCTTGAGAAAAAGTAATTACTTTTTTTCTTTCATCAGTAATTGACATACCTGCCATAATAGCATCGTATTTTCTCATTCTTAGTGCAGGAATCATTCCATCCCAGTCTTGTTCAACAATTTTGCAATCTCTTTCCATGTAAATGCATAGCCAGTTTGCAAGCTCAACTTCAAATCCAATCAGTTTTCCATCTTCAGATTTAGAATTCCACGGAGGATATGCTCCCTCTGTTGCAATTCTAATAGTATCCGCAGATAGGGTTGAACTAAAAAGAAATATAGAAGCAAAAACACTTAATATAATTTTTTTCAATTTCATTATTTTTCCCCTCTAATTAATATTAATTATTAGTCATTATTCCACAAAATTTAAGATTTAAAAAGATAAAATTAATGATTAATTGATGAGTAAAAGTTCCAAGAACTATCAAAGCTTGGGATATAAACTCTATCTAAGGTAGCATTACCAAAATTTTTATTAAAAACATTTAGCCAATTATCAACCTGTTTAGGTTTTTTATCTTGGCTTCCAACTTGAGCAGTTATAACTCCGTCTGGTTTAAGGATTCTTACCAAAGAATTCATATTTTTTGCTGCAAGGTCTATACAAAACTGATCATCATTCAAATCAATAAATATTTTATCATAACTGTCATCTTCCACTTTTTTAATACTTTCAAAAGCATCACCCCAAACACATTTTACAGAATTTTTTTCAGTTGCATTTTTTCCAATAGATCCAATATGTTTTTTACAAACCTCTACAACTTCAGGATCTAGTTCATACCAATCAATAAATCCAAAACCTTTAGCTATGCATTCTCTTGCTACTCCACCATCTCCACCACCTATAATTGCAGCCCTATCTTTACTTTTATTCAATTTCATTGCAGAATTTACAAACGTACCGCTATATAAATGTTCATCACTTTCAGCAACTTGTAAATCACCATCTATGAATAATGATTTTCCATACTCAATTAAATTTAATATTTCAATATGCTGGCCTACTTTTGATTTAAAATCTTCTAGAACTTCTTTAACTAGATAATTTTTTTTTAATCCATTGGTACTTGTGTTGTCATAATGAAAAGAAATTGTATCTCTATTTAATTCTTTTTTGATTATTCTTTTATGATCAATTTCCTTTTTTATAACATCTAGAGCAATAGATGGTGAAACGGTTCCACAAGTATAAAAATCAAAGCTAATTATTCCTTTTTCTGGATACGTATGAAAACTAATATGACTTTCAGCTAACAAGGCAACTAATGTAAATCCTTGGGGTTCAAATTTATATTTAGCAATATTTAGTACTGTTACCTTTGCTTTTTCTGCAATTTTATGAACTAAATTTTCAAAAAAAGAAGGTTCGTATTCTTTTTTTGTGCCAATTATATCTAAGGTAACATGCTCCCCCACTTTAATCATATTACTACCCGCTTTTATAATTTTTCACTTTGTCTAAAATTTTTTCCATTTCTGCAAATGAAAGAATCTTAGGTTTTCCCAACTTTAGAGCAATAATATATTGTTGGCAAATATTTTCTACCTCTTGTGCTAACTCAAAGGCTTGTTTCAAATTATACCCAAAAGCAACCTGACCGTGATTTGACATCAAGCATGCTTTTCTTTTTTCTAATGCATTAATAATATTTTGAGATAGTTCTCTTGTTCCAAATGTTGCGTATTCAGCACATTTTATATCATCACCACCAGCTAGCGCTATCATATAGTGAAAAGCAGGTATTGATTTTCCATGAGATGATACAGCTGATGCATGAGGTGAGTGTGTATGAACTATAGCATGAGCTGTTCTTTTATGTTTATAAATATCTTGATGAAATCTCCATTCTGAAGAAGGATTTTTCCCAGAATTAAACCAAGATAAAAAATCCTTTTCTTCGCTTAAAGATAAGAAAACAATATCCTCTGGTTTTAATGTTTCATATTTTTTACCTGAAGGAGTTATAAAAAAACCTTCAACTCCATCTTCTATTCCCCTTACAGAGATATTGCCTGATCTTAATGGAGATAAATTGGTAGTATTCAATTTTACTGAATACTCTATTACTTCCTGTCTTTCCTTTAAATTATTCATTTAAATAAATTTTTTAAGCCTTTTTCTGAAGCTTCACATAATCCTTTTTCAGTAATCAAACCTGTTACATATTTTGCAGGTGTAATATCAAAGGCTAAATTCATTGATTTACTTTTTTTTGGATAAATTTGAATTTTTTTTACATTTCCATTTTCGTCCAAGCCTTCGATGTGTGACAGCTCTTCGGAATTTCTTTCTTCTATTGGTATGTCTTTGTAATTTTTGATATTCCAATCAATTGTTGAGCTCGGCAGTGCCACATAAAAAGGAACATTATTATCATAAGCAGCAAGCGCCTTAAGGTAAGTTCCGATTTTGTTGCAAACATCACCATTAGCTAACGTTCTATCCGTTCCGACAATACACATATCAACTTGACCTCTTTGCATTAAAATACCACCAGTATTATCTGCAATAATTGTATTTGGAATTTGTTCCTCATTTAATTCATAGGAAGTTAAATTAGCTCCTTGATTTCTTGGTCTTGTTTCGTCAGCCCATACATGAACAGGTATACCTTTTTTATGTGCATGATAAATTGGAGAAGTTGCTGTTCCCCAATTAATTGTTGCAAGCCAACCAGCATTACAATGAGTTAAAATATTTACTGTATCTTTTTTTTTGTTATAAATTTCCTCAATTATTTTAAGACCATTTAATCCAATATTCTCACAGAAATTAACATCTTCTTCACAAATTTCTTTTGCTTCATTTAATGCTATTTCTAAAATTTTATCACTATTAACGCCTGATAATTTATTCATCATTCTATCAATCGCCCACTTTAAATTTATGGCTGTTGGTCTAGAATTAATTAAATCTTCTGCCGATTTTTTTAAAAAAGACTGATCATTATTCTCAAGAATAGCTAAAACTAACCCGTAAGCTGCAGTAGCACCAATTAAAGGTGCACCTCTTACCTCCATTGTTTTAATAGCATTAATAGAATTTTTTACAGTTTTTAGTTCTTTAATAATAAATTTATGTGGAAGTTTTGTTTGATCAATAATTTTTACAACATTATTTTCAAACCAAATTGTACAGTATTCTTTTCCTTTTATTTTCATTTAATTCTTTCAAGACTTTCTTTGGACCATGTTTTTTCCCTGTCATACATCTCATCATGACAAATTGTTTTGTCTTTGATTTCTATCCATGGATCTTTATCTTTAACGAAAATGTGTGCTTGAGGCTCTAAAGGATTTTCAAGAGTTTTAGTTCTAACTGCAATTCTTCCTTCAGAAACTTTATATTTACAAAAAACATAAACACCACAAATAATACAAAAATAAGCATTAACTCCTTTTCCACTGCCTGTCGGCAAATCTATTGATGCAACATCTCCGTTGACTTGAAATTCATTTGAAAGAACCATTGTGTGTATAACAAATGAAGAACCTGTAGATTTTTTACAATCTTTACAGTGGCAAGCTTGGGTGAATAAAGGTTCATTGATAATTTTATATTTTACATTTCCACAGCCACAAGATCCATTAAAAACAATTTTTTTATTCATTTGTTCAAAGCTCTTCCAGCAATTGTTTTTAACTTATCTTTAGTCTTTTGAGTTCTCTTTTCTGGAGCAGTAATTATTGCCACATCCAAACAATTGTTTGCAGGATCATTTTGATCTATGTATTTTTCAAAATTTTCTATTAAATTTTTAATCATACTTTTAGCTTTAGCAGCATTTCCCAAAAGAACTTTTATAACTTGTTGGACATCTACATTTTCATGGTCAGGGTGCCAACAATCATAATCTGTAACCATAGAAACAGATGCATATCTAATCTCAGCCTCTCTTGCTAATTTTGCCTCGGGCATATTAGTCATGCCAATTACATCAGCTTTCCAAGATCTATATAAATTTGACTCTGCTAGTGTCGAAAATTGTGGACCCTCCATTACAACATAAGTTCCTCCTCTTTGATAATCTATATTTTCTTTTTTTATAGCTTCCTCACATGCATTCATAAGTCCAGTTGATGTTGGGTGTGCCATAGAAACATGAGCAACTATTTCATCATTAAAAAATGTTTTATTTCTTGCAAAAGTTCTATCGATAAATTGATCAATAATTACAAATTTACCTGGAGGCAAATCTTCTTTTAAAGAACCAACTGCAGAAACAGACACAATATCTGTTACGCCAAGTTGTTTTAGAGCGTCTATATTGGCTCTAAAATTTATATTAGACGGATTTATAAAATGACCTTTTCCGTGTCTTGGTAAAAAAAAAACTTCTTTATTATTAAAATTAGTTTTTAAAATTTGGTCAGAAGGCTTGCCCCATGGTGTATTTATATCTAACAGTTCTCTTTCTTTGAATTCCTCAACGTCATATAGGCCGCTTCCACCAATTATTGCTAATTTATTGTTTGCCATATTAAAAAAATAATTTATTTATTTATATATCGTAATTTATTATGGATTTAAAAGACTATATTAGATCAATTCAAGACTATCCAAAGAAAGGGATTCTTTTTAGAGACATAACAACTTTAATTAAAAATGAAAAAGCCTTTAAAGAATGCATAAATCAAATAATTGAAAGATCTAAAGAATTTAAAGTTGATAAAATAGCAGCCATTGAGTCTAGAGGTTTTGTTTTTGCTTCAGCAGTATCATATTTAATTAATAAACCTTTTATATTACTAAGAAAAAAAAATAAATTACCAGCAGACACACATTCAATAGATTTTCAATTAGAATACGGCACTGCAACAATTGAAGTTCACAAAGACTCCTTTAATGAAAATGATAATATACTAATTATAGATGATTTAATAGCTACAGGTGGTACCGCAGAAGCTGCTGCAAAACTTGTTGAAATTTCTAAAGCTAAAGTATCAGGATTTATTTTTGTTATAAACTTATTTGATCTGGGTGGAGCTGATAAATTACTAAATATGAAGTACAAAGTTGAGAGTTTGATTAATTTTCCAGGACATTAGTTTATTTTTGGCCTGTAGTATGATTTATTTCTAATTGTTGAATTTAAAGTTCCTAAAAATCTTAGATAACAAAGTTGACTTTTTTTATTATTTATCATGAAATATAATATACATTTTATTAAGTTAGTTAATATATCGAATAAAGAATTTGCCAAAGAATATAAAAAATTTTTGTATTTAAAATTAAAATAAGTTTTAGACCACATCCAATGCCAATTTCTACATTTTTCATATTCAAAACCGATATTTGATGACTTGCCACCAAGGTGCCTTGAGATAGCATTTTTTACTAAATAAATTTTTCCCTTATCTTTTAAAATTCTTTTACAAAGATCAATTTCTTCCAAATAAAGGAAAATATTTTTATCAAACAATTTAATTTTTTTAAATTTTTTTAAATTTAAAAACATTGCAAAACCTTTAACATAATCAATTTCAACAATATTAGTATTTTTTTTAAAAATATTTTTCTTTAAATAGCCAAAATTTTTATCTTTTGACGCAGGAGATAAAACATAAAAATTATCATTTAATGACCTTGAGGCCTTAAGTAAATTTTTTATACAATACTTATTTAACCTAACATCTGGACTTATTAAAAATAAATATTCTGTTTTACATAATGAGGCTATTTTATTACTACCAACACCAAATCCAAGATTTTCTTTGGAAAGGATAAATTTTATTCTAGGGTATTTTTTTTTAATTTTATTTTTTAGATTTTCGTCGTTAGAGGTATCTAAAATTATTATATTTTTAAAACCTTCAAGTGATTTTATGCACTGAAATATGACATTTTCACTTTTGTAAGTTACGATTCCTACTGTAAGTTTTTTATAATTCATTTGTAACCAATTTATTATAATGTAAAAAAAACACTATTATGAAAAAAAATATCATTGTTACAGGAGGCCTTGGTTTCATTGGTAGCAACTTAATAGATTTGTTAATAAAAAAAAACTATTATGTCATAAATATTGATAAGTCTACATATTCTTCGAATCAATATAATGTTAAGCATTTAAAAAATAATAAAAAATATAAATTTATCAAATGCAGTATAGGAAATAAAAATAAAGTATTCTCAGTTCTAAAAAAATATAATCCTTTAGGTATAATTAATCTTGCCGCAGAAACACATGTTGATAGATCAATAGAAAATCCAAAAAAATTTTTTTATTCTAATGTTCTTGAGCTTATTGATTTACTTGAGGTCACAAAAAAATATTTAAATAATAACAAGAAATTTAAATTTCTACACGTTTCTACAGATGAAGTTTATGGTGATGTTTTAAAAGGTAGATCAACTGAGGAATGGAAATATAAACCTAGCTCTCCTTACGCTGCAAGTAAAGCATCTTCAGATCATATTATATCTTCTTATATTAGAA
This sequence comes from uncultured Pelagibacteraceae bacterium, assembly GCA_902559305.1. Lineage (GTDB taxonomy): Bacteria > Pseudomonadota > Alphaproteobacteria > Pelagibacterales > Pelagibacteraceae > Pelagibacter. The sequence goes on along the minus strand of CACEHK010000002.1, from coordinate 62,810 downwards.
CATTTAAATTACCATGTTTAATAACCAACTGTTCAAATAATTATGGCCCGAGACAACACCCGGAAAAGCTGATCCCAAAAATTATTTTTAATATTTTAAATAATAAAAAAATACCTATTTATGGAAATGGAAAAAATTCAAGAGAATGGATTTATGTTGAAGACCATTGTTTGGGTATATTAAAAGTATTTGAAAAAGGTAAAATTGGTGAATTTTATAATATAGGATCAAATCTAAATATATCGAATTTAGAAATTGCAAAAAAAATTATTAAGATTTCTAAAAAATATATAAAGCTAGAAAAAAATGTTAAAATACAATTTGTTAAAGATAGACCTGGTCATGATATTAGATATGCTTTGAATAGTAAGAAAATTAATAAAAGACTAAAATGGAAAACTAGAGTAAAAATTGATAAAGGTCTTGAAAAAACTTTTTTATGGTATTTTGAAAATTTAAGTTATTTTTCTTTTTTAAATAGAAAAGATATTATTAATAGAATTGGTTTAATCAAATGATGCAAAAAGGGATTATTTTAGCAGGTGGAAAAGGAACAAGAATGAGTCCACTTACTAAAGCAGTAAATAAACAGCTCTTACCTTTGTATGATAAGCCTTTAATATATTATCCTTTGAGTATTCTGATGCTAGCAAAAATAAGAAATATCTTAATCATAGTTAACAAGGGACAAAAAGAACAATATAAAAAACTTTTACCAGATGGGAAAAATCTAGGAATTAAAATTTCTTACCAAGAACAAGATAAACCAAATGGTTTGCCAGAGGCTTTTAAAATTGGAGAAAAATTTATTGCAAAAAGTAATGTTGCTTTAATTTTGGGAGATAATTTTTTTTATGGTCAAAATTTAACGAAAACTCTTATTAGAGGAACAAAGATTAAAAAAGGAGCTAAAGTTTTTTTACATTATGTAAAAAATCCCGAACTATTTGGAGTAGCAAAAATTTCGAACAATAATAAAATTTTAAAAATTGTTGAAAAACCAAAAAATAATTTTTCTAACTATGCTATTACAGGTTTGTATTTTTTTGATAATAAAGTGGTTAAATATGCAAAAGAATTAAAGCCTTCAAGAAGAGGAGAAACAGAAATAACAGATTTGCTTAAAAAATACTTAAAAAAAAGGCAACTAAATGCTGAAATTATTGGAAGAGGTGGATCGTGGTTAGATACTGGATCTATTGAAGATTATTATCAAACAATAAATTTTATATCGACTATTGAAAATCGCCAAGGTTTCAAAATAGCATGTATTGAGGAAATTGCTTATAAAAATAAATGGATAGGCAAAAAACATTTGGATAATCAAATTAAATTTTATGGTAATTGCAATTACTCTAATTACCTAAAAAAACTTTAAAATGAAAAAAACAATACTGTTAACTGGGGGATCGGGGTTTGTGGGTTTAAATTTAATTAAGGATTTAATAACCTATTATAAACTTTATGTTATAGTTAGAAAAAAAGACAGTCGCTTGAAAAAAATTAAAAATAAAAATTTAAATATTGTATCTTTTAATTCACCTAAAAATTTTAAAAGTTTTTTTAAAAAAAAAAAGATAGATTTTGTAATTCATTGTGCAACACATTATTGTAAAACTCATAATTTTGAAGATTTAGAAAAAATGTCAGTTTCCAATATTCTTTTGGGTAATGTAATTTTAGACCTAAATAAATACTTAAAATATAAAAAATTTATAAATTTTACAACTGTTTGGGAAAACTATAATGGAAAACTTAATAATGCAAAGAATCTATATTCGTCCTATAAACAATCTTTTTCAAAAATATTAGATTATTATAAAAAAATTTACCCAAGATCAAAATTTTATAATATTTTTTTATCAGAAACTTTTGGTAATAACGATAGGAGAAAAAAAATAATTCAAGTACTAAAGCAAAATTATAAAAATAACAAAACAAGTAAGGTAGTTTCGAAAAAATTAAGTATGAATTTATTAAATGTAAAAGATATATGTAGTGGAGTAAATATAATTTTAAAAAAAAAAGTTATGCCAGGTAATTATTTGATGTGTAACAAAGAAAACGTTAAAGTTTCTAATTTAGTAAAATTAATAAATAGTACATCGCATAAAAAAATAAAAGTTCAATGGTCTTCTAATATTAATTTAAAAGAAAAAATTTATAAGTACAAAATGCTACCTTTTTGGAGGCCAAATAATAGTAAAATAAAAGATTTAGCCAAGTTTATAATTAACTAATATGAAAAAAATTTACTACGGTAAAGCAGTTTACGATAATAAAGAAATTAAAGCTGTAATTAACGTTTTAAGAAATAGCAACTTATCTTTAATCGACGGACCAAAGGTTAAAAAAATTGAAAAAACTGTCTCAAAAATTTTTGGAAAAAAATTTGGATTAATGGTTAATTCTGGATCTTCTGCAAATTTATTAGGATTATCTTCTTTTAATCTTAAAAAAGGATCAGAAATTATAACTACTAATTTAACCTTTTCTACAACCGTAGCACCAATATATCAGCTGGGTTTGATACCACATTTTATTGGGGTTAAAGAAAATCAATTTATTGCTGATATAGATCAAATTGAAAAATGCATTAATAAAAAAACTGCAGCTATAATGCTGCCTAATCTTTTGGGAAATGTATGTAACTGGATAAAAGTTAATAAATTAGCAAAAAAATATAATTTAAAAGTATTAGAAGATAGTGCTGATACTATTGGTTATTCATATAATTCAAAAAACTTTGGTAAATATTCAGATGTGGTTACTAATAGTTTTTACGCATCTCATATCATAAATGGAGCAGGTTTTGGTGGAATTGTATGTTTTAATAATCTTGAAGAATATAAAAAAGCAAAATTATTAAGAGGATGGGGAAGATCTTCCGCAGTTTATAATGAGTCTGAAAATATAAACAAAAGATTCAGAACTAAGATATCAGGTATTGATTATGATGGAAAATATATTTTTTCTGAAATGGGATATAACTTTTTACCTTCAGAAATTTCAGCAGCATTTGCACTAGAACAAATTAAAAAACTAAAACAAAACATTTCAAAAAGAGAATACAATTTTAAATATTTAAAAGATTTTTTTTCTAAATATCCTCAATTCTTAAAATTACCGTTCCAAGAAAAAGGGCTTAGAACTGCATGGTTAGCTTTTCCATTGGTTATAAAAAAGAATAAAATTTTTAATAGAAAACAAATGCAAATATTTTTTGAAAAGCACAATATTCAGACAAGAACAATATTCACTGGAAATATTCTTAAGCAACCAGTTATGAAGAACAGAATATATAAAAAATATAAGTTTATTGATAAAAACGCGGATGATGTAATGAAAAATGGTATTTTATTAGGGTGTCATCAAGGTATGAAAAAACAAGAATTAGAATATATATGTAAAACTTTTAAAAAATTAATAAATGAAAATAATTAAAACAAATTTTAAAGATTTAATCATTTTAAAGAAAAAAACTTATATCGACAAAAGAGGATATTTAAGAGAAGTTTTTAAAAATAATTTAATTAAAAAAAAATTTATATTTGAAATAATGTCTTTTTCTAAAAAAAATGTTCTAAGAGGGTTACATTTTCAAAAAAACAGGCCCCAAGGTAAGTTTATTACTGTAATGAGAGGGAAAGTCTTTGATGTTGCTGTTGATTTAAGAAGAAAATCAAAAACCTTTGGCAAACATTTTTCAATAATTTTATCTGCTAAAGAAAATAAATCGATATACATACCACCAGGTTTTGCACATGGTTTTTGCTCTTTAGAAAATAATACTATTATGAATTATAAATGTACAAATTATAGAGACAAAAAAACAGAGTCTGGAATTTTATGGAATGACCCAACATTAAATATTAAGTGGCCAATTAAGAATCCAATAATTTCAAAAAAAGATAAATTAAATCTAAGTTTTAATTCAATAATTGATAAATAATAATTTAAAATGGTAGCGGGAAGTGGGATCGAACCACTGACCTCGGGCTTATGAGTCCCGCGCTCTAACCAACTGAGCTACCCCGCCATTAAAATTATGTTGAGTTATATTACTTTTAAATATTGATTCAATCAATTATTTAACTTGGAAAAACATTCGTCTAAAGTCTTCTTAATTTTTAAAGACTCTTCAATATCTACTAAATTATGAATGCTACTATTATTTTTATTTTTAAAATTTAAAGAGACATTTTCAATTTGATTTGCATAGACACCATGTTCTGAATTTATAAATTGCTTGAAATAAGAATTGGAATTTACAACTTCAATGTATGTTTTCTTTCCAGGTAACCATGGTGATGTAATTTTTATATAGCCTTTTTCACCATAAACTAAACAAGTATTATCTAAATTTTCTTTAAAGCTAATAATAAACTTAGTTTTAATATTTCTTTTTGCTTCAAATTCAACTTCGACATGATCATCAACATTTGTGGTTGAAAAGCTTCCGTTTATATCTGTTATTCTTAAGTCATCATAGCTACATAGTAGACCAATAAAGCTGACTGGATAGCAACCTAAATCTAATAATACTCCCCCACCAAAATCTTTATTAAATAGTCTTGATTTTGGTTTAATTCTTTTAACTTTAAATCCAAAATAACATTCTATAGATTTTAATTCTCCAATATTATTATTTTTAATTAGTTTAATTAACTCAAGAGTTTGTGGATGTGATCTATATGCAATTGCCTCATAAAAATTGACTTTAAATTTATTTATATTTTCAGATATTTTTAAAGCTTCTTCGTAATTAATTGCTAAAGGTTTCTCACATAAAATATTCTTTTTATTTTTTGCACATTTAATAATTAAATCCATATGAGTGTTATTAAGTGTACATATGTAAAGCGCGTCTAAATCTTTTGATTTAATAATTTCATCATAATCGCTAAATTGATTTTCTTTGGGTATATTAAATTTTTTTCCAAATTCATTTAATTTATTGCTTGATTTACTTGAAATAGAAATAAGCTTAGCATTTTTTACTTCTTTAATTGCATCGGCAAAATTATTTGCCATGCTTCCAAGTCCTACAACTCCCCATTTTATCATTTTAATTTTTTTTAGCTAAACCAATCAATATATTTTTCTTTATTTTCAATTAAATATTTTGGTAACATTTTGTCGTTAGTTTTTTTTAATTTATAATTATTTTTCCATTTATCTTTATTTTTTTGGTCTAAAAAATGATTATAAAATACTATACCTTGATTAATATAATCTTTTAATTTATCAACAGTTATTCCACTCTCATCAAATTCGTCATGATGTCCAAAATTAGAAAATTTTTCATATAGATCTTCTGCTGTTTTAACATTAGTAAAATGCCAGCCTCCATCATCAATAATTTCTAAATTATTTAATTTATTTTGAGAAAAATATGTATCAAATCTCCAAAAAGGGTATTTTTTTGCTTTGAGATTATTGAGCCAAGCAAAAGATTTTAATTTTTTCTTTGTGCAGGCTTTGGAACCAAACCATGGCATTAAATCATAATATAAATTAAATTTGTAATAAAAAAATAATTGTTTAAATAAAATAATTTTTTTTTTACAGTTTTTAAATTGTTTGGAATCTAAATTTGGTATTTCGTCATTATCACTCAAAATAACAATATCGTCTTCAGCAATATCTTTTATGGAATTTTCCATAAAGTTGTAAGATAACTCAATTCTTTTAATACTATTCATTCTTTTATTTGAGTTAATTAAACTAGGATCTTTATCAATATTTATTAAATTTTCAGGCTCTTTGTCGATGACCAGGTATATTATTTTATCTTTAAATTTTTTATAATTATTAATATCAAAATTAAGTTTTTTTCTTTTACCACTATGAGAAAAGGTTGATTCTGAAACAATAAATTTTTCAACGTGCTTATCTAAAATATGAAATCTAACATCTAGCATCATGTGTTCAGAATAAAAAGTAGTACAATCGTAAATTTTCATAATTTTAACTATTAAATCAATTTAACATTTATTTAATAAATTACCGATATTTAATGGCTTTAATTTGATACTCAATACTTATCCACAACTAAAATTTCAATTGCAATAATGAGTTTCATATATAGTTTCATCATCGATGAGAATTGAAGAAGAATTAAAATTGGACTATTCAGATGTGCTTTTTAGACCAAAAAGAAGCACTTTAAGAAGCAGGAAAGATGTAAATTTATTAAGAACATATAGATTTAAATACAGTAAAAATGAATGGTCTGGTGTTCCAATTATGGCTGCAAATATGGATGGGGTTGGTGAGCTAGGGATTGCAGAAAAATTAAATGAATACGGGATGATTACATGTTTAACAAAACAGCATGATGTAAAAAAAATCAAACATTTTAAAAAAATAAAATCAATGTACCAAAATATTGCTATTAGCATTGGTATTAAAAAAGAAGACTTTCAAAATTTAGATAAAATAATGAAAGAGTTTAGTTTTTTTAAATTTATTTGTATAGATGTAGCAAATGGTTATTCTGAGCATTTCACAAGTTTTATTAAATCTGTAAGAGATAAATATCCAACTAAAACTATAATAGCAGGTAATGTTGTTACGGCAGATATGACTCAAGAATTAGTTTTAAGTGGAGCTGACATAGTTAAAGTTGGTATTGGTCCTGGAAGTGTTTGTACTACAAGAATACAAACTGGTGTAGGATATCCGCAATTAAGTGCAGTAATTGAATGTGCTGATGCTGCTCATGGGTTAGGTGCGCATATAATTGCAGATGGTGGATGTACCTGTCCAGGAGATGTTGCAAAGGGTTTTGGTGGAGGAGCAGATTTTGTTATGCTTGGAGGTATGTTGGCTGGACATGACGAAGGTAAGGGTAAATTAGTAAAATCAAACGGATCAAAATATATTGAATTTTATGGATCAAGTTCAGATGTTGCAAATAAAAAACATTATGGTGGACTGTCAGATTACAGAAGTAGCGAAGGAAGAACAGTTAGAGTAAAATATAGAGGAAAAATTAAAGATACAGTTCTAAATATATTAGGTGGTGTAAGAAGTAGTTGTACTTATGTTGGGGCACCTTCATTAAAACAACTTAGCAAATGCACAACATTTGTAAGAGTTTCTAATCAATATAACGATACATTTTCTAAATAAAAGTTTCATTTCTAACAAATAATTTGTAATATTTTTTTAAAAAAAATTATTAATAATGAATAATAAAATTATAAGTTCTTTATCGGATGTTACAATACCAAAGAATGAAACAGGCATAGTACCAACAAAAATTTCTGAAAAAAAAATTTATGATATTTATTGTAATAATTACGATTCTATCCATTACTTATTTATAGAATTCCAGTTCAATTGGCTTCAACAAGCTTATAAATCTTTAAAAGATTTAGATAAGTATAATATTTTGGTATATTTATATAAAGAAAATTTTGTTGAACTGAGTGAAGTATTTAAAGTTAAATCTCTATCTGAATTTTATATTAATCCTAGATTTGATTTAGATAAAATTAATATTATTCAAATATCTCAAAAACTTAGACTCTCTAAAGAGACTGCTAGAAGAAAAATTTTAGAACTTCAAGAAGAAGGTATACTTTTAAAAAATAAAAAAAAAATTTCTGTTACGTTGAAAGCAGGACTTCTTCAAAAACCAGAAAATACTATTAATTCTTTCTCAAAAATTTTACAGTATGTTTCGTGGTTACTATACAAAGAAAAAGAAGTAAAAAAATATTATGAAAAAGATTTTTTTGTAAAAAAAATAAAAAATAGATTTACTCAAATTTTGGCAATTTTTTTAGACTATCAAATAGATTATTTGCTTGTTAGGAAAGTATTAGCTAATAATGATTCAGAACTATTTTTCATTGCTGGTTGCCTAATGTACAACCAAATCATGTTTTTAAAAAAAACTGAAAATAAAAAGCATTACCAAAAAGAATGGATAGATGAGGTTTTTAACATTGGAAACAAAAAAGGAATAAACGCTATGACAATTAGTGATCTGACAGGAATTCCAAGACCAACTGTAATTAGAAAACTTAAAATATTGTCAAAACAAAATGATATATTTAAAGACGAAAATAATCTTTATTATATGACAAAAGGAAAATTCGTTAGTGACTTAAATAAACTTAGATTAAACAATATAAAGGAGCTAAGCTCTACAATATCAAGAATTAATAATATAATTTTTTTTAGTTAGATAGAAACAATTATGCCAGTTACAACTATGACTGCTGCAACTAAACCAAAAAAAATAGTTGATTCCATTTTTTCTTTTTTTTGAGCTATTCTTACTTTGTTAAGTAAAACATTTATATCAACTCTTTTTTTATTTAATGTAGGATTTTTATATGAGTGAAGTTCACCTTCTGCTTTTTGGGTCTCAACTGTATTATTTATGTATTCTCCACTCATAAAAAGTTAATTTAACCACAGAAATTCTATTCATGCAAATTATTGCTAGTCCAATTTGGGTCATAATTTACTTTAAAATTGTTCTAATTAGCAATTTTTAAAATTATTTTGGTTTAATGGTTTTGAAAGTATCTCAGCTTTATATTTATTTTTTTCTATTTCTATCTCTACTATTTGATTATTTATATCCTCATCTAATTTTACGTAACCAAATGCTAAATTTTTATTAAAATTAAATGTATAATTACCTGAAGTAGTATTACCAATTATTTTACCATCAAGATAAATTGGTTCATCGTGCAACATTAGTGGTTCACCTGGTTTGCTATCTTTTAAAGTTAGCATTACAAATTTTTTTTTTTGTTTTTTTTCCTTAATTTTAAGTAATGCTTCTTTACCTACAAAATCTACATTTTTTTTATAACTAATTGCAAAGTTTAAACCTGCTTCATACTGGTTTTCTTTAGGTGAAATATCATGTCCCCAATGTAAAAAACCACTTTCCATTCTCATAATATCCATTGCATGCATACCACAAAGACTTAATTGATATTTTTTCCCATTACTTATAATTATATTAAATATTTCTTTGGCTTTATCTTTTTCTATATAAAGTTCATAACCCAACTCACCCACATAAGATAATCTTTGAGCCCAAACATTTATTTCATTAATTTTTATATATTTTGCTGTACCAAATTTGAAATTTTCATTAGAAAAGTCATCTTTACTCAAATCTTTCATTAAATTTCTACTTTTTGGACCAAATACTCCTAAAACACAATAATCATCAGTAACATCAGATATCTTAATATTTTTTGATAAGTACTTTTCAATATGAAATTTATCATGCTCTCTATTTGCGGCAGCAGTTATAATTCTATATTTATCATTCTTTAAACAAACAACTGTTAAATCTGTTTCTATACCAGCATCTTCGTTTAACATTTGAGTGTAGGTGCATTTTCCAATTTCATTTTTAATATTAGCAGTACAAATTTTTTGAAGTTCTTGATGAACGGTTTCACCTTCTAAATCATATTTAGAAAAAGGAGTTAATTCAAATAATCCAATATTTTCTCTTGTATTTTTTGTTTCAAACTCTGCTGACGGGTACCAATTTTGATAATTGTAAGAATATATATATTCTGAACTTTCCCCATTTTTTGCAAACCACATTGGTCTCTCATATCCACCTGAGACTCCAAAACATGCTCCTGCTTTTTTTAGTTCATCATGATAAGGAACTAGTTTTTGATCTCTTGAAGTTTTGTGTTGTTTAAATGGCCAATGCATTCCATATAAATCTCCTAAAGTTTCAGTTATTCTTTCCTTGATAAAACTTATATCTGAATGAAAATTTTGAAATCTTTTAATATCATAAATAAATAAGTCTTCATTAACATGTCCGTTCATTAACCATTCAGCTGTAACTTTACCTACGCCTCCTCCACTTCCAATTCCAATACTATTTAATCCACAACATGCAAATAAATTTTTAAAACCAGGCACTTCTCCCAAAAGAGTATTTGTATCAGGGGTAAATGATTCTGGTCCTACAAAAAATTTTCTAATTCCAGCTTTTTCTAAAATTGGAACTCTTTTTAAAGCTGCTTCTAAATAAGGTTCGAAATGTTCAAAGTTTTCAGGAAACTCACCGTAAGAAAAATCTTCTGGAACTCTATTTGTTTTATTAAAAGCAGGAATTGATTTGTCTTCAAATATTCCTATTAACATTTTCCCTGCATCTTCTTTTAAATACAATCTGTCATCAAAATCTCTTAGAACTGGAATATTTTTAGGCAATTCATTAATTCCTTCTGTAATTACATAAAAATGTTCTGCTGGATACAAAGGCATACTGAAGCCCAAATCTTCACCTATTTGTCTAGACCACATACCGGTTGCAAGAACAATATATTCACATTCAATAGTTTTACCGTTAACAATAACTCCTGCGGTTCTTCCATTTTTTTTTATTATTTTTTCTACTGGTGATTTTTCGAATATTTTAACACCTTCTTTTCTTGCTGCTTTGGCTAATAAATTTGTTACCCCTATAGGATCAGCTTGGCCATCACCTGGCATAAAAATTCCACCTAATATATTTTTTTCATTAATAATTGGGTATATTTTTTTTATTTGATTAATATTTAATACTTCAACATTAACATCAAATAATTGAGCAGTTGTTGCTTGTCTCTTAAGTTCTTGCCATCTACCTTTAGTTGTTGCAATTGAAAGAGCACCATTTAATTTCAATCCACTTGAGAAATCTATCTCTTCTTCTAGTTTTTTATAAAGTTCCAATGAATATTTTCTTATTTTTGTTATTGCAGCTGATGGACCTAATTGACTAACAAGACCTGCTGCATGCCAGGTAGTACCTGATGTTAACTGGTCTCTCTCAAGTAAAATAATATTTTTCCAGCCAAATTTAGCTAGATGATATGCTGTTGAACAACCTGTGACTCCTCCGCCAATAACAACAACTTTTGCACTGCTTGGCAGTTCTTTATTCATTATTTTATTTTATAGCATCTGCTGGAGATACAAAAGAGTGACCAAATACATCAGCTACTGCTTTATAGGTAATATGGCCTTTATAGACATTTAAACCTTCAAGAAAATTCTTATCTTCTTCTAAGGCTTTCTTGTAACCATTTTTTGCAAGTTTATTTAAAAACGGAAGTGTTGCATTATTTAGAGCTATAGTGGAAGTTCTTGGAACTCCACCTGGCATATTAGCTACACAATAATGAACAATGTCATCAACAATATATGTTGGTTCGGCATGAGTGGTTGGTTTACTAGTTTCAACACATCCTCCTTGATCTATTGCAACATCAACAATTACTGACCCACGCTTCATTAACTTTAGCATATCTTTTGTAATTAATTTTGGAGCTTCAGCACCTGGAATTAAAACGCCACCAACTAAAAGATCAGCTTCTGAAATTAATTTTTTTAAATCTGTTTTATCACTTTGCTGGGGAATTATATTGTCACCAAACATTTTTGATAATTCTTTTAATCTAGCTTCAGATTTATCTACTACATGAACTTTTGCTTTCATACCAGTTGCGATAATAGCTGCATTTTCTCCAACAACTCCTCCTCCAAGTATTACCACTGTTCCACCTTCAACACCTGGTGCTCCTCCTAATAATAATCCTCTTCCCTTTTGATTTTTTTCTAAACAATGTGCTCCTGCCTGAACTGACATTCTTCCTGCAACAGCACTCATTGGTGCAAGTAAAGGAAGTCTTCCATTACTATCCGTTACTGTTTCGTAAGCTATACAAATTGATTTTGAATTAATTAACCCTTCAGTTAATTCTTTTGCTGCTGCCAAATGCAGATAAGTAAAAACAATTTGGTTTTCTCTAATCATTTTAACTTCATTAGATAATGGTTCTTTAACTTTAACTATTATTTCAGAGTCATTAAAAATATCTTCTGCTTTCTGCACAATTTTTGCTCCAGCAGATTCATATTCTTCATTATTAAAACCAGCTTCAAAACCACCATTATTTTCAACTAAAACCTGGTGACCATTTGAGATTAAAGATTTAACACTATCTGGAGTAAGCCCTATTCTATTTTCTTGCGGCTTAATTTCTTTTGGAACTCCAATTTTCATTGAGAACTAATTTTTTTTAGATTTCGCGTAATTATTTATTCCAGCTCTAAGTTTTTCGATTATTTCATCTATATGTTTTTTTTCAGAAATAAACATCGGTGCAATAATTAAACAATCACCAGTAGCTTTAAAATTTACTCCTGCTTCATAACAATGTTTAAAACATGTGAAACCTGCAACTCCTGGTTTTTTATCCATTTTCATATCAATTCCACCCATCATCCCATAGCCTCTTATGTTTTCAACTACGTCAATATCTTTTAGAGAAAATAGCGCTTCTTGAAAATAAGGAGCCATTTCTTTTGATCTTTTAAATATATCTTCTTTTTCAAATATATCTTGTACAGCTAGAGCTGCTGCAACAGAAACTGGAATACCAGAGTAAGTATAACCATGAAATAGTTCGATAGTTCCTTTTGGAGAATTTTCCATAATTGCATCGTAAATTTCTTCTTTACATGCAACAACTCCCATTGGAACTATTCCATTTGTTGTAGCTTTAGCCATTGTCATAAGATCAGGAGTTACACCAAATTCTTGAGCGCCAAATGCTGAGCCCATTCTCCCCCAACCTGTTATCACTTCATCAAAAATTAAAAGTATACCATGTTTATCACAAATTTCTCTTAACCTTTGCAAATAACCTTTTGGTGGAACAAGCGTTCCTGTAGAACCTGCGACTGGCTCAACAATACAAGCTGCAATATTTTCTGAACCAAAATTTGTACAAATTCTTTCTAAGTCATTAGCTAATTCAGCACCTGTTTCAGGTTGACCTGAAATAAATTTATGCTCAGGTAAATGTGTATGTCTCATGTGCACAACTCCTGGCATTAACACACTTGCAAACGTTTTAACATTGTTAACCATGCCACCAACTGAAGTCGCTCCAATATTCATTCCGTGGTATGCTCTTTCTCGACCAACAAATCTAAATCTTTGGCCTTCACCTCTTGCCTTATGATAAGCAATGGCAATTTTAATTGCGGTTTCAACAGCAGTTGAACCACAAATAGTATAAAATATTCTATTTAAGTTTCCTGGTGTATGTTTTGAAATTCTTGTTGCAAGTTCAAAAGATCCACCAAAACCTTGTTGGAATGGTTGACAATAATCTAAAGTTTCTAATTGCTGAGTAATAGCGTTTATAATTTCTTTTCTTCCGTGTCCTAGTGGGTTACAAAACAATCCTGAGCTTGCATCAATTAAAGTTTGTCCCTGATGGTTTTTCATATAAACGCCTTTTGCTTCTGTAATTAATCTTGGTTTTTCTTTAAAATCTTTATTAGAAGTAAATGGCATCCAATGTTCATTTAAAGAATTTGGCATTTTAAATTTTGATTCAGAGCTCATAATTTATTTAATTTTTTTGTTATCTTTTTTAATTTCTTAGACTAATTTTTAAATCCTCTCCATAAAAATCGTAATTTATCTATACACTTGGAAGTTGTATATAGTTTATTACATCGCAGGGATCAAATAAACTATCGTTTACAAGTCTCTTTTTTTCTACTTTAATTACGTTTTTAAATTTAAAAAACATGAGGAGATTAAATGAAAAAAATAATTAGTTTTATTCTAGGAACTATTGTTGCTTTAAACTTGTCTGTTTCAGTTGCTAATTCAGCTGCAAACGAAGTTAGAGTAGCATTTTTCTTAGAGTGGGCAACTCCAAATCAAGAAGCAAAAGTTAAAAAGACTTTTGATAAAGCTTTGGGTGTACCTGTAAAATGGACTAACTTCGCAACAGGTGGAGAGATGACTGAAGCTATGTTGTCTGGTGATATTGATATATCTTACTCACAAGGTTTAACTCCTTTCGTAAATGCGGTTAATGCTAAAGCGCCTATTAAGCTTGTAGATATAGCTGTTATTTATGGAATGGGCGGAACTACTTGTGTTGCGGCTAAAGGCATTGATAAAGGTAATGCAGCTTCAAAATTAGATGGTCAAAAAGTTGCTGTTCCTTTAGGAACAATGGCTGACTACGTTTTTAAAGAAACAATGAGGGTCGTTGGAGCTGATATTTCTAAAATGAAAGTTGTTGATATGAACCCAGAAGATGGATCTGCAGCATTTGTAAACGGTGACGTTGCAATGGCATGTTTGTTTGGTGGTAAGTCTATCAAAGCAGCTAAAGAAAAAGGTGCTTCTTTGTTAACGGTTGATGAGGCAAAAGCTGAAGGAATTGCTGGTATAGATATTACTTCAGTTACTAACAAATTCCTAAAAGAAAATCCTGGAATGGTTAGAACTTTTGTTGAAGTAACTCACGAAGCAAATGCTAAACACAACGCTGGAAAATCAGATATGAATGTAATAGCAAAAGATGCTGCTATGAGTCTTGACGCAACAAAAAATCAAATGGGTGGATTTGAATTCCCTAATGCAGCAACTATGAAATCTAAGTATATGAATAAAGGTGGTATACTTATGACTTACCTAGAAGTAATGGGTGGAATGTTTGCTACATCTGAAAACCCAGCTCTAAAAGATTACTCTAAAGTCGTAGATACTAGCTATCTTCCATAATAGAGTTGAAAATAGAATATTAAATAGGCGCCAATTAATAAATTGGTGCCTATTTTTTTTATAAAAATTTTAATATAAAGTCTTAGTATTATTTATTATGAGTGATTTAGTATCTCAAAATGTAAATATGATCTTCAAGTCTCCCAAGGGGGAAACTGTTCATGCACTTAAGGATATAAGTTTTACTTTAAAAAAAGGAGAATTATTAACTGTTCTTGGACCTTCAGGTTGTGGAAAAACAACTTTATTAAATATTGCAGCAGGTTTTCTTCGTCCAACTTCTGGAAATATTACCCTAGGTGATAAAGAAATAGATGGGCCAGGAGTTGAAAGAGGAATGGTTTTTCAACAAGGTGCTTTATTTGAGTGGTTAACAGTTGCAGAAAACGTAAATTTTGGTTTACGAATGAAAAAAGAAGATACAATTAAAACCGCTCAAAAAGTTGAAGAATGGCTAGACATTGTTGGATTAAAAGGTTTTGGCAATACACCAACATATCAACTATCGGGTGGTATGCAGCAAAGAGTAGCTCTTGCAAGGTGCTTGATCAATGATCCAGATCTAATATTAATGGATGAGCCTTTGGGAGCTCTAGATGCTTTGACTAGAGAAAAAATGCAGTCTTTAGTTTTAAAAATTTGGAAAGAAACTGGAAAAACAATTATTTTAATTACTCATTCTGTCGAAGAAGCATTATTATTAGGAGAACGAGTTTATGTAATGGCTCCTAGACCTGGAAGAATACATAAAGAGTACAAACTTCCATTTGCAAATATGGGTTTAAAAGAAGATTTAAGGGAAATTAAAAATAACAAAGATTTCGTATCTAAAAGAGAAGAAATTTTATCAATGATTTGGGATATGGAAGAAGAAATAATGGGTAAAGAAAGTTAAAATGATCACTGGAATTATTACTTTTTTGGTTATTTTTGCTGTTATAGGTTCTATTCTTTATGGGCAAAGACTGGTTAAAACTGAAAAAAGTGATGCAGTATTTGGAAACCCAGAAAGAGCAAAAGGTGGTATTCATTGGGTAATAGTAGGTTCAAGTTTTCTGTTATTATCATGGCTTTATTATTCATGGGATATCGCAAAAGCATTTTATCCAAAATCTGCCAATGAACTTTGCCAGGTTGCTAAAGTTAATGAGTCATTGCTATCATTAAAATACCTGTTTCCAATTGAAGAGAGGCAACACAAAAGTACTGCTCTTATTAAGCGTGAAAATATAAATATACAAAAAAAAATAATTCTTATTCAAAATTTAACTGAGCTAAAAGAAAAAGACAAAAAATTATTTATAAAATTACTTAACGAGACTAAAAGAACTATACCTTTATTAACCGATGAAAAACTTTTAGAAACTGAAACAAAAAATAAAATTAAAGATTTAACCAATAGAATTACTTGGTTAACTGAAGATTTTCAAAAAGTAAGTTTTCCCCCTATAAAAAGTATAGAAGAAGAAAATAAAAGGATAGAAGAGTTAAAAAAACAGCTTGGTTGGGGGGCAACAGGAATGGAAGTACCCCCTCTTCCAGAGAGCAAAAAGGGTTTAAAATTTCATGCTGCCGCTCAAGAGTTAAATGAAATTAGCGATGAGTTTTTTTCATTAAGAAATCATAATCCAGAATATTTAAAATTATTAGAAAGAATTAGAAAAGAAATCAAAGAGTATAAAGATGCTCTGGATGATAACCAAGAATTAGAAATGACATATATAAAAGAAATTAAAAAACTTGGACAAAGAATTGAATATGAAAGTGTTTTTCCACCTAACGCTCTTGATGAAATGGAAAAATCAATTAGAGAATTTGACGTTGTTCAAAAAAAAGAGCAAGGTAATTTAATTTATATAGATATGTTATTGTTTCCTGCTGGAACTATAGTTGCTAGTGGTCCAACCTGTGCTGAAGATGGTCCAGGTAGATGGTTACCAAAACCTTCTGATACTTTTAGAATTTTTGGAGATCTTCTAAAACCAAGTGTAGGTTTTAAAATGATACCAATGATTTGGTATGAAATGATGGGAGTGAATAGAATAGTCGGATTTATACTGCCAGATTGGATTGCAGATATTCTGCCAGGAAAATATCCAGTTCATAGTTCTGACGGAACAGTAAAACCTAATTTTAAAAGTAAAGTTTTAGATATTGTAAAAGGCGAATTTAAAGCTTTTAAAATTCCAGTTCCTACAGGACATATTTGGGATTCATTCTTAAGAGTATTTTTAGGACTAACTCTAGGAATTATTTTTGGAGTTCCTTTAGGTCTATTTATGGGATTAAATAGATTTGCTAAAGGATTTTTTGATCCATTAGTAGAACTTTATAGACCAGTTCCTCCACTTGCATGGGCGCCATTAGTAATTACTGTTTTTGGAATTGATAATCTTGGAAAAGTATTTTTATTATTTATGGTTTCGTTTTCTATTATGATTATATCAGCAAGAGCGGGTGCATCAGGGACTCAACTTTCAAAAATTCATGCCGCTCATTCGTTAGGTGCATCTAGATGGCAAATATTGAGAGAGGTAATATTTCCCAATTCATTACCAGAAATATTAACAGGTGTAAGAGTTGCTGTTGGAATGTGCTGGGGGACATTGGTAGCTGCGGAATTTTTGGCTGGTACTTCAGGTATTGGTTTTGTTGAAAACGTTGCAAGAAAATATATGCAGTATGAGGTTATTTGGATAACGATATTCGTAATGGGAATGTTGGGTCTAATATTTGATGTTACAATCAGAAAAATAATTGACAAAACAATTCCTTGGCGTGGAAAAGGATAATATTTTCAAATCAGGTATAAAAATGCTTAATGAAAATAAACTAAAGTTGAACTTGATTAATTATGAGTATGTAAAAGATTATTTTAATGAAAAAAAGTTATTAAATATTGTGCTTTTTTCACAAGCTAGGTCAGGTTCAACTTTTGTTACAAACAATTTATCTAAATATTTAGGTTTTCAAGATGAAGAAATTTATCCTGAAGATTATTTTATAGGAAAACATTTTAGTTATCTAAATAGTTTTGTAAAAAAACATAAAAATTTTTTTCTAAATACAAACGAATTTGTTTATAAAAGGCCTTTATTAAATAATAAAAATACTCTTTTTTTATATCTTTATAGAGACTCAGAAAAAATCTCTGCTTCATATGAAAAAGCAAAAAAATTAAATTATTATCATGGTTGGTCAGAATTTTATTCAAAATATAAAAAATTATATCCTAATATAGATCAAAATTTACATGTTACTATGTTTAATCATTGTATATGGGAAGAACAAATAAAATACTTTGATCACGCTTTAACACTAGATTTTAAATCTTTTGAAAATTTTGATACTTTTATTACTGATACATCGGTAATAAAAAATATTAAACAAATCTCAAAGAATGAAGATAGAATTAAAATAAATTTACAAAATAAAATTAACTTTAATTTGTTTGAAAAAATATATTTTAATTTAAGAAGAAAGTTTGAAAGTAGAAAAAAAACAATTAAAAATTATTAATAAGAATGAACAATACAAAATCTCTAAAAAGATTAGTAATTAAAATATTTAAAAAACATAATTTAATTAATGAGCATTCTAAAATTTGCGCCGAAGCGATTATAAATGCGGAAATAGTAGGTGCTCACTCTCATGGATTATCTAGATTAAAAATGTATTGTGACAGAATAAAAAAAAAAGTAATAAATCCAAGACCAAAAATTAAAATTAAAAAAATTTCTAAATCTATTTCACAAATCGACGCAAATAATAGTATTGGTTTTGTTGCTGCTGATATTGGAATAAAACATGCGATAATTAATGCAAAAAAAACAGGAATAGGTTTAGTTGGAATTAAAAATAGTGGGCATTATGGTTTATCGGGTTATTACGCTGAACAAGCTACAAAGAAAAACTTAATAGTTTTTTGTTTTACTAATGCACCTCCAGCTATTGCGCCACATGGTTCAAAAAAAAGTTTATTTGGAACAAATCCTATATGTTTTGGAACGCCTACTTTTTCAAAAGTGCCTTTTATACTAGATACCTCCGTTTCTGTAATTAATAGGGGTAAAATAAGAGTTGCTGCAAGAACTGGAAAAAAAATTCCAGAGGGAGTTGCTTTAGATAAATATGGAAAACCTACAACAAATGCAAAAAAAGCATTAGAAGGTGTTCAATTACCTATTGCAGGTTTTAGGGGATCAGGACTTGCTTGGATGGTTGATATATTAAGTGGTGTTTTTACAGGTGGAAATCATGGAGGAAAAGTAAAAGATCCATTTGATGACTTTTCAGGTCCTCAAAATATAGGTCATTTATTTTTTGTTATGAAGCCTAATCTTTTTGTTGGAAATTACAGTAAGAGAATAAAAGAAAATATTAAAAGAATTAAAAGATTACCTAAAATAAAAGGTGTAAAAGAAATTTTATACCCTGGTCAAAATAAACAAAAAAGATATAAAAAAAATCTTAATAAAAAGATTAATCTTCCAGCAAATATTGTTGAGGATTTAAAAAAATTAAATGCTTAATAAAAAAGTATTAACTAATATTTTTAAAAAATTATTAGAAGAAGCGAAAAATTCTTATGATGATTTTAATTCAGCTGATGGAAAAATAGGTGATGGCGATTTAGGAGTTACGATTTTGCATGGTTTAGAAGAAGTAAATAATAGTATTAATAAATTTAATGATGATATGGGTTCTAATTTTATGCTTTGTTCAGAGGCTTTTGTTAAAAAATCTGGATCAAGTTTTGGCACCTTAATTGCTTTTTCTTTTATGAATATTTCAAAAAATTTAAAAGGAAAAACTGAATGTAATCATGATGATATTGTTGCAATTTTTGATACTACATTAAAAACAATACTTGAGAGAGGAAAAAGTAATCTTGGAGATAAAACCATTGCAGATAGCTTAGATTTAATAATTAAAAATCTTAAAAATAATCAGAATTATTCCGAAGTACTAAAATCATCAACCAAACAAGCTTTGGAAGATTTTAAAGGTAAAAGAATTAAAATCGGGAGAGCTAGAATGTTTGAAGATAAAACTATGGATTTAGATGATCCTGGAATGTTTGCTTTAAATAGATTAAGTTCAGTATTTTAGAGGAAATTATTTAGTTTAAATTGATTTTAACTTATGAAAACATTAATACTTTTAGCTTTAGTTATAGTCGTTGGATGGGTGTTGTTTAGACCTTTTTCAAAAAGAGAACTTGATAAGTATAATGATAGAGATAATTGGCCAAACATGGATTTATAAATGACTTCCTTACATTTTATTAAAACTTCCAATTATATTAAAATTTTTGTCTGAAACTATAATTTCTCCTGAAGATGTTCCTGTATTTAAAATTGATGAGATTACTACATAGTGAGTAACTAAAACTAAATTTTTATCACTATTCCATTTTTTAATATATTTTTTTAGATCATTAATTTGTTTAGTTTCATTTGCAGCATATCTTTCGTCATAAAATGAGTTTAATGCATCAAAAATTTCAAAATTATCAAATGCATACTTTGCTGTATCTTTACATCTGCACCACTCGCTTGAAAGTACTTTATCAATTTTTATTTTATTGTTTTTAAAAAAAAGACCAATTTTTTTTGATTGATTAATTCCGTTTAGATCTAAGTTTCTTTGTGTAGAACAGTCTTTAATATTGAAATTATCTGGATCACCATTTCCAGGAGCAATTGCATGTCTTATAAAAATTAATTTATTACCTTCTTTAAGTGAACTTAAAATTATTTCATTTGAAAATGCATAGTTTGTAAAATTTAACAGTCCAATAAATAGGAATGTTAAAATTTTGTTCATTAAATATTATTTATATTTGCAACCATCCCTAATTGATAATGCCCTGGCACATTACAAGCTGCTTCAAGATTTATATCAGTACTAAATTTCCATATTAATTCTGCACTTTGATTTGGTTCTAATAACACACTATTAGAGTGGGTGTGACCCAATGAATGATCTTTTTTTGCCATTTCTTTCATTTTTTTCTTATCTATTTTATCTGCTAATAAAATTTCATACTCTACCATCTTCATCATTTCTGGTTGATGCTTCATATGCATTTCTTTTGTGGCAATATTAAACTCATGAACTAACTTGCCATAGTTATATACAATAAATTTAATCGTTTCCCCTTTTCTAATATTAATTTCTTTAGGTTCATAATAATTGTCATACATTTTTATTTCTATAGTTCTGCTCACTTCTGATAATTTACCTTTCTCACCTATCATTTTCATTGATGCTGCAAACAAAAAATTTGGAATTATAAAAAATAATAAAATTAATTTTTTCATACTAATTTATAGGTTTAAAAATTAAACAAAGTCCGTTATTGCAGAATCTCTTTCCGTTTTCACCAGGACCATCTTCGAATACATGTCCATGGTGCGCACCACAGGTCGCGCAATGATATTCTGTTCTTTTTACTCCGAAAGAATAGTCGATCTTAGTCTTGAAAGCACCTGGTAGAGCTTCTGTAAAAGATGGCCACCCTGTACCACTATCATATTTTGAATTAGAGCTAAATAATTTAGCATCACAGTTAGCGCAGTGATAAAAACCATCTCTCTTTTCATGTAATAAAGAACTAGAAAATGGACGCTCAGTTCCTTCATTAAAAAGTATATTTTTTTGCTCATCCGTTAAATTTTGATTAATAATTTTTTTTGTCGCTGTGTACAAAAATTTATAAGGAAGCAATAAAAATGAAAATATAGATAAGCTAAATAATTTTAAAAATTCTCTTCTCATATATTTTTAAAAATATATTTTTTTATATAAAATTACAATGAGCCCCATTGACACAAGGTAATTTTCATATATTTAAAATTTAAATGAAATTAAAAGAAAATAATAAAGCACCTAACTTCAAACTTGTAAGTACAAATGGTAATATTTTCGAATTAAAAAAAGTAAAAAAAAAGAATATTATTTTATATTTTTATCCAAAAGATGATACACCTGGTTGTACCATTGAGTCTAGAGATTTTAGTAAGTTAAATAGTTTAATTAATAAAAATAAAACTGTCGTTTTTGGTATATCAAAAGATAATGTTGATAGTCATTTAAAATTCAAAAAAAAATATAAATTAAAATTCGACTTACTTTCTGATGAAAAAAAAGAAGTTTTAAAAAAGTATGGTGTTTGGGGTAAAAAATCTTTTTTGGGAAAAGAATTTATGGGAGTTATAAGAACTACGTTTTTAATTAACTCTAAAGGCAAAATTATTAAAATTTGGAATAAAGTTAGAGTAAAAGATCATGCAAAAGAAGTCTTGGAAGAAGTGAAAAAAATTAATTAAATTTTAATCTTTTAAAAATAAAAAAATAATTATAATTAACCAAAAAATCGCATAGTAAAAATAAATATATTTTTTAACAAATGTTTTTGGAATACTTTCTCCTTTAATATTTCTTTTTTTTGGCATTTTTAAAAAATAATTTACTTAATTCTTCAAATCAATATTAAACATTGTCTCATTTCGTCTAAGTGGTGGCAGCGTAAAAGGACTATTGTATGTTGCTCTAATAGCAGAGCCTTTTATTGAAATCTTATCTTTCATAAGTTGTTGTCTAAGAATTTCATTATGTTTCTCAAAATTTTTATCAGAAGACCTACCAGAAAATTTTAATACTGCAAAATAACCTTCAGAAATTGTTGTAATTTCAAGATCAGGATTGTTTGGTAAAGGAGTCGTTTCTTTATCAAACTTTGAAGGTAGATAGAATTGCATATACAATTTACCATCCTTATTTGTTTGAGTAACTGGGATTGTCATTGCTATTTTTTTGGAATTGTTATTTTCTCCAGAAATATATTTAAAAAGTTTTCGAAAACTACTGTTATCACCTTTGCTTGCTACTTGAACAATCAACCTATCTGAATAATAACGAATTTCATAAATATCATTTTTTTTTATTATATCATACTTTGCTTCTTCACTTGCCATTAATACAGAGTATGAGAATAAAAAAATTAAGCAAACTATAAAATTAATTTTTAAAAATAATTTTTTCACTACTATCTATTTTCTTTGTCTTTTTTTTCAAAGTAAAATAGACATATCAAAAAAAATACAGTCCATGCTACACCTGCCATAGCTTTAGCTAAAGATGTCTCGGCACCCCAAATATCAAGAAACAATGCTCCTATTATAATGCCAACTGCGTAAATAATGGTTGCTATTGTACTTAAATTCATTTGTTTTCGTCCTGGTTTTGATTTTTTTCAACTTCGTTTTCTTTAGCTTGGTTTTCTTCTTTATATTTCTTTCCTCTTATCACAGCCATCACACCCATATAAACAACATACCCAATTATTAATAAAGAGAGTGTTATGAAAATTATTTTTTGCATTTAAAAAAATTATATTTTTTTCGAAAAGTTTATTATATCTTTTATCAATAATTCAGGTTTTTCTAAAGCTGCAAAATGGCCTCCTTCTGGCATTTCAGTCCACTGTTGAACGTTATATATTCTTTCTACATATGATTTTGGGGCCCATTCTAAATATTCTTTAGGAAATTTTGCAATAGCTGTTGGAACTTTTAAAGGAAGATGATCTTTAGGAAGATATCTTCCTCCCTCTTCTCTTCTTCCATAGTAAATCCACGAAGCGGTATTAAAAGTTTTAGTAACTAAATAAATCATAATATTTGATAGTAAAAGATCTTTTGAATAAATACTTTCAACGTCACCATTCTTAATATCAGACCAACCTCTCATTTTTTCTAGTATCCAAGCTGCAACACCTACTGGGCTATCCATCATAGCATAACTTAATGTTTGTGGTTTTGTTGCTTGTTGTGTTCTATAACCATCTTCAATTTTTTGTTCTTTTTTAAACCTTTCTTGCCATTCTTTTTCTTCTGTAGTTTGTGGTCCATCTGGATGTCTTGTGATTAAAATATTAATATGAATTCCTAATAAATTTTTTGGATGATCGTATGCTAACCATGTACATATAGTTCCACCAAAATCACCACCTTGAGAAATATACTTTTTATAACCAAGAAAATTTGTCATTAACGAATTAAATATTCCAGCCATTTTTCTTGGTCCAATTGGTCTAGTGGGGCGTCCTGAAAATCCATAACCTGGCAGAGATGGAACAACAACATCAAAACCATCTTCTTCTTTTCCACCATATTTTTCAGGATGAGCAAGTTGATCAATAATATGTAAAAATTCTACTATCGATCCAGGCCATCCATGATTTAATAATAAAGGCTTTGGATTAGATCCACTTCCCTTTTCGTGAATAAAATGAATATCAATTCCTTCTATATTAGATTTAAAATTTTTAAATTTGTTTATTTTTTCTTCAGTTCTTCTCCAGTCATATTTATCAATCCAAAATTTCGAAAATTCCTTCATATATTCTAAATTTGTCCCGTAATCCCAGCCTCCGTCATCTGGCATCTCGTGCCATTGGTAATTTTTAACTTTAGAATATATGTTTTGTAGAATTTCTTCTGAGATATTTACTTTGAAAGATTTTGTCATTTTTCTAGTATATATATTTTTAAATTTAAAATATAAAAATTGATATGAAAAAAATAATCAACAATCCTGCTAATTTTGTTGAAGAGTCAATTGACGGACTTATTAAATCTCACCCAGAAGTTTATTCTTTAGCTAAAGATAATAATAGAGTTGTAACGAGAGTAAATAAAGCTTCAAAAAAAGTTGGAATAGTAACCGGCGGTGGTTCTGGACATCTCCCAGTCTTTACAGGATATGTTGGTGAAGGATTTTTAGATGCTTGTGCTATTGGCTCTGTATTTGCATCTCCATCAGTTGAACAAATGGTTTCAGCAATAAAAAACGCTGATAATGGTAACGGAGTTTTGTGTATTATCGGCAATTATGGTGGTGACGTCATGAATTTTGATATGGCTTGTGAAATGGTTGAGGCTGAAGGGATAAAAACGAAAAAAGTAATTGTTGCTGATGATATTGCGAGTGCAAATGAGTCTGAAAAAGAAAAACGAAGAGGTATCGCTGGTATGATATTTGTATTTAAAGTTGCTGGAGCAATTGCCGAAACTGGAGCATCTCTTGAAGATGTTTTTAAAACTGCAGCAGAGGTTAATAACAATATTCGAACACTTGGCGTTGCTGTATCACCTTGTATTCTACCTGAGGCTGGAAAACCAACTTTTAATATAAGTGATGATGAAATCGAAATAGGAATGGGTATACATGGAGAGCCTGGAATAAAAAGAGAAAAGTTAAGACCTGCAAATGATTTGGTTGATGATTTATATAAAAGAATAATTAAAGATTCTAAATTAACAGCAAATGACAATATTGCAGTTATGATTAATAGTTTAGGAGCTACACCGCTTGAAGAACTGTATATTGTCTCTAAAAGAGTAAACGAAAATTTATCTAATTCAAAAATAAAAAATGTTAAAACTTATGTTGGAAGGTACGCAACTTCCATGGAGATGGCAGGAATGTCAATTACAACCTTTAAATTAAATAATAATTTAAAAAAATATCTTCTAGCAGAAAGCAAATGCCCTTTTTGGAATTATTAAATTCTATTTCTTAAAATATAAATAAATATAAATCCAGTTATATACATTATTAATGCATACGCAGCTGTTGGTATCATATAAACAATTTCATTAGAAATTTCAGTAGCAACAAAAACTGCTAAAGTTCCGTTTTGAAGTCCACATTCAAGTGAAATACATTTTATTTGCTCTATTCCTGTTGCAAAAGTTTTTGCAAGATAAAAAGCAATAATCATCATTACTATATTTAAAGTTAATACTACTAAACCCGCTTGTGCTAAATAATTAAAAATATTATCTTTTTCTTCAATCCAAATTGCAATAAAAACAATTAAAAATAATATTCCTGTAATTTTATCAATAATTGAAGTTTTTGAACTTATAAAATTA
Organism: uncultured Pelagibacteraceae bacterium; assembly: GCA_902559305.1. Taxonomy (GTDB): domain Bacteria; phylum Pseudomonadota; class Alphaproteobacteria; order Pelagibacterales; family Pelagibacteraceae; genus Pelagibacter. The sequence goes on along the minus strand of CACEHK010000002.1, from coordinate 37,274 downwards.
TCTGCAAATTTTCTAATTATCATTCCTAAAATTACCGGTACCGCAACTACCAATGCCATTTTTAATGCAGTTCCAGTTATATTAATATTTTCATTTGCAAAGCTAACTCCCAAAAGATCAGCTGAAGTAAAAACAATCAATGGAACTGTTATAATGCTAATAATGCTTATTACTGCTGTTAATGAAACTGACAATGCTACATCTCCTTTTGCAAACTTTGTTAAAACATTTGATGTGATTCCACCAGGCGCAGCAGCGATTATCATTACACCCAAAGCAATTTCTGGAGATGTTCCTAGAATTTTTATTAACATGAAAGCAACTGTAGGTAAAATAATCAGTTGAGATAAAAAGCCTATTAAAAAATCTTTTGGAGCTTTTAATACTCTAGTGAAATCTTGGGTTGTTAGGCCTAATCCAAGACCAAGCATTATCAATGCTAGTGCAATAGGTGCTATTTTTGTTACTATTTCCATAGTTCCGACATAGTTTTTAGCTTTATCTATTTTACTATAAATTATAATAAATTTATATATACAAAAAACGTAAAAATGCTTTCAGATAAAGAAATAGTTTGTCCAAATAACCTTCTTAATGTTGCACATAAAAAAAAAGGTGTGTTTGCAGGGATAGTTAACGCAGGAAAGCCTCTTCCAATGTTGTCTGTCATGGATGCTGTTAATGAAAATTTAATCATTCCAATTTTTATTGGAGATAAAAACGAAATTCAAAAATGTGCTGACAATTTAAAGTTTGATATTTCAAAGTTTGAAACTATTCATGAACCCATAGAAAATAATACAGCAAAAATTGCAGCAAAATTAGCATCAGAAAACAAAGTAAGAATAATCGTTAAAGGTCATATTCACACTGATGTTTTAATGAAAGAAGTATTAAAAAGAGAATATAATTTATTAGGTAAAACAAGATTAAGTCATGTTTGGCATATGACTTTGGATAAAGAGGATAATCCATTAATAATAACTGACGGAGCTCTAAACGTCATGCCGAATATAAAAACTAAAATGCATATACTTAAAAATGTAGTTAATTTTTCCAATAGAATAGGAATCGAAAAACCAAAAGTTGCTGTACTTTCTGCAACAGAAGAGGTTCTAGATAGTGTTCAAAGTTCTTTAGAAGCTAAAGAAATCACTGAATTAGCAATAAAAGAAAATATAAACGCAGATGTATTTGGTCCACTTGCTTTTGATAATAGTGTTTCAAAAAAATCTGCAGCTATTAAAGGAATAAAAAATGCAGTTGCGGGCCAAGCTGATGTTTTATTAGTACCAAATGTTGAAGCAGGAAATGCATTAGTTAAAATGATGATTTACTTTATGGGAGCATGTGCTGCTGGTGTAGTTATTGGTGGAAAAGTTCCAGTTGTTATAACAAGTCGATCAGATGAAGCTCCAGCAAGACTAGCATCTATGGCTGCGGCAGTTGTTGCATTAGACTAATTAATGATTTAAAAGTTCAAAAATTATGACAATCAAATATCTAAAAAAGTCACCAAAAACATCATCTACTGATGATTTAAAAACTAGAGAAATAGTTCAAAACCTTTTGAATGAATTAGAAAAATCTAGAGAAAAAGGATGTAAAGAACTAACTAAGAAATTTGATAAGTATGAGGGAGAAATTATTGTTTCAAAAGAAAAAATAGAAGAAATAACAAAATCTTTGGATCAAAAAACTAAGGACGATATTAAATTTTCTTACGACAGAGTTAGAAAATTTGCAGAAGCACAATTAAAAAATTATGGTCAAGATTTTGAAGTTGAACTTTCAAAAGGTTTGTTTGCTGGTCAAAAACTTATTCCAGTAAATACAGCAGGTTGTTATGTACCTGGTGGAAGGTACGCTCATATTGCTTCTGCAGTAATGAGTGTTACTACAGCTAAAGTTGCTGGTGTAAAAAATATTATAGCCTGCAGTCCACCAAAAGAAAATGTTGGTGCCCATCCAGCAATTATTTATACTGCTAACTTGTGTGGAGCTGATGTTATTTTAAATTTAGGAGGTGTTCCTGCAATTGCAGCCATGACATATGGAATGTTTGGTAATGAACCAGCAGATATACTTGTTGGTCCAGGTAACCAATTTGTAGCTGAAGCAAAAAGAATTTTGTTTGGTAAAGTTGGTATTGATTTATTTGCTGGACCCACAGAAATAGCAGTCATTGCAGATGAAACTGCAGACCCTGAAATAGTAGCTTTTGATTTAGTTGGACAAGCAGAACATGGTTATAATTCTCCTGCATGGTTATTTACAACTAGCCAAAAACTCGCCGATGAAGTTATTAAAAGAGTCCCAGAATTAATTGCAGATCTTCCTGAGCTACCAAGAACAAGTTCGGAAGCTGCTTGGAGGGATTATGGTGAAGTAATTTTGTGTGAAACAGATGAAGAAATGGCTTCAATTAGTGACGAATATGCTCCAGAACACTTAGAGGTCCAAACCAAAAAAGATAAATGGTTCCATGATAGATTAAAAAATTATGGATCATTATTTATAGGTGAAGAAACAACAGTAGCTTATGGTGATAAATGTTCAGGTACTAATCATATTCTTCCAACTAAAGGAGCTGGAAAATATACTGGCGGATTGTTTGTTGGAAAATTTATCAAGACATTAAGTTTTCAAAGAATGACTAAAGAATCTACAAAAGAAGTTGGTGCTGCAGCTGCAAGAATTTCTAGGTATGAAGGAATGGAAGCTCACGCAAGAACCGGTGATGTAAGACTTAGAAAGTACGGTTATTCAAACTAGTATTTTACTAAGGCTATAATTATATAGCCTTAGTTAATTTTTCTTAATTACAATGAACTAATTAATTCTGGAGCTATTTTTTTTGACCTTGAATAATATTTAATTTTTTTTATTGCTTCTAAATTAGATTTATCATTTCCAACAACTACAAAGCCAATCATTCCCATACTTTTATGAGGTGTACACCAGTAAGCATAGATACCTGGAACTTTAAAAGTATATTCTGCATCTTTATTAAATTTGGTTTTAAATTTTTCAACACCTTCTGGCACCCCACCTTTAATAAATTCAACATTATGACCTGCGTCTGTTGATTTCCAAAAAACAGTGTCTCCGATATCAACTCTTACAATTTTTTTTGAGTAAACCATTGATTCCTTACCTAGTTTGTTTAACATTTCAATGGTCTCTTCAGCCGCCATTAAATTACTTGGAAACAAAAATAAAGATATTAAAATTGTAAATTTAACTAAGTTATTCTTTAACATTTTTTTTTAATCCTTTCTTAAAGATCCTCACTGATCTTTTATTTATAATAGATAAGATTTATCTAATAATTTAAATGATTAAAACAAGGTAGATTAATGTAGCAAGTTGCCACATGCAAAAATTTTAAATTAAGTAAATAATTTCCATAAATACATAGCTAGATAAAACGGTCATAAATATAATAATAAAAAAATTTATTATTTTCCAAGTATTCGAATTGATTAAATAGTTTGAAAAAAATTTAGCTAAATAACCTAAAGAGAAAAAAAATAAAAAAGATGCGATAGAAGCACCTATTCCAAATAAATATTTGTGTGAAACTAAAAAATTTTTAGAAAAATTTCCTAAAAAAAAGACTGTATCTGAGTAAACATGTGGATTTAAATATGTAAATGCTAAAGTTTTAATTATTATATTTTTGAGAGATAAATCAACACTTTCAAAGTTTATCTCTGATCTTTGATATAAAGATCTTACTTTGCTATAGATAAAGTAAATTAAAAAGATGAAAAGCAGTATATTAAAAAATAATTCAACATTTTTTGTTAAGTAAATTTTAAAGTATTCAAATAGAAATATTCCTAAGAAAATTAGTATTAAATCTGATAAAGAGCAAATTAAACAAACTAAAAATATATATTTTTTTTTTAAACCTTGCTCTATTACAAAAATGTTTTGAGCACCGATAGCCAAAATCAAACTCAAACCTGTGATAAAACCAAGTATTAAAAAAGTCATTTAGTGTTACGGTCTGCGTTTATTATTGATGCAATAATTAAGACCAAAAAGGGTATACAAAGTAAATTCACTGTTTTCCAACTAGTAAGAGAAATTAGTATGCCAGCAGACAAGCTTGCTAAAGCCATAGAAGAAAAAACCAGTAAATCATTAAACCCTTGAGCTTTAAACTTTTCTTCAGGTTTGTAAGTAGTAACTAACAAACTAGTTCCAGATATAAATAAAAAATTCCACCCAATACCTAAAAAAATTAAGCCTATAAAATAATTTAAAAAAGATGGTTCAAAAAAACTCATTAAGATTGTTAAAATATAAAATAAAACACCTGCATACATCATTTTGCTATAACCAAATTTTTTAATTAAATTACCTGTAACTAGTGATGGTAAAAACATTGCCAGAACATGAAATTGAAGAACTATGCCTGTTTTTTCTAAACTTAAATGATGTACAATATGCATGCTTATTGGTGTTGCTGTCATTAAAAAAGACATTACTGCATAAGCAAAAGCTGCTGAAGTAATTGCTTGTAAAAATTTTGGATCAGAAAGAAATTCTAAATAATTCCTAGATTTATTTTCTTCATTAGAAACAAAAGAAACTTCTCTAATATCTCTAAAAAAAAATAATAAAAAGGAAGGTATTAATGTTAAAACTGCTAAAGTTAAATATGAACCTACATATAAATAATCACTTACAAAATCTTTCGTATAATTTGATAAACTTATACCAAGAAAAGCAGCAACGATACCTGCTAATAATAGTGATGAAATAGCTTTGGGAGCTTGTTCTTTCTCTACACTTTCAGCTGCAGCAAAACGATATTGGTGATTAAAAGCCATAGTGGCCCCTAAAATAAATTTAGAAAAACAAAATAAAGAAAAACTTTCTATCATTATTGCATAAGCACCAATCAAACAGGCCATTGAGCCTGTAACAGATGCTGAAACAAATCCAATTCTACGACCAACAATACTCATTATCTTCGCAGCAAATATTGTGGCAGCAGCAGTGCCAACAACATAAATTGAAGGAGGTAGAGTAGATAATGTTTTAATAGGACTTAATTGAGCGCCAATAATACCGCTTATAAAAACAGTTACTGTAGCAGCTGTAAAGCCAAATACTTGACTTGAAACAAGTAATGAAAGATTTCTATTCATGATATCTCTTGCATAATTATAATTAAAATATAGTTGTATACTTAAATGCTTAAAACAAAAATCAAAAACTAATAATCTCTATGATCGGTATATTAGGTGGAATGGGAACACAAGCAGGCTTAGATTTTTCTAATAAATTAGCTAAGCTTAATAGAGGAAAATTTGATCAACAATACCCTATGTTTATTCTCTACAATAAATCTAACACCCCAAAAAGACCTGAAAACTTAAAAAAGTATTTTAATGTCTTAAAAGCACTTGTTGATGGTTGTAAAATGTTACAAAAAAATAAATGTAAATTTATCGTAATGCCATGCAACACTGCACATTATTGGCACAATGATATTCAAAAAAAAATTAAAATTCCTTTATTAAGCATGCCCAAAGAAGTTTATCTATACACTAAAAAAAAATGTAAAAAAAATTCTACTATTGGTATTTTATGTACTGAAGCTACCTTAAAAACAAAAATCTATAATAATTATTTTGATAAAAATTTTAAATTAATTAGCCCAGATAAAAATTTACAAAAAAGCTCAGTAAATAAAGCAATTAAATATGTTAAAATGGGAAAGGTTAAAGAGGCTGAAATAGTTTTAAGAGAAGCGGTAAAATATTTAATAAAAAAAAAGTGTAAAAAAATTATTTTAGGATGTACTGAATTGCCAATAGCTATATTTGCATACAAATCCTTTAGAAAAGCAAAAGAGTCGAAGCTTTTTATTGACCCAAATTTATTATTGGCTGAAGTTTGTATGAAAAAATACAAACGTTAAAAAAAACCAACAACCTTATTTCTAAGATTGTTGGTTTAATTTTTTGTACTTATTTATGTGGATCTGGAACTTTTCTTAAGTATGGTTTTATAGTTTCCCATCCATCTGGATATATTTTTTTTGCTTCCTCGTTAGTTACTTTAGGAACAATTATTACTTTTTCTCCAGGCTTCCAGTCTGCGGGTGTAGCAATTTTATGTTTGATAGTTCTTTGCATTGAATCAATAGCTCTCAATATTTCATGAAAGTTTCTACCAGTTGTCATAGGATAAGTTAAAAATAAACCAATTCTTTTATCTGGTCTTATAACATAAACTGTTCTAACTGTTTCGTTATCAACTGCAGTTCTACCTCCTGAGGATACACCTGCATCTGCTTCAAGCATATTATAAAGTTTTGCAACCTCTAATTTTTCATCAGCAACAATTGGATACTCGGGTTTCATACCACATACATCGGTAATATCGTCTATCCATTTGACATGGTCGTCAACTGGGTCAACACTCAATCCCATGACTTTTACATTTCTTTTGTCAAACTCTGGCTTCATTTTAGCTAATGCTCCAAGCTCAGTTGTACAAACTGGTGTAAAGTCTTTTGGGTGAGAAAATAAAACACCCCAGCTATCTCCAAGCCACTCATGAAACGAAATGTCTCCCATTTGAGTTTTTGCTTTGAAATCTGGAGCTACACTATTTATTTTTAAAGTCATTCAATTCTCCTTTAGATTTTTTTTTAGAATGATTATAAGCAAGATTGATTTGCTATGCAATTTTTTATAGTATTACTAACTAATGATATTTGAACAACTATTTGATACAAAATCTTCAACCTACACTTACATTATATCTAGCGGCAAAGGTAGAGAAGCATTAATAATTGATCCTGTTATAGAACATACAAACAAGTATTTAAAAACTTTGGAAAAATTAGAACTAAAATTAGTAAAAGTTATAGATACCCATATTCATGCTGATCATATCACAGGATTAAATGAACTTAATAAAAGAACAAACTGTATAAGGATTATGGGAGAAAATTCTAAGTCAGAAGTAATTGATTTAAAAATTAAAGATAGCGAAAAAATAAATGTAGAAAATATTGAACTAAAGGCAATTTATACTCCAGGTCATACAGATTGTTCTTATAGTTATTTAATGAATGATAGAGTTTTTACTGGCGATACTCTTTTAATAAATGGAACTGGAAGAACAGATTTTCAAAATGGAAGTTCATATGATGCTTATGACTCTCTATTCAATAAATTATTAAAGTTACCAGAAAAAACATTAGTATATCCTGCTCATGATTATAATGGAAAAAAATACTCAACAATTGAAAATGAAAAAAATAATAATCCAAGATTACAAGTGGGTTCAAAAGAGGAATACGCTGAGATAATGAATAATCTTAATTTAGCAAATCCAAAAATGATGGATATAGCTGTTCCTGCAAACTTAAAAGGTCTTACAATTAATCAGTTATAGTTTGCGGCTAAATTGACCTTGTAATTTTTAACACAGTAATTATTATAATATATATGGTTTGCAATAACCCAAAATGTAAATGTACGAACTGTACATACGATGGATGCTCTTGTGACGGAAGCAAAGAATGCTCTTGCAATCCTACATCAGGTAGCTGTTGTTGTAACAGCTAATTGATCATTTAAATAATCAATATAATTTAAATATCATGAATGAATTTTTAGAATCGATAATTAGTAGAGATCCAGCTGCGAAATCAAAGTTAAGTGTAATATTAACTTACCCAGGTGTTAAAGCAGTTTTTTTTCATAAAATTGCAAATTTTTTTTCAGTTGCTAAATTTGATTTAATCGCAAGAATAATTTCTCAATTTTCAAGATTTTTAACTGGAATAGAAATACATCCAAAAGCAAAAATAGGTAAAAATTTATTCATTGATCATGGTATGGGAGTAGTTATTGGTGAAACTTCAGAGATTGGTGATAATGTTACAATATATCATATGGCAACTTTGGGAGGGATTTCACCAAGTATAAATTCAAATGAACAAAGAGAAGTTAAAAGACATCCAACTTTAATGGACAATGTAGTTGTAGGTTCAGGTGCACAAGTTTTAGGGCCTGTAGTAGTTGGTAAAAATGCAAAGATAGGAGCAAATGCCGTTGTAACAAAAGATGTTCCTGAAAAAGCAGTAATGGTTGGTATACCTGCAAAAAATGTTGGTACAGCAACAGATGAGTTTAAACCGTATGGTATATCTAATGGAAATAATTAATGAAAAATTCTCAAAATAATTTTGTAGAAGGAATTGGAAATACTCCTTTAATAAAACTTAAGGCAGCATCAGAGATAACAGGATGTAATATTTATGGTAAAGCAGAATATTTAAATCCGGGAGGTTCAGTAAAAGACAGAGCTGCTCTTGCTTTAATTAAAGATGCAGAAGAAAAAAAATTAATTTCAAAAGGTGGAATAATAGTTGAAGGAACTGCAGGAAATACTGGAATCGGTTTATGTTTAATTGGAAACTCAATTGGTTATAAAACAATAATTGTGATGAATGATAATCAAACACAAGAAAAAAAAGATATGCTAAAAAATATTGGTGCTGATTTAAGATTGGTTCCACCTAAACCATATAAAGATGATGGTAATTATGTAAAAGTTGCTGGAAGATTAGCTGACGAACTTAAAAGTTCAAATAATTATGGAGTAGTCTGGGCTAATCAATTTGATAACACGGCAAATGCTAAAGGCCATTATGAAACAACTGGACCTGAAATTTTGGAACAAACAGATGGTAAAATTGATGGTTTTGTATGTTCTTCAGGAACAGGTGGAACTATTGGAGGAGTGAGCAGTTATTTAAAAGAAAAGAATAAAGATATTAAAATTTATCTATCAGACCCAGCGGGATCTGCGCTTTATAATTATATAACAAATAGTGAGTTAAAAAGTGAAGGCGGCTCAATCACAGAAGGAATTGGCTCAAGCAGAGTAACAGCAAATTTTGCCGAAGCTAAAATAGATGGCGCTTTTTCAATAAGTGATCATGAGTCTTTACCAATACTATATGATCTAATTCAAAATGAAGGTTTAAGTCTTGGCACAAGTTGTGGGGTTAATATTGCCGGTGCAATTAGATTAGGAAAAGAACTTGGTCCAGGAAAAACTATAGTAACAATTTTGTGCGACAAATCTGACAAATACAACTCAAAGATGTTCAATAAATCTTTTCTACAAGAAAAAGGTCTCCCATTTCCTGATTGGATATAATTACGCATATCTGATTTGTAACAAAAGCATTAGAACTCATTAATCTTTAATTTAAATTAAAAAAATTAACTATTGAAAGGAATTAAAATGGAAAAAGAAATGTTAGTATATGTTGATTTAAAAGATGGTAAGCTTGAAAAATTCATGGGTTGGATGCAATCTGATGAGGGAATGAGTGTAAGAAAATCAGCAGCTTATCCAGAAAAAACTATTGCTTCAGTAACACCTGATAAAGGTGGAATAATGTTTAAAGTACATGTTCATAATGTAGATGCAATGAAACAATTGGTGTCTGGAACACATCCAGTTGGAAAACCAATTTTTGATGAGTGTGTAAACAGTATGACCGCTTGGGAATTAACTAAGATGGATATGTAATGAAAAAATTATTATTTATTATTTTATCAAGTTTATTTTTATCAAACATTGCATTAGCTGGCATGTCAGATGCTGACAAAAAAAAAGCTTATGACTGTAGTGGTATTTATATGGCAAATTATTTTCTACCTAGTGGAGAAGAATTTGAATACAGTATGAAAGAAAAATCTATGGCATCGGTTAAAGTTTTAAAAACTTATGCTTTAGAAATAGGTATTAAAGAAAAAGAGTGGGATGATGGAGTGAACAAAGGGGTGGATAAATATTATGGATCTAAGTATGATAAAGCAAAGACAGATTCATGTCATGCATTTGTGAATAAAATTGTGCCCGATGGCGAGGAAAAAGTAAAAAAAGTTATACAAACACTTTATTAATAATGCCTTCAGGTTATGTAATATTACAGTGTAATGTCAAAAAACCTGAAAATTATAAAGAATATGTTAGTAAAGTAACACCAATTGTTCAAAATTTCGGTGGAGAATACATTGTTCGAAATGGAGAAAATCAGTGTGTTGAGGGTGAGAATAAATTCTCTAGAGTAGTAATTATAAAATTTCCTAGTTATGAAAAAGCAATGGAATGGTATAATTCTGAGGAGTATAAATCAGTTAAAAAAATTCGTTTGGATAATTCCGAAGGAAGTAACATAATAATAAAAGGAGTATAAATATGTCTATATTAGAAAAATACAGCGCTGCAATGAAAAATAAAGATGAAGCAGCTATGAATGAACTTTTGCATGATGATTTTAAATTTTTAATGCATAAATCAGGTAATACTTTAAGCAAAGCTGATGTGATCAAATGGGCAATGAGTGGTGATATTAAACAAGATAAAATAAGAGTGGTTTATGAAAACGATGAAGTTGGTATTCACCATGCATTCGTAACATTTGATGATGGAAATGTCGAAGCAGTTATGGCAGTATATAAATACAAAGATGGTAAAATTACAAGTTTAGAAACTGGTGCAACACCTATATCTAAATAAATGAATATAGTTGGTTTTGTAATGGTTGGCACAAATGATCTTGGGAAATCAAAAAAGTTTTATGATGCTATTTTGGTTCATCTTGGATTAAAAAAAGTAACCATTACTGAAAGATATATTGGGTACGGCCATTCAGATGGTGATCTTGCGGTTAAATTTTATATTACTAAACCTCATGATAAAAAAAATGCCTCAGTTGGTAATGGAACGATGATTGCATTATCAGCTGAATCAAAAGAAGCTGTAAATAAATTTCATAAAACAGCACTAGAAATTGGAGCTATTGACGAAGGAGCGCCAGGAGAAAGATCGGACGGAAACTATTATGCTTACGTCCGTGATCCTGATGGCAATAAAATAGCTGCCAGATTTGTTCTAAGTAAATGAAAAAAATATTTTATATTTTTATATTTTTATTATTTTCAAATAATATTTATGCAGCTGAAAATAGAGAAGAAGAGTTAAATAAGCTTTTTAATCAACTAAAAAATACATACAACAATTTGTCCGCAAAAGAAATTGAAAGTAAAATTTGGAAACTTTGGACTACTCACCCATCAGAACCTACATTAACAGATCTATTAAAAAAAGGTTCTTATTATATGTCACAAAACCAATTAACTAGTGCACATAATGTATTTTCAAAAGTAATTGAGCTGGATCCTAACTGGGCAGAAGCTTGGAATAAAAGAGCAACTGTATTATATTTGATGGGAAACTATGATTTATCTCAAAATGATATTGATATGGTATTAAGTTTAGAAAAAAGACATTTTGGAGCTTTAGCGGGTCAAGGGCTTGTACAAACAGCTTTGAATAATTACAAAAATGCAATTAATAGTTATAAAGAAGTTGAAAAGATTTATCCTTCTATGCAATCAACTGAACTAATGATACTAAAACTTAAAGAACTTATAAAGAAAGAAAGTATATGAATAATATAGATTTTTATTTTTCAATTGGAAGTACATACACATATTTAAGTGTTACTAGGATTTTAGATGTTGAAAAAAAACATTCTGTAAAATTTAATTGGAAACCATTTAGTGTAAGAGCAATTATGAAGGAAATGAATAATATTCCATTTCCAAAAGATAAAAAAAATAAAGTTGATTACATGTGGAGAGATATTGAAAGACGTGCAGAAGGCTATGGTTTTTTTGCTAAAACCCCAGTTCCCTACCCTTTAAGTGAATTTGATTTAGCAAACAAATTAGCAATACTTGGGTTAATTGAAGGTTGGGGTGTTGATTATGTAAGAACGACTTATAAAAGATGGTTTCAAGATGGAAAAGAGCCTGCAACAGAACCTAATATTTCTGAAATTTGTTCAGAACTTAAGTTAGATAAAGATAAAATTATTTCAAAAGCAAATTCTAAGGAAATTGAAAAAGAATATTTATCAAATACAGATAATGCTCGTAAAAATAAAGTTTTTGGAAGTCCTTCGTTTATAGTAAGCAATGAAATCTTTTGGGGTGATGATAGAATGGAAGATGCTATAAGCTGGTCCAAAAAATAATGTTCAAAAAAAAATACTCAAATTTAATTTTTATTTTAATTATGGGATTTGGCATGAGTTTATTTATGACATTAATTATTACTTATATTAATACGGGCATGGATAGCGCATATACGCAGAGATTTTTTAAAGCTTGGATGGTAAGCTTGCCAATAGCAATAATTACTTCTTTGGTTGTTGGGCCACCGACAAAAAAATTTGTAGATAAAATTACCAAATAATAATATTGTTTATTTGTGAGCAATATTTCAGCTTATATTACTTTAATTTTTGCAGTCATTTTAGGTACTGCATCAAATGGTTTTGCTAAAAGTGCTCAAGGCTTTACTTTATTAGTTCCAAGCATTCTAACAGCAGTAACTATAGTTGGATGTATGTATGCATTGTCTTTAGTAATGAAGCAGATCCCAGTTGGAATTACTTATGCATCTTTTGCGGGTTTGTGTATTATTGCGACGTCTATTGTAGGTGCTATAAAATTTAATCAAATTCCAAATTTTTATACAATTATAGGCTTAATTTTAATAATTATTGGAGTTTCGATAGTAAATTTAATGAATACTAATAATTAAGCTGTTAAATATAAATTCTAAAAACCAGATGCCTAATAATAGAATAAATTTAATTATTTTAATAATTGCTCCCTACATTTATTTATTTCCACACACTTTTCAATTTATTGAAATGGGAAATGATTTTGAATTATTATATTTTTCATATAAAAAATACATTTTCGAATTTGTTAAAGTTGGACATTTGCCACTTTGGTCGCCAAGTGAAAGTTTGGGCTATTCATTAATTTTTAATCCATTTGCGCAATACTTTTATCCTTTAAGTTGGTTGTTATATTTAATTGGTTTAATAATAGGTGATTTAAGTAAACATACGTATTTACTTTATACTATATTCGGAGTCTCTATTTATAATGTTGGACAATATATCTGGTTAAGAAAACTAAATATTGATATTAAATATTGCTTAATAGCAACTCTAATTACATGCCTAGGACTTAAAATAAATGAAATTCTTAGGTTTCCTAATGCTATTCATACTTTTTGTTGGTTTCCATGGATACTTTATGGAATGACATTATCAATAGAAAATAATAAAAAAATCAAATCATCTTTGATAATCTTTTTTTCAACATTGCTAATCCTTCTAGCTGGTTATCCTTATTATATTTTATATGGCTTAATATTATTTTCTTTTTATTTTTTATTTATTTCATTTAATAATGTTAAAGTATTAATTTGCGAGGGAAACTGTGAACAAAATTACATAAAGTTTTTTTTAAATAATGCCATTCCTCCTTTAGTTGCTTTATTAATAGTATCGCCATGGTTTTTGGGAATTAGTGAAGTAATGGAAATTACTCGTGATAGAAATCTTCAGGACATTAACTTTTCTTACATATTAAGTTCAAGTTTAATAGATCAATTAGGTTCCTGGATATTTCCACCTATTTCTATTGCTGAAGGATATTATTATTTTGGGTCTATTGTAACCTTATTACTGTTATTTTATCTTATTAATTTTTTATTTAGTAAAAACAAAAATAAAATAGAAAAATATTTTACTATTTTGTTTTTATTATTTTTCATTTTTAATTATCAATTTGCTGCTGCTGAAAGCTCTTTTTTATTTAAAATTTTTTGGGAAGAAGTTGATTTAATAAAAAATTTTAGATCATTTGCCAGAATTAATATTTTATTAATTCCATTAATATCAGTTTTATTATGCTTTTCTCTAAAAACAATTTTAGAAAAAAAGTACAAAGTAAATTTTTACTTAACTATATTATTAACAGTAACTGCAATAGTAATTTTGCAGATTTATTTTATTGAATATTCAAAAATTCAAAACAGTTATTGGGATCACTGGCAATTAAGAAGATTAGAGCGGGCTTCTGAGGACATAAAAATCTTATCATTTTTGTTTAAATCTTATGATAATTATATCTACTCATTTTTTATAGTTCTTTCAGCTTTAATGCTAATTTATACAAAAAAATATTACCTAGAAAAATTTTTTCCAGCATTTGTAATTATTTTGATAGTAGGTGAATTATTTATACTTTCTAACTTACAATGGGCAATCCCAAATAAATATTATGATGAGAATAATTATAATAGTTTGAACAAAAACCCAATGAAAAATCTAAGAAATTCTTTTGAATCTAGTAGAGTTGTTACGGTTGTAAAAGGAAATACTTATTTTAGAAACTTAACAAAGTTTAATATAAATTATTTTGATCAGTTTGGAATAGATTCTCATACAAAACTTTTTGATGTTTATTTTAATCGAAAAGGAGAATTTAGAGATGAAATCAGTTTAGATACAAGAAAAAAAATAAATTTTATTTGGGGTTTGGATGAAAATAAGAATAAAGTTTTTTTTTCAAAAAAAATAAATTATTTAACATTTGAAGAGTTTGTAGATGATGCAATTAATATGAATCATTATAATAACATTAATATAAAAATAGATACAAAAAATTATAATGGTGATGAATTATTAATTAATTTAGATGCAGATATAGTTGGATATTTAATTTTTATGGATAATTGGAGCCCAGGTTGGAAAGTTTATGTAAATGACGAAGAAAGAAAAATACTTAAAGTATTTAATGCATACAAATCTGTTAAAACTGATATTGGTAGTAATAAAATAAAATTTAAATATGAGCCTTGGTAAAAGAAAAAAAAAAATCTTAATATTTATAATTTCATACAAAGCATCACATCGAATAAAAAATGTTTTTAAAAGAATACCTTTTAAAAAACTCAAAAAAAATTCTATTCATATTTTAATAAGTGATGATGCTTCAAAAGATGATTCTATGAAATATGCAAAATCTTTAAGCAAAAAATATAAAAATATTTATTTAAATGAAAATAAAAAAAATATTGGCTATGGGGCACATATAAAAAAATGTATTAATTTTTCAATTAGCAAGAAATTTGACTATGCTGTAATGATTCATGGTGATGGTCAATATGATCCCAAGTATATCCCTAGTTTATTAAAAATCTTAAAAAAAGACCAAAATGTTGGGGCTGCAACAGGTTCAAGAATGTTAAGTGGAATCAGAAAAGTTACCAAAGGAGGTATGCCAATTTACAAACTGATGGGAAATATTGTGTTAACAAAAATTTTTAATTTTTTGTTGAATGTAAATTTTACAGATACTCATACTGGACTTTGGGCATACAACCTAAGATCATTAAAAAACAAAAAATTTAATTTATTAACAGATTCTTTTAATTTTGATCAAGATTTTAGATTCAAAAATATGTTAGAAAAAAAAATAATCAAAGAAATACCAATTAAAACAAAATATGGCGATGAAAGATCTCAATTACATATAAAATATGCATTAAAATTTTTTTTTAATACTATTTTATATTTTTTAATTAAAAACAAAGTGATAAATTTAAAAAAGTTTAAATATTAAAAAATTATTTATAAATATCATCAACTACAACTTGATAAGCTTCAACCAATTTATTATTTTGGTTAGCTATACCCATAACATCAATCATTTCTTTGATCATGTTATCTGTTGCTCCTTTTTTCTTTGCAGCAAATGTGTGAGATTTAGTACAATACTCACAACTATTTGTCATAGAAACCGCAACATAAATTAATTCCTTTGTTACAGGATCTAGCTCACCAGCTTTCATAACTTGTGATGTTGTATTCCAAGTTCTTTCTAAAGTTTCTGGATTATTTGCAAGATATTTCCAAAAATTTGGAACTTCTGAAATTTTTCTTACATTTTTTATCTCATCAAAAATTTCTTTAACTTTTCCTGTAGCTTCATTTTCTGAGATTGGTTTAAACATTGGCATTTTTCCTCCTTAGTTATAAATTGACTCTATTTTTGGCATTAATGTAAGTAACTCTTTTGTGTAATCATGAGATGGATTATTAAACAATTCTTCCGTTTTTGAAATTTCACAAAGTTTTCCATTTTTTAATACTCCTATTCGATCACACATTTGTCTCACCACTGGTAAGTCGTGACTTATGAATAATATTGTTAAATTTAATTGTTCTTGTAAATCTTTTAATAAATTTAGTATTTGAGCTTGTATACTTACATCTAAAGCTGAAGTTGGTTCATCACATACAAGAAGTCTTGGTTGAGTTGCAAGAGCTCTAGCAATTGATATTCTTTGCCTTTGACCTCCAGAAAATTCATGAGGATAGCGTTCGGCTGATTGTTGAGTTAGTTCAACAGATTCTAATAAATCATAAATATAACTATCTATATCTTTTGAACTAATTGAAGGATTATGAAGTTTTATAGGCTCTGAAACTATATCTTTAACTTTTAATCTTCCATTTAACGATGAATAAGGATCTTGAAATATCATTTGAATTTGTTTTCTAAATTTCATCATGTCTTTATTGCTTTTGATTTTTGTTACACAAACATTGTCAAAATCAATATCTCCAGCACTTGGACTATATAAACTCACAATCATTTTTGCTATTGTTGATTTGCCACTGCCACTTTCTCCAACTAAACCAAATGACTCTCCTTCTTTAATATTAAAAGACACGTCATTTACTGCCATGACAGAATTTTTAGTACTTTCTGTAAAAAAATTATCATCAAAAGTTTTGCTTAAATTTTTAACCTTAACTAAATCTTGGTCAATAATTTCTTTTTTAGTCCATCTATTTAAAATTTTAATATTTGTTTCACCTTGTATTTTATTTTCCTTTTCAATAATTTTAAATCTATTTATTTTTTTATTTGTAGGAGGAACTGAACTAACAAGAGCTTTTGTATAAATCTCTTTTGGTTTAGTAAGTATTTCTTTAGTTGGTCCAATTTCAACCAAATCTCCACTTTTCATTACTGCCACTCTGTTTGTTGTTTCAGAAATAACACCCATGTCATGAGTAATTAATATAACTGCTAAATTTCTTTCTTTGGTTAATTTTTTAATTAAATCTAAAATTTGAGATTGTATTGAAACATCAAGTGCAGTTGTTGGTTCATCCGCTATAAGTAGCTCTGGTTCACAACAAAGAGCAAGAGAAATAACAACTCTTTGTCTCATTCCTCCTGAAAATTGGTGAGGATAATTATCAAATCTAGTTTCTGGATCTTTAATTCCTACTTCTTTTAGTAAGTTAATAGCTTTATTTTTAGCTTCAACTATATTTAATTTTAAGTGAGTTTGGATTGTTTCAATTAACTGTTCTCCTATTGTAAGAATAGGATTTAAAGACGTTTGAGGGTCTTGGAAAATAAGACCTATTTTTTTTCCTCTAAGTTTAAGAATATTTTCAGGATTTGCATAAATATCTATTCCATCTAGTATTATTGATCCATTAGATACTTTACCAGGCTCATCTATAAGGTTAATTATTGCATTACCAACTGTGCTTTTTCCAGAGCCAGATTCTCCTACTAGGCCAAGTATTTCACCTTTTTCAACATTTATATTTACTTTTTTTGCTGCATAAACTGTTTCTCTGCGCATTTTATAGTTTACACTAAGGTTTTTTATTTTTAAAAATGTCATCAATTTAATTTTGGATTAAGAGTATCTCTCATCCAGTCTCCCAATAAATTTATTGAAAAAGCTAATAAAACTAAAAATATTGCAGGAAAAAAAGTAATCCACCATTCACCAGAAAATAAAAAATCATTTCCAAGTCTGATTAATGTACCTAATGAAGGTGTTGTTGGAGGCACACCAACTCCTAAAAAGCTTAGAGTAGCCTCAGCTATTATAGCAAGCGCAAGTCCTATCGTTCCAATTACTAAAACTGGTCTCATTATATTTGGCAAAATATGTTTAAACATAATAATCACATTTGAAACACCAATAATTGTTGAAGCAGAAACATAATCTTTATTTTTTTCAACCAAGGTCGCAGCTCTTGATACTCTTGCAAACTGAGGCCATTCGGAAATTCCAATCGCAAAAATTAAAACATAAATTGCCATTTCATCATGTAATTCCCTCGAAATAATTCCACGTGCAATTCCATCAACTAAAAGGGCCATTAAAATACTGGGTACAGTTAATTGAACATCTGTTAATCTCATAACAATCATTTCATATTTCCCACCAAAGTACCCTGCACTTAAACCTAATCCTACACCAAGAACTAAAGCAAATATAACTGCTGAAAAACCTACAATTAAAGAAATTCGTGACCCATAAAGAATGGTAGCCAACATATCTCTACCTTGGCCATCAGTTCCTAAAATAAACTTACTAAGGCCCTCCTCAGTCCAAGAAGGTGGTGTAAATGCATCCATTAAAGATAAAGATGACGGGTCAAATGGATTATAAGGAGTTACAAACTCTACAAAGAATGAACAAAAGAAAATTATAATTAATATTACAGTTGAAACTATAGCTGTAGGTGATTTTACAAAACTGAAATAAATATCACTATCTTTTATTCTATCAAATAATGTTAAATTTTTATTATCCACTTACCGCCTCCGCTTTAACTCTTATTCTTGGATCTATGAAGTAATATAAAATATCTACAATGAAATTTATCATTACAAATACAAATGCTATAAAAACTAAGTATGCAGACATAATTGGTATATCTACGAATTGAACAGCTTGAATGAATAAAAATCCCATACCTGGCCATTGAAAAACAGTTTCTGTAATTATTGAGAAAGCAATTAAAGTACCAATATTTATTCCAGCAATTGTAATTACTGGTATTAAACCATTTTTTAAGGCATGCTTATAATGAATGCTTTTTTCACTTATACCTCTTGCTCTTGCAAACTTAATATAATCAGTTTGCAATATTTCCATCATTTCTGCTCGAACAAGTCTAATAATATAAGTCATTTGAAAAAGGCTAAGAGTTACTGAGGGAAGAATTATAGCTTTTAAGCCAGATAAAGTTAGGAAACCAGTGGTCCAATATCCTAGGCTAACAACCTCTCCTCTTCCAAACGAAGGTAATATTCCTAAAATTACAGCAAAAAGATAAATAAATAATATACCAATTACAAATGTGGGGAGTGAAACGCCTAGCAAGGAAATAGCTAATATTATATCGCTTAAATAACCTTTTCGATTAATACCTGTGTAAACTCCCAACAAAGTTCCGGAAACCAATGCAATTAAAGCTGAAAGTAAAACAAGTTCTATTGTTGCTGGTAGTCTTTCAGATATTAACTCCGAAACCGGTCTTTTCAATTGATAAGAGATACCAAAATTACCTTTTGATGCATTAACTACAAATCTAGAAAATTGGATGTATATAGGATCTGTTAATCCTAGAGTTTCTCTTAATTCTGCTCTATCTTCATCAGATGTTTCTTCTCCAACCATGTTATTGATAGGATCGCCTACAAAGTTGAATAATGAAAAAGATACAAAAGCAACAACAAGCATCACCATTGCTGACTGAAACAGACGCTTGAAAAAATATTTTATCAATTTACGAAAATCTTGCTTACAAGCCCTTTAAAAAAAAGGGCTTGTAAAAATTTAATTTATCTTACGTTAGAAAAACGGAATAATGGTTCATTATTCGGTCTTATAGGAACATCAACACTTCTTTTTGATGCCCAAGAAATTACTTGGTGGTGTAAAGGTAGATAAGCAATATTATCTTTTACTATTTTCCAAGCATCTGCTATTGCAGCATTTCTTTTATCTAGATCAACTTCACCTTCCATTACTCTAATTGCAGCATCAACTTCGGCATTACTAAAGTTAACTTTATTCCAGCTTGCACCAGATTCATATAAGTAATGAAATACATAGTGACTATCTAAAGTTGGAACTCCCCAACCTAACATATAAAAGTCACCTTGGTTGTCTTTAAGTTCTTTAAAATGTTTACTTTTAGTTTGGGCAAATAAACTTACATTCACACCAATTTTTCCTAACATTCCAACAACAGCTGTGCAAATTGCTTCATCATTTACATATCTGTCATTAGGACATCTAAGTTCAACTTCAAAACCATCAGGATAACCTGCGTCAGCTAATAACTGTTTTGCAGCATCAACATCATAAGGTAATCTTTCATCAAGTTCTTTAGTGTAACCTGTAACGCCTGGGAAAGTAATGATACCCGCAGGTTCACTTAGACCTCTCATAACTTTTTTCTTAATAGCTTCTATATCGATTGCTTGATAAAGAGCCTGTCTAACTTCCTTTTTCTTAAATGGATTATCACCAGTATTACCAGTTCTAAGTTGGTCAGCAGCCTGGTCCATTCCTAAAAAGATTGTACGCATTTGTGGTGTACTTTGAACCTTATGTGCACCAGATGCTTTTATACGATCTAAGTCTTGAACTGGAGCATCTGTAACAACATCTAGTTCTCCGGATAATAGTGCGGCAACTCTTGTTGCAGCATTTTTAATTGGAAGTAGGTGAATCTCAGTTAAATTATGCTGAACATCTCCCCACCATTTTTTATTTTTTACAAAAACTGTCTTAGTGTTTGGTTCTCTTAATGTAATTTTAAAAGGACCTGTTCCTAATGAATTTGTTGCAGAAAATGTTTCTTGTCCTGCATCCCAGTTTTGTGGAGCCATTGCAAAATTCTCTTCACACCATTTTTTAGACATTACAAATATGTTTGATAACTGGTTTAAAAGAATTGGGTTTGGCTCTCTTGTTTGAATTTCAACTGTATAACTATCAAGTGCTTTTACAGATGTAATAGTGCTTATATATTCTTTAAAATCAGATGTACGTTGTTGAGCTCTTAAGATACTAAACACAACATCCTCAGATGTCATTGGTGTTCCGTTGCTAAACTTTACATCTTTTCTAAGATTAAAAACCCATGTTGTTGGATTTGTTGTTTTCCAGTCAGTAGCCAACTGAGGTCCGATAGACATGTCTAAGCCTCTTGTAACAAGCGCTTCATATATTTGTCTCGATACCATTGTTGTTGGTCCTTCGTTTTGAGCATGTGGATCAAGTGTTAAACTATCACCTTGCATTGACCATTTAATTGTTTTTGCAAATGATTGTGTAGACACAAAAACAAAAAATATTGCCATTAAAAATTTGACCAAATTTTTAGATTTCATTTCCCCTCCTAATTATTTAATTTAAAAATCTAACTTAATAATAAGGGAAACTAAAGAAGAATTATTGCACTAGTTTTTTGAAATTTTCGTACAATATTTTAGAATATTTGTTCATACTAGGCATGTGTATTTGGGATTCTTTATCAAATTTATCTAAAGCTCCTTCACCCAATTGATTTTCTAATGCGGTCTTATATTCTGGTACACAGCCCCATTCTCCCACTGTTGTTTTTTTAACCTCTATATGAAATTGAATTCCATAAGCATGTTTTTGATATTTAAAAATTTGATATTTTGTTTCTGGTGATGAAGCTATTAGAGTGATATCATTTTTTTTTTCTAAGCCCTTAACTTCATAAGAATGCCATTGAAGAGAGGTAATATTATTTGGAAAATCAGAAAATAACAAATCATTTTTTTTGTTATCAGAAAAATTTATATTCATCATTCCGATTTCAGGATTTTTTGATTTAACAACTTGACCTCCAATAACTTCTCCTAATAACTGACATCCTAAACAAAAACCTAGATAAGGTTTTTTTAAATTAACAACAAACTCTTTAATTGATTTTTTTTCATCTATTAACCAAGGGTAATCATTTTCCATCCATGTATCCATTGGTCCCCCCATACAAAACATTGCATCAAAATTTGAAAGGTTTGTTGGTATTTTTTGTCCCTCATCTAATTCTATAGTAGTTAATTTGACTCCATCTGTAATCATTAAATCTTTTATATAACCTGGATCTTCAATATTAATATGTTGAAGAACGATTACATTCATTTTTTAAAAGCAGGTTTTAATAATTGTAACATTTTTTTGTGTATAGATCTGTTTGCTGAAACTAAAACATTACCACCAAATTTTGCTTCTCCATTTTTCCAATTAGTAACTATACCTCCCGCTGCAGATATAATTGGAATTAAAGCATGGATATCCCATATTTTATTTTGACACTGTAAAACAACATCAATTTTTCCTTCACAAAAATGAGCATAGCTTAGTGCATCTGAACAAGGAAATTGCATGAGTTTTAAAACTTTAGGAATTTTTTTTTGTTTATTAATTGGCAACCATCCATGAAAAGCACCTGATAACTTTATGTTTTTAAAAGTTGCTTTTTTATTTACCAATAATTTATTTTTTTTTTTACCTTCAAATACATAAGCTTTTTTATTTGAGACATTTAAATAAAATTTACGTAGTTTCGGAAAATTTGCTAGACCAACTTGTGGATTACCTTTATAATTTAAAGAAATTAAATTACTCCAAGTTGGATTTCCTATTACAAAAGATCTCGTCCCATCTATTGGATCAATAACCCAAGAAAAATTACTCTTAGTTTTTTTGTGTCCAAATTCTTCACCAATAATTTGATGTTTTGGAAACTTTTTTTTGATTCTAGATCTTATAAACTTTTCAAATCCTTTATCTGCTGAAGTGACTGGATCGTAACCTTTTCCTTTTAATTTGTTATTAACTTTGAAGGGCTTGTTTAGCCTTGTATAGTAGAAGTTGGTCATTTCCCTGGCTAATTTATTTAAAAAATTAGCATAATAACTTAATTCTTTTTTGTTTAACTGATCCATATTAGGTCATCACATACTATTTTATTTATCTTGAATAAAGCTAAATTTTAAATAATTCTTAATTTAACTTATGAAAATTGAATTAAACGAAAATAAGGTTTTTTTTAATAATGGTAAATCAATTCAGGAGATTCATCCTTTTTGGCTTAGAGAAAGAGTGGATGGGGAAGAATTTTTAGATAAAGGCACTCAACAAAGATTGTTTGACCCATCGACTATGGATGGAAAAATAGTTATTAAAAATGCTCAAATCAAAAATGGTTTTCTTGAAGTTAATTTTAACGACGGTGTTAATTCTAAAATAGAGATTAATAAACTCGAATCAGAGTTTTCAAATAAAGATGATATATCAAAATCTATTAAAAAAATAAAATGGGATTCAACTTTAAAAAATGTAAAAAATTTTTCATTTAAAGATGGTTTTTTTGAAACAAAAGAAATGTATGAATTATTAGTTTCTTTTTATGAATATGGTTTTGTAATCATAAAGAATGTTCCTACAGAAAATGATTTTATAGTTAAATTTGCTAATTCTATCGGAAGCGTGAGAAGAACAAATTTTGGAGAACACTTTAATGTAAGGTCTAAATTAAATCCAAACGACTTAGCTTATACAACTTTACATTTGAGTCCCCATACAGATAATCCTTACAGAAACCCTGTGCCTTGTATTCAATTATTACATTGTATTAAAAATGAGGTCAAAGGTGGCTTATCAACAATTGTAGATGGTTATACTGTTACAGAAAATCTTAAAAAAAAAAATCCAGAATATTATAAAATTCTCTCTGAAGTAAAAGTTAGATTCAAATTTATAGATAAAAATGTTGTTTTAGAGGATTGGTCAGAATTGATTCATCTTGATGAAAATAAAAAATTTAAACAAGTTCGGTTCAGTCCAAGACTTGATTATGTACCAATGCTAGAAAAAAATAAACTAGATTTATATTATGAGGCTCGAAAAAAATTATCTGATTTATACAATTCTAAAAAAAATAGGGTTGAATTTAAATTATCTCCAAAAGATCTGATAATGATGGATAATTATAGAATTTTACATGGAAGAACAAAATTTGACCCTAGTGAAGGAAAAAGATTTCTTCAAGGTTGTTATATTGACTTTGATAGCACTGAAGGAAAACTTAGACATTTAAAAAGAAAATTCAAAATTTGACTCTTCGTGACTCTTTAATAGCTGCATTAGTCCCAATTTTTTTAGGTTTTGGTTTTGTTATAGCAAAACCAGCAATGCTGGAGCTTCCTCCTTTTTTATTAATGGGTTTACGTTTTGTTTTTGTTTCATTACTTTTGATTTGGTGGTTTCCAATACCAAGGGGTTTTCTTAAGAGAATTTTTTTTGTATCATTAATAGCGAATACAATTCAGTATAGTATTACATATACTGGTTTAAGTTTAATAGATGCATCTGCGGCTGTATTACTTGTTCAAACAGAAGTTCCTTTTGGAGTTATTTTTGCTTACTTTATGCTTAAGGAAAAACCTGTCTTAAGAAGTTTATTAGGTATAGGAATAGCATTTGTTGGTGTTTATATTTTAACTGGATCTCCAAATTTAGATGGGAAATTTTTAGGAGTAACTTTAACAATTATTGGATCTGGAGTATGGGCTTTAGGACAAGTTTTGGTAAAACCGTTAAGTAAAGAAATAAATCCTTTAGCACTTGTTGCTTGGCTAGGTTTATTTTCTGGTCCAATATTAATATCACTTTCGGCCATTTTTGATGGAAACACAATTGACTATTTTAGGTCTGCAAGCTTTGAAAGTTGGATGATCGCAATATATTTAGGATTTATTATGCAGCCAATCACTTATGGTTGCTTCTATTATGTTTTAAAAAATAATCCATTATATAAAGTTTTACCTATAGTTACAATGGGTATACCACCTACTGGTTTATTGGCAGCAATTTTTCTTTTAGGTGAAGAGCCAACAAAAGAATTGTTTTTGGGTGGTACAATAATTATTATCGGAGTAATACTAATTGTATTTAATAAACCTAAAAAAAATAATTTTAAATAATTTTATCAATCTCTTCTTCTGCTTTTTTTATGGATCCCTCATAATCAATTGACATTTGATCGGCAGAAATAACTTTTATATTTTTTATTCCAAAAAAATTTAATACATGTTTCAACCACGGAGTTAAAAAATCATCTTTACTATCAACTTTTGTTCCACCTGAAGTAATAACTAAATAAACTTTTTTACTATCTAAAAGTCCTATTTGCTTACCGTCAGGAGAATACTTAAAAGTAGATTTTACTCTAGCAGCAAGGTCAGACCAAGCTTTAAGAGTAGCAGGTGGGCCAAAATTATAGATTGGTGTTGAAATTATTATTATGTCACTGTCTTTTAGTTCTTTTACTAATTTATCAGATAGATCAAACATTTTTTTGTGCTGTTCTGTTCTTTCGTTTTCAGGTATTGACATACCTGATTCCGTAAGTCCTGCTACAAAAAGCATTTCATCATCTAAATCTCTATAAATAACTTCATCATCTGGTTTTTTAATTTTATTTAAAAGTTTTTTTGCTAGATTTCTTGATGCAGATCCTTTTTTTCTAGCACTACAATCAATTTGATAAATTTTCATTTGTTTTAAGTTTTATCCAAAATTTTGTAAAAATGGAAAGACATTTAAAATATAATATCCTAAAGCTTGTAATTGATTGGTTAAAATTAAAATACCAGTAATAAGTAGGATTGATCCACCGATTTTTGACACTAAATTAATATTTTTTTTGAAATTTTTTGAAAAGATCAAAAATTTTTGAATCAAAAAGCCTGATAAGATAAATGGTATTGCCAGACCTAATGAATAAAAAAATAAAAGCAATATTCCTTTATTTATATTTTCTTCGGTAGCTGCTAATGCCAATATAGAACCTAAAATAGGTCCAATACATGGTGTCCATCCAAACCCAAAAGCAGCACCAATTAGCAAAGGACTAATTATGCTTTTATTATTATTTGTTTGTATTCTTTTTTCATAATTTAAAAATTTAAAATTAATTATTCCAATAATTTGAAGTGAAAAAATAATAATAACTGTTCCAGCTAAAATTCTTAATTCAAATGAGTTTTGAAGTAAAAATTGACCTATATAAGTTGCGGCTGCTCCAAAAATTATAAAAACTATTGAAAACCCTATGGTGAACAAAATAATAGGTATTAGGTTAGTATTTTTATTTTCTATTAATTCGTTTAAGGAACTTCCAGAAACATAGGAAATATACCCCGGTATAAGAGGTAGAACACAAGGAGATAAAAAACTTATTAAACCAGCCCCTAGAGCAACTAATAATTCTATCATTTATTATTTAATTTTTTTATTTATAAGATTTAACTTTATGCTTTTGTGTTCCTAATTTATCTATACCCAAAACGACTTCCTCTCCACCTTTTAAGAAAACAGGTGGTTTCATGTTTTCACCAACTCCTGGGGGCGTACCGGTACAACAAATATCTCCTGGATTTAAAGTCATACAATGACTCATATATGAAACAAGTTGTTTAATATTAAATATCATTTTCTCTGTATTTCCTGTTTGCATTCTTTTACCATTTACATCTAAAAACATATTTAAATTTTGATAATCAGGAAGTTCATCTGCAGTTAATATATATGGTCCGATAGGTCCAAACGTATCAAAACCTTTTCCCTTATCCCAAGTTAAACCTTTATTTTTTTGAAAATTTCTTTCACTTAAATCGTTTACTAAAAAAAATCCTAAAACATGATCAATTGCATTCTCTTCGTTCACATATTTAGCTTTTTTTCCTATTACAAATCCTATCTCTACCTCCCAGTCTGTATGGTTTGAATTTTTTGGAACTTCAATGTCATCATTCGGTCCACAGATACAATTTGTGAATTTAGAAAAAATTATTGGTTCTTTGGGGATGGGTAAATTTTGCTCTAAAGCATGATCTTTAAAATTCAAACCAATGCCAATAAACTTGGAAGGATTGAATACACAGGCTCCTATTCTTAAATTTTTATCTAAAATTGGAAGACTTTTTAAATCTAAATTTTTTATTTTTTCTAAAGTTTCAAAATTTAAAGTTGATGAGTCTAAATCTTTTATAATTGAAGACAAATCTCTATAATTATTTTCATTATCAATTAAAGCTGGTTTCTCCGACCCTAAATCCCCTATTCTACATAACTTCATATAATTCCTTCTATTAGTAAGTTGCTCTTCCTCCACTTAAATCAAAAACAGCAGCAGTAGAAAAAGAATTTTCTTCACTCGCTAGCCAAGAAACTAATGAGGCTAACTCGTTAACTTTTGCAAATCTGTTTCTTGGTATTTTTGATAACATATAGTTTATATGTTCTTGTGTCATCTGGTCAAATATTCTCGTTTTGGCAGCAGCAGGTGTGACACAATTAACCGCGATATTCTTGTCCGCAAGTTCTTTACCTAAAGATTTAGTTAATCCAATTACTGCAGCTTTAGCGGTACTATATGCACTTGCATTTGGATTTCCTTCTTTTCCTGCAATTGAAGAAATATTAATTATTCTTCCGTAGTTATTCTTTATCATTATTGGAACAACTGCCTTACAACAGTAAAATATCGAATTAAGATCTAAATCTATAACTTTTTTCCACTCATCGACTGGGTAATCCCATACTTTTGCATTCATTCCTGTCATACCAGCATTATTAATAAATATATCTATTTTTCCAAAATTTTTTTCAGTTTCTTTTAAATTGTCTTGTATATCTTTAAAATTTGTTACATCCACTTTTTGAGTTGAACAATTTTCAGAATTAATTGTGCTAAGAGCTTTTTTTGCCTCAGCTTCATCGATGTCCCATATAATAACTTTGGCGCCAGAATTTATAAATCTTTCTGTAATTGCCAAACCAAAACCTTGTGCTCCACCTGTAACTATTGCAACTTTATTTTTTAAATCAAAATTTATCATTATTTTCTTTTTTTCTTTAATAAAGGAAAAATTAATGCAATTAAAGATAAAATAAAAAATGTTAACGCTATTGGCCGTGTTAAAAATAATAACCAGTTTCCATCAAAAATAACAATTGATTGCCTTAATGTGCCTTCAACTAATTCGCCTAAAATTAAACCAATAATCACTGGTACAACAGAAAAACCGTATCTTCTCATAAAAAAACCTATTGCTCCAAATAAAAGCATTATCCATACATCTAACATGGACTGACTTAATGAATAAGTTCCACAAACAGATACTGCAAATATCATTGGCCATAAAAGTTTATTTGGAACTAATGTAATTCTTGCAAAAATTTTTGCTCCAAAAAAACCTAGAATAAAAAACATAATGTTAGCAATCAACATTGCACCAAATATTCCATAAAGAAATTCAGGCTGTTCTCTAAAAAGATCAGGACCTGGTCGAACTCCATGAATAATTAATCCTGTTAATATTACTGCTGTAGTAGCACTTCCAGGAATTCCTAAAGCAAGTGTTGGTACCATTGCACCACCAGTGGCAGCATTGTTGGCCGCTTCTGCACCAGCTATTCCT
Organism: uncultured Pelagibacteraceae bacterium; assembly: GCA_902559305.1. GTDB lineage: Bacteria > Pseudomonadota > Alphaproteobacteria > Pelagibacterales > Pelagibacteraceae > Pelagibacter. The sequence goes on along the minus strand of CACEHK010000002.1, from coordinate 8,985 downwards.
TCTATTGACCCTTTGCCAAACTCATCGGGTTTTTTGGACCATCTTTTTGCCTCAGAATATCCTATTAAAGAGGCAACTGTACCACCTTCTGCTGGCAAAACTCCAATAAATGATCCAATACCTGATGATCTTAAAATTGTTTTCCAAGTTGATTTATAATCTTTTAATGTTGGTAATTTAACTGCCTTAAGTGCCACCCTTTTAAATATTTGATTTAATAAAGTAGATTGTATTAACATCTCACTCATTGCGAACAAACCAACTACTACAGGAATGAAACCAATGCCTTCTGACAATTCATTAATTCCATAAGTGAATCTGTCTATAGATGTCATAAAATCTTTTCCAATAGTAGAAATTAATATTCCAAAGGCTCCAGCTATTAAATTTTTTATTGGACTACCATCTCCAATAGATGCAAGCATAGTTAAACCAAATATAGCTAATGCAAAATATTCTGGTTGTCCAAATTCATAAGCTAGTTTTGCTAGAAATGGTGCAAAAAAAACTAATACTATCACACTAAAAATACCACCAACAACGCTAGAAACTGTTGCCATGCCTAAAGCTCTACCGGCCTCACCTTTTTGAGCTAGTGGATATCCATCTAAACAAGTTGCTGCTGCAGCTGGTGTTCCTGGTGTATTAATTAAAACTGCTGTTATAGCTCCTCCATAAGTACCTGCACAATATATTGTAGTTAAAAGAACAATTGCAGATAAAGGATCCAAGGTCATTGTAAATGGTAAAATTAATGCACCACCAGTAGTTGGTCCAAGACCAGGTAATACTCCAAGAATTAAGCCAAATAGAGTTCCAAAAAATAAAACTATCAATAATTTAGAACTAAATAAAGGTGCCAACATTAATGATAAATTTTCCATATTAATAATAATATAAATTTGTAATTATTCCTGGCGGAAATCTTAAGCCTAATATTGTTTCAAAAAAAATAAATACTATTATTGGAAAAATTATACTTACCATTATTAAGTATAAAATTCTTCTTTCTCCCCAAAAATAAGAAACTAATACTGATAAAACTGAAATTGCTAAAAAGAAATCTAAAAATTTTGAAATTATGACAAATAAAACAAAGTTTAAGAGTGTTATAAAAAAAGGTTTTGGTAATTTTTTTTCTATTTTCCATGGATTTTTTAAGGATAAATAATAAACAATTAACGTGAGTGATATTATTAATATTAACAATCCCTTTGGAAACGTAACAGGTTGAATTCCTCTATTTAAAATTGGAGGAACTATATCAAATGAAAATGTTGAAATTAGTAAAATTATAGAAATAAAAATTATTACAAAACAAACTCTAAAAGCATCTCTAACAAAAAAGGGCAAACTTTTTTGGTTTGCCCTTTTTTTTGATTGTACATTATTCATTTAAAAAATGTACGAAGTATAATTACTTAATGTAACCTAAAGCTTTAAGTTGAGCTGTCATTTCGGCTAACATGACTTCCATTTGTTTGCCCCACTCGTCAGCACCAACAACACTAGATGAATCAAGTCCGATGTCAGTTAAAAAACTTTGGAAGTATTTATGTTCCATAGCTTTAATCATAGCATCTTCTAATTGTTTCTTTCTATCTGCAGGTACACCTTTTCTTGTTACAAAACCTCTAACTGTTGAAAGAACAACTGGAATACCAAGCTCAGTCGCTGTTGGAACATTGCTCAATTTATCCATTCTTTTGTTAGCTAGAACAACTGCAACACATAATGTTCCATCTTCTATTTCGGTAACTGCTTCACCTAAATTTAAAACACCTACATCTATATCACCTTTGATTAGATTTGTTTTAATTGGTGCTACACCTTTGTAAGCTACAATTGTTGGATCAGTCAATTTACCTTTTTTAGTAAAAGCAATTGCACTTACATCATCAATACCACCAACGTGAGTTGTTCCGTATTTAAGTGATTTTGATTTTTGTGCGCTAATAAATTTCTTAGCATCTTTGATATCATTTTTACAATTAACTACAAACAATTGAGGATCATCTGTTCCTCTTGCTAAAGGTTGCATGTCACTTAACTTAACATCTGTTTTTCCAAGTGCCATTGAAACAGCATGACCTGTTGTCCAAGTCAAAGTGTGTTGACCATCAGCTGGTAATGTCATCATATAATCCATAGATGCTGCACCACCACCACCTTTTTTATTTACTAATTGCATATCTTGCTTAAGATATCTTCTAGTTCTTAAAAGCATCATTCTTGTAGTAACATCAGTACCACCACCAAAACCAGCATGTGTAATCGCTTGAATAGGGTGCCCGTCAGCTTTGACTGATGTAGTTAAAATCGGTAAAGCTAAAGCGAAAACTTCAGTAACTAATACTGCTGCTCCTAATAAAACTTTAAAAGTTTTTTTCATTATTTCCCTCTTTTGTTAATTTATATTTAAATATTTAAACATAATCTGTTACAAACTTTAAGTAAAAAAATGGCAAAAAGCAAAATTAATATAGCAGTCTTATTAGGTGATCCTTCAGGAATTGGACCTGAATTGATATCTAAATTATTGTCTGAAGAAATAGTTAGCCAGGTAAATATAGTAGTAATAGGTGAAAAGAATATTTTAGAAAGTGGAAATAAAATTTCTGGTAAATCCCATAATTTAGAATTTGTAGAAAAATTTGATCAAATTGATTTTAAAACTGGAAAAAAATATTTTTTGGATCTTTCGAAAGGTAAAAATCATAATTACAAAGTTGCAGAATGTTCAAAAGAATCTGGCGAAAGTGTTTTAGAAGCTCTCAATTTAGCTTTAGATCTTGCTAAAGAAAATAAAATAGATGCAATAAATTTTGGCCCATTTAACAAAACTAGTATGAAGCTTGCAGGAAATAAGTTTTCTGATGAACTTCATTTAATGGCAGAGAGACTTAATGTAAAAAATTATTTTTGTGAATTTAATGTTGTAGATAACTTTTGGACAGCTAGAGTTACTTCTCACATGCCGATATCAGAAGTTCCTTCTCATATCAAAAAAGAAAATATTATTAAACCAATAAAATTGATTAATGATGCGTTGATATTAAATGGTGTTAAAAAACCTAGAGTTGCTGTACAGGCACTTAACCCTCACGCTGAATTTGGTACTGAAGAAAAAGATGAAATAATACCAGCAATTGAAGAAGTTAAAAAATTAGGAATCAATGCTGATGGACCATTGCCGTGCGACACATCCTTTATAACAGCTTTTAAAAATAAAAATCACGACTGTATTGTAGGAATGTATCACGATGCACTTCAATCAGGTCTTAAAGCTTTTGGTTTTGATAGAGGTGTAACTGTTCAAGGAGGGCTTCCAATTCCAATTACAACACCTGCACATGGAACTGCTTTTGATATAGCTGGTAAAAATCTTGCGAATTTAGAACCTACATTACAATCTTTTAAAATTGCTTTAACAATGGCTCAAAATAAATATAAACATGACTAAAATAAAAGATATTAAAACTACAATTTATAAATGGACTGGAGAAATAGTTCCTCCATCGCAAAACTTTTGTACAAATCCAACTGATTTACTTAGGGAAAAAGGTGACAAGATGAAATCATTTAGATTTCATGAATGGTTAGTCTGTGAAGTTATAGCAGATGATGGAGCGGTAGGTTTGGGAAATGCTGCTCTTGCACCTGAAGTTACCAAAAAAGCAATAGATTGTTATTTGAAGGATTTGGTAATTGGTGAAGATCCATTTGATTATGAATACCTTTGGGAAAAAATGTATAGAAGTACTATGGCTTGGGGAAGAAAAGGAATTGGTATGATAGGAATTTCAGCAATAGATCTTGGTATATGGGACCTAATGGGTAAAATAAAAAATAAACCAGTTTTTGAACTTCTCGGAGGAAGAACAAAAGACAAAATTCCAGTTTATGCTTCAAAATTATATAGTCAGCCTATTAAAGATCTTCAGTTAGAAGCAGAAAAATACTTAAAAGAAGGATTTAAAATGTTTAAGATGCGTTTTGGCTGGGGACCTAAAGATGGATCTGATGGAATTAAAAATAATGTTAAACTAGTTGATGCTGTGAGAGAAGTGGTCGGTTACGAAAATGATTTAATGCTTGAAGCTTATATGGGATGGGATTTAGAATATTCAAAAAAAATAATTCCAGAATTAGTAAAGTTTAAGCCAAAATGGTTGGAGGAACCTGTGATACCTGACGATATATCTGGTTATGTAGAGCTAAATGCTTTGGGAGATATCCCAATAGCTGGAGGAGAACATGAATTTAGTTTTTTAGGTTTCAAACATTTATTAGATCTAAAAGCTTTAAGTTATATCCAGTACGATGCAAATCGCGTAGGTGGAATAACAGCAGGTCATAAAATAAATTCATTGGCAGAAAAATATAATGTTTCTGTTATTCCTCATGCAGGACAAATGCACAACTATCATTTAACAATGGCAAGTAATAATTGTCCTTTTTCAGAATTCTTTCCTGTCCATCAGGTTGAGATAGGAAATGAATTATTTTATTATTTATTTAAAGGCGAACCTGAACCAAAAAATGGTTTTATAAATCTTGACAATAATACTCCTGGATTGGGAATATCTTTAAATGAAAAATATAAATCAGACTTTAAAATTGTTACTTAATTTTTAACCTTTAATGCCTAAATGGGTATATTTAATATTTAAATAATCTTTTATAGCCATAGATCCGCCTTCTCTTCCGTAGCCAGTTTGCTTTATTCCTCCAAATGGAGCTTCTGCAATGGCTACTAAAGGAGTGTTAACAGCAACAGTACCTGTTTCCATTAATTCTGATGCTCTGTGAGCTTTTTCCATTGAATTTGTACATATATAACTACAAAGACCTAAATCATTATTATTTGCTCTTTTAATTACTTCATCAAATGATTTAAATGATAACATTGGAACAAGCGGTCCAAATGGCTCAACTTTCATAATGGTAAATTCATCTTTTACATTATCAAAAATTGTTGGCTCATAGTAAAAACCTTTATTAAAACCAGCAGGTCTTTTCCCACCTAACAAAATTTTTGCACCTTCCTTTTTTGTTGTTTCTACTAATGCCTCAACCTCATTTAATCTTTTTTTAGTAGTTAAAGGTCCAAGTTGAACATTAGGATCCATTCCATCACCTATTTTTAATTTTTTTGTTTTCTCAACAAATAGACTGACAAACTCATCTTTTTTATTTTCCTGGATATAAAATCTGTTAGGTGAAATACAAACTTGACCATTATTTCTGAATTTTGCAGAAATTGCCATATCAGTTGCTTTTTGAATATCAGCATCATCAAAAACTATAAATGGCGAATGACCACTTAATTCCATAGTTACTCTTTGAACTTTATCGGCAGCTTGTTTAAGAATTAGTTTGCCTACTCTAGTTGATCCTGTTATTGAAATTTTTTTGATAATATCCGATGAAATTAGTTGCTGTGCAATGCTTGGTGGATCACCAGATAATAAATTTACTACACCAGGGGGAACTCCACACTCTCTACAAATATCAACCAATTCCATAACTATTCCGGGTGTTATAACATCGGGTTTTACTATTACAGAACAACCAGCTGCTAAAGCTGTTGAAATTTTTCTTGAAGATAAAACTAATGGAAAGTTCCAAGGTGTTAAAGCTGCTACAACACCTACTGGCTGATAATAAACGTGAACTCTTGTATCTACAAATCTGCTCTCAACAGTTTGTCCATAAATTCTTTTTGTTTCTTCTGCATTCCATTCAAAAATATCTGCTGCTCCACCAACTTCACCTTTTGCTTCTGCAAATGGTTTACCTACTTCTAATGTCATCCATTTTGCTAAAACATCTTTTTTTTCTCTCATCTTGTCCGCTATTTTTCTTATAATATATGATCTTTGCCAAGGCGGTGTTTGTTTCCAAACTTCTAAACCTTTTTGAGCAGATTTTAGCGCAAGATTTACATCCTCTGGTGTTGCTTTAGATGCTTTTCCTAAAACTTCTTCATTCGCTGGATTTATAACTTCATAAGTTGATTTATCTGAAGATTGTTGCCATTTTCCATTAATAAATTGTCCAAATTTTTCATACATAATTTACAATTTAACATTACTTTAGGTTGTGTCTACTATGCAATTTACTCATTATAACATTTTTGCAATAATGTTATTTTAAAATGTTTAAGAAAGGAGAGTATTATGGCTAAATATTATATAATCGGAAACTACACTGCTCAAGCGTTTAAAGGATTTATAAAAGATCCTAAGCAGGATCGAGCTGCTGCTGCAAATGCATTAGCAACAGCATTAGATGCTAAAATGGAATCATTTTCGATAACAAGAGGTTCATATGATTTTGTTGGATGTGTTAGCGGTAAAGACTTTGAATCAATGGCTGCGGTTAAATTAGCAGTCGAAGCTTCAGGTGCTATTAGCAATTTTACTATATTAGAAGAAATGGATATGGCTAAAACAGCTGAGATGGCTGGAAAAGCAATGGGTCTTTATAAACCTGCGGGATAAATTATTAGAAAATTAACTTCTAGTCTTCAGGGCTAGAAGTTAATTATTTTCATATAAAGTTGGAAACATTTCGCCTCCAAGAGGGTCTCCATTTTTATATCCAGCTTCTTGCATGGCTTTCCTATAATTATAACTAGTCCAATCTCCAACATAACTTATTTTTGTATCCTCTTTTGCTACCCTTAAAGTATAACGGCTTAATGTTTTATCCGGTATATTAGGACTAAGAGCACCATGGAGAGTTCTCATATCAAAAATTACACAATCTCCTAAATCACAATCCCAATTTAAAAATTCATACTTTTCTTTATTTCCTAAAATATCAGGAGGTATTTCATATTTTTTACCGTTTATTACACATTCATTTCCTTCAATCTTATGTCCGTCTTTAAAAAGGACTCTTAAAAAAAGTTTATTCCATAAATGAGATCCTTTAACCCAAGCAACACCTTCATCTTTTTTACTTGGTTGAAGTGGTAACCAAAGTACACACATTGTCCCTTCCATATCAAAATAGCTTACATCATGGTGAAAAGGAGTTTTAGATTGAGATCCACCTTCTCTTAAAAACCAATTATCCATCACAAGATTTATTTTTTTTGCTGACATTAACTCTGATGCTATTTTTGCATAAGGTGAATTAAATACAAAATCTTTAAATTCAGGCACTAAATGCCAAGTCCAATAATCCTCTAAATAAGCAGGAACACCTTTTTCCATAGTATGAGATTTAAATCTTGGACTTGGATTTTTTATATCTTTTTCTATTCCAGCCTGAAGTTTTTTAATCCAACTAGTATCAAATTTTCCTTTTAAGAATATAGCACCATCTTTTTTGAACTGATTTATCTCATCATTGGTAAGGATTTTGCTCATGATATAATTTAATAATTATGATAACTTAAATTAAAAAAAAATAAATAAAAATGCTTAAAGATAGTTTTGGTAGAACATTTCCCTATATTCGAATGTCAGTTACAGATGTTTGTAATTTTAAATGTGGTTATTGTTTACCAAATGGCTACCAAGTCGATAAAAGTGATAATAGAAAATTTCTTCATCTTGATGAAATAAAACGTCTTGCCAAATGTTTTTCTGAGTTAGGAGTTTGCAAAATCAGAATTACTGGTGGAGAGCCAACTGTCAGAAAAGATTTTTTTGAAATCATTAAAGTTTTAAAAGTTGAGTCTGGAATAAAGAAAGTTGTAATTACAACAAATGGCTATCATCTAAATAAAAAAGCTAAACTATTAGTTGATAGTGGTTTAAATGGTATAAACATAAGTATAGATAGTCTTAACCGTGAAACTTTTAAAAATGTTACTGGACATGATAGGTTGCCAGAAATTTTAGAGGGAATAAAAAATCTACAAGAACTAGGTTTTGAAAATATTAAAATCAATGCTGTTCTACTTAATGGAATTAATACATCAGAAAAAGATTTTGATACATGGTCAAAATTTATTCAAAATAACAAAATAGATTTTAGATATATAGAATTAATGCAAACAGGTGATAATTTAGAATATTTTAAAAAATATCATGCTTCATCCAAAATATTTAAGAATTATTTAAACGAAAATAATTGGATCTACCAAACTTTAGGAAAAGATGCCGGTCCCTCTCTTAATTATATAAACCCTGAGTATAAAGGTAAATTTGGAATAATTGCTCCTTATTCAAAAGATTTTTGTAAAAGTTGTAACCGTTTAAGAATTACATCTAGAGGAGATTTAAGGCTTTGCTTATTTGGAAATACTGGAATAAGTGTAAGACATTTATTACAAAAAGATGATCAACTTAGAGAACTAAAAGATCTTATATTAAAACAAATGCAGTTTAAAAAAGAATCACATTATTTAGAGCTTGGAGAAACGGGTTCAACCAAAAATTTATCTAAAACAGGAGGATAATTGACTAAATTAAAAATAGTAAATCAAGATGAATTAAAAGATTGGGCAAAAGAAATTTTTAAAAAAAATTCATTTAATATGGTTGATGTTTCCTCAAAAAAAGAAACATTTAGAAGGGCTCTTGCATCAGGGAAAATTTATGTTGGTAAAGAAGTTTTTAATATGATTAAAAATAAAGAAATGCCCAAGGGAGACCCTGTAACTCTAGCTGAAGTTTCGGCTGTTTTGGGTGTAAAAAAAACTAGTGAATTAATTCCCTTATGTCACCCTCTTCCAATAGATCACACTGCAACCAAAATTATTATGCACGAGGAAGATTCTTCTTTGGAAGTATTTTGTATTGTTTCAGCAGTTGCAAAAACAGGTGTAGAGATGGAAGCAATTATAGGAGTTAATGCAGCACTAATTACTATTTACGACTTAAGTAAAATTGTAAACCCACATCTAAAAATTGATAATATTAAATTATTAATTAAAGAAGGTGGTAAGAGCGAGTTGTGGACTAATCCAGATGGACTTCCTAAATTTTTAGAAAATATTTTTTAATTATGAAAATTAAACTTGAG
>CACEHK010000001.1 GCA_902559305.1 uncultured Pelagibacteraceae bacterium | reverse complement strand
AACATGCTTTTGCAAAAATAAGAAATCATAAAGAATTAAAAAAAATATTTCTTAACTTTGATTTTAGTTTAAATTTCTATGAATATAAAATCGAAAAAATTCCAAGAAAAAAAAATCATTTTGAGTATATGAGATTAATAGCTTATTTCCAAAAAAATTAATTTTTAAATGCAAATTTATTTTTTTTGTCTGAAAAGTTTGGAGGGCAATTGCTAAATTTTTCTAAAAAATATTTCTTTCTAGTATTTTTGTATTTTGGTACACAATAAGTAATGTAAATTTGAATTCTACTTTTGTTTGTAGAATTTTTTGTAGATTTATGAGGTATATATCCATTAAAAAAAACTGCATCACCAGGATTTAAAGGTAAATCTTTAAATTTTGGCGATCTTAGTTCTTTGATTTTAAGAACTTTGAACATTTTTCCTCTTATTTTATTTTTGTTATTTCCAGATTTATCAAATATCAAGCTTCCATTCTTTTTATCAGTTATTACTAAAGATACTAAAAAAGTGACAAAATTATTTGAATACTTAATCCAATCGCCCTGTACATCTTGGTGCAATCGATCCTCTCTTGAGTATGGCGGTTTAATATTTATTTTTTCTTTAAAGATTACACTTTTTTTTCCAGCTAACTTATTTACTATATTTTTAACTTTAGGTGATTCAATTAATATTTTAAATTTTTTTGAAAAATTATAAAAATACTCAATTCTAAAAAGATCATTTTTTGTACCTAGAAAATTTTCCTGGTAGTATTTTGCAATATTATTATTTTTTGATTTTATTAATCGCTTAATTTCGTTTTTAAAAAGATTTACTTCACTTTTATTTATAAAATTTTCAATTTTTAACAATCCAAATTTTCTAAAGTAATTTAGTTGTTCTTTTGTTAAGTTCATTAGGATTTTTTATCTTATATACGATAAAACACAAAATTTATAAATAAAAAAGCATTTTAAAAAAACGTTGACACATAAAATTTTTAATATAAAAGTTTTTAAAACTGAAATGCATGGTGGGAAATCAACGTGAAATTCGTTGGCTGTACCTGCAACCGTAAAGTCGGAGCGCCACCCAGTTAAAGTCCGCTGTTGAATGAAGGCCAGGAAAAGTCTAGTTCTACAATGAAAAATTAGCATCGGCATTGTTATTAATTAATAAGCTCCTAAAGTTTAGGAGTAAAAAAATTTGTAAGGTGTTTTTATGCTTTTAAGAGTAATCATATTTTTAATTTTATCATTATCAAATTCATATGGGGAAAATTTGAAAAATTGTGAATGGGACAATAGAAAAGGTGTTCCTTGTATTGTAATTAGCAAAACACCAAATACTTCATCTTTTTCTGAGGGATCAGTAAGTAAAATTGTAATTAATCGTGAACAAATTGAAAAAAGTGGTGCTATAGATGTTATTGATGTTCTTAATTATATTGATGGTATAGATCTTAAACAAAATGGACAAAGAGGTCAGTTAACATCATTATTTATGAGAGGTACAAACTCTAACCATACCCTCGTACTTCTAAATGGTATAGCAATAAATGATCAATCAACAACCCAAGGCCTTCATAATTTTGGACAAGATTTTATTCAAACCATACAACAAATTGAAATTTATAAAGGCCCAAGTGGAGCTCACTTTGGACCATCAGCAATAGGAGGTGCGATTAATTTTGTTACCGCGATTGATTATGTAAATAAGTTTTCTTTTAGTGGCCATAACAGTAAAAACAACTCTATTGATACAAATTATACAAAAATAATGGACAATGGATGGCATTTAAATTTTAAAGGCAGCAATTCAAATAATAAAACTAATAGTGCAAGATATGGTGGCAAGGAGAATGATAGCGCAAAAAATTATCAAGTAAATATTAATGCAGAAAAGTGGGTATACGATAATATAAAAATTAATTCTACAGTTTATGCTAGAAGAACAAAAACTAATTATGATTCTAGTTCAAGTGATGAAAGTGGTTTTGCTCATGATAAAATGTATGTTACGCAATTAGGTTTGAATAAGTTAACTAAAAATTCTGAAAATATGCTTACATTACATCACAATCATTATAATAGAGAGTACGATGAAGGTGGATATTTTGACTGGTATAATTCTCATTCAACTGTTTTGAAAGCAGAAAGAAGAATTAAACCTATTGAAAAAATATCTTATGGTTACGGAATTGAATATAAATATGACTCAGGTTCATTCACTAATGCTGGATCATGGTCATCGCCTGCTGCTAGAGGAAATGTAGATAATTTTGGTTTTTTTGCAAACTCAGGTTATAAATTTTCAAATGATACAATTCTATCTTTTTATGGTAGAGGAGATAATCATAAAACAACTGGATTTAACTCAACATATAAAGTTAATTTAACAAAGTTTTTTGGGAAATTTAAATTAGGTCTAACTCAATCTACAGGTCTAAGAAATCCAAGTTTATATGAATTATATGGAAGCAACGGCAGAACAGATGCTTATAAGCACGTCGCTAATCCTGATGCAGATCCTGAAAAAAGTAGAACCAATGAGCTAAAAGTAAAATACTCATTTAATGACTCATTAAGTTTCGAAAATACATTTTATAGAAGTTTTATTGAAGATGCTCTTTTGTATGACAGTTCGTTTAAAGGAGGATCAGGATATACAAATAATAAATCTGATTTGAAACAAGATGGAATAGAAAGTAATATAGTTTTTAAAAATAATAATCAAAAGTTTTCTATTTATAATACAATATCATCAAGCAAACAAACAGATGGAAGTCATCAGCTAAACAGACCTGATTCAACATACGGTGTTAGTTACGACGTAAATATAAATAATTCTTTTTTTGGACCATTTTCTATTAATTATAATTATAAACATTATGGCAAATCATTTGATTTTGCTCCCACTGTTACAAAGGTAGATAGCACAGATATAATGAATCTTTCTTTATCAAAAAATATTAATATTGGTGTTTTAAGTTTTAATATGTCAAATTTATTAGATGAGGCGTATCAAAGACCTCATGGATATACACAAAATGGAAGACAAATAAGATTTGACTTTAAAAGTTTATTTTAGATTGTGAATTTTAGGGATTTCTATAATATTAATTCAATGAACTTAACTAAAATTACTATTATAACATTATTATCAATTGTTTTAACGAGATTTATTCCTCATCCTCCAAACTTTACAAGTTTAATTGCAATAAGTTTTTACATACCTTTGTTTTTTGGAATTATATATATTCCTATAGTTTTATTTTGTTTTTTTGTTACTGATATTTTTATTGGATTTCATAATGTATTATTTTTTACATGGGGAAGTGTTGTATTAATTGGTTTGTTATCAAAATATTTTGTTTCTTTAGGATTCAAATTTAGAATTTTGGGTGCTCTTTCGGGTGCAGTATTATTTTTTATAGTCACAAATTTTGGTGTTTGGGTGACAGGAAGTTATGGATATACAATCAGTGGATTTTTTACTTGTTATCTTCTAGCTTTGCCATTTTTTACTAACACTATTGTGGCAACTTTATTCTTTAGTATTTTAATTGAGACTGTATATAATATATTTAATTTAGAAAAAAAACTGAAATTTCAAAAAAAACATTAAGATGAAAAAAGCAAGAGTATTATTGGCAGCACCTAACCTATTAGTTAATGAAGGGGAGTTGAGTAGAATAGAACCCCCAATGGGCTTGTTATTATTTGCACCATTGTTACAACAAGATGGTCATGAAGTTCTAATTAAAGATTTTGCACTTGATGGTTGGGATACCCTAACTCCGTTTGATTTAAAAAATAAAAGATATATTAAAGGTGCCACCGAGGAATACATCGCAAAAACTATTTCAGATTTTAATCCTGATATTCTTGGTATATCTGTTCTATATTCGAGCTTGATTGACTCTGCTAAAACAGTTGCGAGAATTGCAAAAAAAATTAATCCAAAAATTACTGTGATTGTTGGTGGAAATTGTATCTCAAATTCTGTTGTTGATTATAAATTTTATCTAGCAGATAGAAAAAATTCGGGTTTACCAGATTATATAACTCATTTTGAAGGTGAGGATTTTGATTACGCAATGACTGGAGAAGCGGAATATCCATTTAAGGATTTTGTAAACGGTATTATTAACAGTAAGGATATAAGCAACATTCCTGGTTTAATTAAAAAAATAGGAGAAAAAAAGTATAAAATTAATCCTGCAAAAATATTACATGATTTAAATTTATTACCAAGACCTGCAAGACATCTTGTCGATATGGAAGCATATTTTAATATTGGTCATTTTCATTCTTCTAAATCAAGATCAAAAAGAGTTTTATCTGTAATGTGTTCAAGAGGCTGTCCCGAAAAATGTACTTTTTGTACAACCCCAGAGGTTTATGGCCAACTCACAAGGTGGAGATCAATAGAACATATAATGGACGAAATAAATACTCATGTAAAAGAATTTAACATTGGCGAAATTCAATTTAATGATGACACAATAACAGTTAATAAAAAAAACTTGTATTCGCTCTGCAAAGAGCTAGAAAAAATCGGACTACCTTGGTGTACTCCTAACGGTACAAAGGTTAATTATCATCAAAAAGAGCAGTATCAAATGTATAAAGCTATGGCTGACTCTGGAGCTTACCAAATAACATTGGCATGTGAAAGTGGAGTTCAAAGGGTGTTGGATAACATAATTAATAAAAGACTGCCGGTAGAAACAATTATGCCGGCTATTGAAAGAGCTAAAAAAGCAGGTTTGTTAGTTCATACTTTTTGGATTTTAGGATTTCCTGGTGAAACACGAGAAGAAATGCAACAAACAATTGATTTTGCTCTCCAGTGTGGAGCAGATAGTTTTTCGTTTTCAGTTTTAGCAGCACTTCCGGGCACACCAATTTACAGACAAGTGTGCAAAGAAAACTTATGGTGGGATGGAAGGGAGTCGTTTAATAGTCTAAGAAGTTCATTATTAAAAGTAGATGGTTTTGACAGTCCCCATGAGTTTGAAAAATTTGTTTACGACGCAAATATTAAAGCAAACCTAATTCTAAAAGAAAAAGATCCTGCAAGATTTGCCTATAAATATGGAAAAAATGTTACTGAAAAATCTTTAATGAAACAAACTTAAATCATTAAATATATTTATTTAGCCAAGTCAAAAATGATTAGTAAATTTTAATATTATGAATAAAAAAGTTAGCAAAATAGTTTTTGTATCTATGTCTGCAGATGTAATTCACCATGGACACATTAATATAATTAATGAAGCTAAAAAATATGGAAATGTAATTATAGGCTTGATTTCAGATGATGTTATTTCAAAACATAAAAGATTACCATACTTAAATTGGGATCAAAGAAAGAAAATTTTAGAAAATGTAAAAGGAGTAATCAAAGTAATTAAGCAAAAAGAATGGGATTATGTTCCAAGTATATTAGCACTTAAACCTGATTATTTAGCTCACGGAACTGATTGGAAAAAAGGAAATTTAAAAAAATTAAGATATTTAGCTATCAAGGCATTAAAATCATATGGAGGAAAATTAATTGAGTTTGAATATACCAAGGGAATTTCTGCAATGAATTATTCCTTAAATCAAAAAATAATTGGAACTAGTCCAGATGTAAGAAAGTCTAGCTTAAAAAGACTAATAGAGCTAAAAAAAATTGTAAGAATTATAGAAGCACACAATCCTTTGTCAGCATTGATTGCTGAGAATATATATGTAAAAGAAAAAAATTTTATAAAAGAATTTGATGGTTTTTGGTCTAGCTCACTAACCGACTCTACATCACAAGGAAAACCTGATACAGAGTCCCTTGATCTCAGTTCAAGATTAAATAATATTAACAATATATTCAATATAACAACTAAGCCACTAATAATAGATTGTGATACTGGTGGCTTGTCTGATCATTTTGCACTTAATGTAAAAACAATGGAAAGATTAGGTATATCAGCAGCAATTATCGAAGATAAAAAAGGTTTGAAAAAAAATTCCTTGTTAGGAAACAAGGTAAAGCAAGAACAAGAAACAATAAAAATATTTTCAGATAAAATAAGTCAGGGAGTAAAATCAAGAGCTGATGATGATTTTATGATTATTGCTAGAATCGAAAGTTTAATTTTAGAAAATGGAATGAATGATGCGTTTAAAAGAGCAAACGCATATGTTGAAGCTGGAGCTGATGGGATTATGATTCATAGTAAAAAAAAAGATCCAGCAGAAATATTTGAATTTGCAAAAAAATTTAAAAAAAAGTTTGAAAATATTCCTTTGGTAAGTGTCCCATCAACTTATAATTCTGTAAAGGAAAGTGAGTTAATTAAAAATAAATTCAATGTTGTAATATATGCAAATCAAATGTTAAGAGCGGCTTACCCCGCAATGTATGATACTGGAATGTCAATTTTAAAATATGAAAGAAGTTTAGAAATTGATAAAAAGCTTGCAAAAATCAATGATATTTTAAAGCTTATTCCAGGAACAATCTAAATGTCAAAAAGCAACTCAAGCATAAAGAATCTAATATTAAAAAAAAATAAAAAAGTTTTATTTACACCGGGCCCAGCTAGTCTTTTAAAAGAAAATATTATTGGATTAGAGCCCTGTTTTGGTAGAGGAGATATCCAATACGATAAAATTGAAAAATTTGTTTTATCTAAAATCAAAAAGATTACTGGGCATGAAAAAATTGCAAGATTTCAAGGCTCGGGATCATTGGCCCTAGAGATCATGACACTAAATTTTTTATATGGTTCGGTCTTAATAATCAAATCAGGTTATTACTCAGATAGATTATATAATATGGCAATATCAGCAAAAAATAATTATAATTTTATAAAAAAAATAATTTATATTGATATTAAAGATGCAGAAAAACTTACTGGAAGTTTTGACTGGGTTTATTCATGTTATACTGAAACAAGTCGAGGAATAAAATTACCAATTAAAAAACTTAAAAAAATTTCAAAAAAACTTAAATCAAAACTTATGCTAGATGCAACCGCATCTGTAGGTCTAGAAGATAATCACGATCTAGCAGATGTTATCGGTTTTAGTTCATGCAAAGGTTTATTTGGTTTAACAGGAGGCTCGTTTATTTGTTATAACCAAAATCAAAAAAATGAGATTAACTCATTTTATTTAAATCTAGAAAATCATTTAAACAAAAAAATGACAGGTCCATATCATACCATATGTTCATTATATGAAGTTTTAAAAAGACATGATGATTTTAAACAATCTGTTTTTGTAAATAAAAAAAAATTTTTAAGAAAATTTAGTAATTATATTGTTCACCCTTTAGATCTACAACCAAACATATGTACATATTCCAAAAAAAAAATTTTCAAATTAAAAAAAAATATAATTTTGTATAAATCTAGAGGAGATATTAAAGGAAGTATTGTTAGCCACTTAGGAGAAGTTCACCTAGGGAAAAAAGCAAATGGAAAGATTGTTAATAGTATTAAATAAAGTTTAATGAAAAAAAACATTTTAGTTGATTTATCAGCTACTCTTTTACACCATGGGCATATCAGGCTATTAAAAAAAGCAAGCAGGTATGGAAGAGTTATTGTGGCACTTACATCTGACGAAGAAATCACAAAAAAAAAGGGTTATAAGCCTGAATTAAATTTTTCTCAGAGGAAAGAAATTTTATTGGCTATAAAGTATGTTTCTAAAGTAATTAAATCTAAATGGTTGATAAAAGATAATTTTTTAAAAAAAAATAAGATTGATTACTTAGTTCATGGAAATGATAATTCAAATAAAGTAAAAAAAAATAAACTAATTATTTTTAGTCGTACAAAAGGAATTAGCAGCACAATTTTGAGAAAAAGAAGTAAAATAATTTTTGACAAAAATGAACGATAGTTTCAAGAAAATTGCTAGGCCAGAACGTATAATTAATGAACAAAACCAATATGTTCTCTTTTTTTTTATGATGAAAATATCTCCTTACTTTACATACGCTATTTCCAAATATTCAAACATAAAACCCAATACAATATCGTTTATTTCAATTTTTTTTTTGTTAATTTCACTTCCTCTTATAATTTATGAATATTATTTTTATGCTTTTTTACTACTTTTTCTAAACTTGTTCCTTGATAATATTGACGGAGAGCTAGCCAGAGTACAGAGTCAATCTTCAAAATTAGGAGAATTTCTTGAAAGAATTAATTCAGATATATTTTATATTTTCTTTTATAATACAATTTCTCTAAGTTTTTATTATCAAAATATGCTTGAGTTATATTATGTTATAATTTTTTTTTCTCTATCAATTGTTTATTATTTTCTAAGACAGAAAATTTCTCATATAAATATTCCAAACTCTTTTGATAAAAACTCATTTAATGAAATTTTTTTAGGACTTTTTAAATATTCAAATCAAATTAGAAACAATAATTTTACTTCAAAAATTTTTTACTTATTTTTTTGGAATATAATAGCTTCTGGAGGTATTTCAGAAATTATATTTGCGATTTTAATATTAAGCAAGAATTATGAGCTAACAATAAATTATATTTTTTTTTATAATATTATACTTATGATGTACATGACGATTTTATCATTAGTAAAAATATTCATTAAAATTAATTATAATGATTAAACTATATAATTATAATTTTCAGATTTAATTAATTTTGGATTTCCGTCTACTTTTATTTTTTTTTCAAGAATAACTATTTCTGCATAATTAACACAACGTGTATAAGGCATACCATTCCTGTATATAATTTTTGTTTTACTATTTTCAAAATTCTTTTTTTTAAATATTGGATAGCCCTTGATTAAGATTTTGTTTCTTGTATATAAATTTGAGAATTCGTAACTAGGTTCAATAAAAATTATATATTTTGATGATACTCTTATCATTTCATCTATTATTTCATTTGCAAGCAATGGAACTTGTTCAAGACAATAGTGTGAGAAAACTAAATCAAAAGAATTTTCACCATAAGGGAGTTTTGTAGCATTTCCAGATATCAAATTATCTATTTTTAAATTATTTTTATTAAAAAATTCGAAACCTTTTTTTAATCTTTCACTACTTAAGTCCAAAGCTGATGTAAACTTAAAAGTACCATTCTTAATAATTGGGAAAAGCGTTGTAAGTTCACCTGCACCAACTTCAAATATTGAATTTAACGAATATTTTTTGCAAAAATTAGAAAGAAAATAAGCTGGATGATCAATTTGATTTGCAGTTATTAAATAAATTTTTTTTTCAAAATGATTATATGCTAAGTAATTTTGGTTTTCTTTATTAAATTCACTTATATAAGTTCCAGAAATTTGATCATATTTTTTTTTTACATTATTTAAATCTCTAGCTTTTGAGTAATTTATCTTTTTAGTAAATAAAAAATTAATTAATGATAATAAGAATCTTTTTAATAAAAGTCTTGATTTTTCGTAAAAATTAACTTGAAATAAATCGTCAATTTTTTTTGCCTCTTCTAAATTAACTTCACGGATTTCTTTGAAAATATTTTTTTTACTTGTTGTATCTTTAAAATTCATAAATTTAACTATTTCACTTATATTTCATAAATTTATTTTGTCGATTACTATATGAATGCTATATTACTTCAAAAAAACTCTTATAAATTAACAATAATAATTCGTTAAATGTAGTTTAAAGATACAAATTAAAACAATCTAAATATATATATAAATATTACCTAAAGATGAAAAAAATCTTTTACTTAAAAAATTATATAAAAAATTATTTTTTAAAAACAAAATTTTATTCTATTTTTTTAATAGAACCAATAAAAAATAAAGATTGGGGACATATAAAATATACCACTTCTCACTTTCACAAAGGTGAAGATTATCACAAAAAGTTTAATGCTTTACCGGGAAGAAAAATTATTTGGAATTTAGAAAAAAAAATTATTAATACATTTCTTCATAAAAAAAATAAACTTATACACCTTGATTTTGCATCAGGCAGTGGAAGAGTTTCAAAATTATTAAAAAAAAAAGTTAGAAAACAATATCTTTTAGACTCTTCAAGTAAAATGCTAAAATATGCAGAAAAAATACTTAAAAATTCAATAATTATAAATAAAGATTTTACAAAAGTTAAAACTAATAGAAAATTTGATTTAATTACAGCTTTTAGATTTTTTCCAAACGCAGAACCACATTTAAGAAAAAAAGCTATAAAATTTATATCTAAATCTTTAAAAAAAAGATGGAATTTTTATTTTTAATAATCACCGAAATTTTTGGTCTTTACCATATTTAATAAGAAGATTAACTTTTAGAAGTGATGGTTTTGGAATGACTCATTCCGAAGTAAAGAAATTAGTAAGCTCCTGTAAATTAAAAATTTGTGATTATAGGTCAATAGGAATAATTACTGATAAGGAAAAAAGCTCTTTTATTTTTTGGTCAATTATAGAAAAAGTTGAAAATTTTTTATTTAAAATAAATTCTAAGCACAGATTGGGATATAATATAATTTATATAATAAGAAAATGTTAAGCAAATTTGTTTTTTTAAAGTATTATTTTTCTAAAATTTTTTTAAAAAAAAATAAAAATTTTTTTTTAAAAATTCCTGCTGAAAAGTTATTTTTTACATCTAAAATTAAAGTTTCTGAAATAAAATTTTTTTTAAAAAAAAAAGATATTAAAAATAAAAAGTTTTTTTTTTGGGATGGAAACTGGGATAAAAAAAAGCTTAAAATAGAAGAGTATAAAAAAGCTAATATAAATTATAATTCTGTATTCCAAATTTTTAAAAGTAAAAAAAAATATTACCAGAGTGATGAATATAAACACAAATCTAAGATAATTTTAAGTGGTAAAAAAACAGACAGAGGTCAAAAAAGTATAAGCGATTTGAAAAAATACTTTAAATCATTAAATAATTTAAAGTTATCTCTAAAAAGAAATGGATATTTAAATCAAAGCCAACTTAAAGATGGAAATATTAATGATGAAATAGGCGTGGTTGTTGGTCGAAATGGAGAAATAATAAAACTAGAAGATAAGTTTGGAGGGACCCACAGATTTGCTTTATGTAAAATTTTAAAAATTAATAAAGTTTATATAAATATTAAAGCAATTCATTTGAATTATTTAAAAAAAAATATTAGTCAGTTTTCAAAACAATACGATGATAAAAAATTAATTGAATTGATAAAAAATAAAATAAAAAAGCAATATCTTATTAGTAAAAATTGAGTTAAATATTAAATTATTTAAGCTGTATATGACAAATTTTAAAAATTTTAATTATATTATGATCAATACTTTTAAAAAAAAAAGTTTAAATAGAATTTTACAAGAAATATATGCAAAAAATAAAAATGCTTCTGGCAAAATAGCTGAATTTGGAGCTCAGCATAAATCAACTAAAAATTTTGTTAATTTTATTAATATAAAAAGTGCAAGTGAAGTTTTGTTTTGTGATAAATTTCCAAAAGATTCTGAAACAAGTAAACAGGATCTAGAGGTCAAGTTAAGTTTTGAAGATGAGACTTTTGATAATATTATTGTTTTTAATGTTTTGGAACATGTTTACGACATAAAAAATGCTTTTTCCGAAATAAATAGATGTCTAAAAAAAGATTCTAGTTTAATAGGATCAACGCCTTTTATTCATCGTGTACATGGAGCACCAGATGATTTTAATAGATATACAAAACAGTTTATAGAAAGAGTTTTATTAGAAACAAATTTTAAAAATATAAAAGTTGAAAATTTTGGTTACGGACCATTTACTGCAGCATATACTCTTGTATTTGATTATCTAAAATTTATACCATTTTTAAATAATTTATTATTAGCGGTTTCTATGACCTTCGATGGATTGATAAATAAAATTATAAAAACAAAAACTCATAATATTTATCCAGTGACTATTTGTTTTAGTGGTGAAAAAAAATAATGTGCGGAATTAATGGTTTTAATTTTAAAAATATAGATTTAATAAAAAAGATGTCTGCTATTACCTCAAGCAGAGGCCCCGACAATGAAGGTTACTATTTCTCAGATAATTATACGGTAGGCCATAATAGATTAGCTATTATAGACCCAGATAAAAGATCAAATCAACCATTTAAGTTTAAAGAATTTATTTTATCTTTTAACGGAGAAATTTATAATTATTCAGATATAAAAAATAAATTAGTTTCCAAAGGATATTCATTTGAAACCACTTCCGACACAGAAGTTATAATAAAGTTATTTCATCTTGAAGGTATAAACGCATTTAAAAAAATATCAGGAATATTTGCATTATCTATTTATGATACTAAAATTAATAAATTATATTTAGTTAGGGATTCAGTTGGAGTTAAACCTTTATATTATTATTATGACTCAACTTTCAAAAAATTTTATTACTCATCATTAATTAAACCACTTCTTATATCAATAAAAGAAAAACAACTAAATAATAATGCATTATTGTCATACTCAAATTTTAATAGAAATGACTTTAGAGAAACCTTTTTCAAAAACATTTTTAAAATATTACCCGGGGAGTTAATTGAAGTTCAAAATGGCTCATATAAGAGATCAAAGTTAATTAATTTTGATTTTAATAATTTCAATTTTAATAATTCCGTATCAGACATTATTAATCACAACTTTTCAAAACAATTTATGTCAGATGTTCCAGTTGCGCTCTCATTATCTGGAGGTATTGACTCTAATATTATATTTCAAGAACTATTGAAGGACAAAGGAAATAGGTTTGCAAACTATTCTGTTAAATTTAAAGGTTCTTTAAAATATGGAGAGGATCATAAAATTGCAAAAAAAATATCAGAATACTACGGTGCAAAATTTCATTCAATTGAGGTTGGCAGTAAGGATTTTGAAGAGGCAGCTGATAAAATTGTTGATATAGTAGAAGAACCAACTGGGAACACAAATTCAATATCAAACTATATTTTAAGTAAAAATATTTCAGAGAAGGTTTTATTTTCAGGAGATGGTGGAGATGAGGTATTTACAGGATATGATAAATATAAATCAATTTATAAAATTTCATTATTAATCAAAATTAATTTATTTAAAAAATTAAATTTTAATTTTAAAAATAAAAATTTAAAAAGACTTTTTATTGATAACTCAAGAGATTTATACCTATCCTTTAGTGAACAAAATTTATTTAAATCTTCAAATAAAATTTATAATAATTTTAAATATATTGAAAAAAATGATTTGGATAAAATTTTAAATCATACTTATGATTTAAAAGGAAATTTAAATTTATCTAGCGTAATGTATCATGATTTAGACACATGGGTTCCAAATGATATTTTATTAAGAAATGATAAAATTTATGCAAACAAAGGTATTGAAGTTAGAGTGCCTTTTTTGGATAAAAATATTATAGAAAATTTTTTGATGTTAAATGATTTTAAAAAATTTGGATTATTTTTTAAAAATAAAAATATTTTAATTAAATCATATAAAAAAGTTCTTGGAATGACTGTTAAAAAGAAACTAGGATTTAATTCTCCATTTGCAGGATGGTTAAGAGATGATTTATTTAACTTTGCAAGTGAAGTTTTAAATAAAAATTATTATGACTCATCAAACTATATAAATTTAGGTGAGTGTCAGAAACTAATTAAGAAACATAAAGAAAAATATTATGATCCTTATTTAATTTGGAATTTAATAAGTCTTCAAATCTTTTTGAGAAAATTTAAATTTTAAAATGAGAATATGCTATCTTTCAAATTCCTCAATGCCTTCATCGGTCGCTAGTTCAATTCAAATAGTAAAAATGTGTGAGGCATTTAGTGAATTAAATAACAGTGTTGTGTTAATTACTACAAATGTATCCACTATAGAAAAAAATATTTTTCAATATTATAATATTAAATCAAAATTTACATTTAAAAAATTAAAATCCTTTAAAAAATTTCCTTTAGGTTTAAATTATTATTTATTTTCTTTGTTTTCTATTATCGAAAGTTTAAAATTTAAACCTCAGCTTTATATAACAAGAAATTTTTTTACTTGCTTTCTATTAATATTGTTCAGAAAAAAAGTTATTTTAGAATTACATCATGATCTAGATACTGAGTCGAGAATTGTAAGATTTCTTGTAAATAAATTTAAATTTTTAAATTCCAGATTTGTAGAAAAGATAGTTGCAATAACGAAAGGAGTAAAAAATGAATATATAAATAAATATTCAGTTAATGTTAACAAAATTGAAGTTTTGCCAAGTGGTTCATCAATTAAAAAAAATTTTAATTTTTCTAATAATAAAAAATACTTCAAAATTGGTTATTTTGGATCTTTATATAAATCAAGAGGCTTTGATCTTATTTATAATTTAGCAAAAATAGATAAAAAAAATCAATATTATTTATATGGAGATACAAAAAAATTAAATCTCCATTATATCAAAAGCTCGGTCAAAAATTTATATTTACATAATTACATACCTTATAAAGAAATTCCCAAAAATTTATCTAAAATGGATATATTGCTAATGCCATACGTATCATCGATAACTGCCGCTGGTGACATTGGTGATATTACTAAATTTACTTCTCCACTAAAATTATTTGACTATTTAAGTGCAGGTAAAATAATTATTTGTTCAGATTTTAAGGTACTAAAAGAGCCTATCAAAGAAAACAAAAACGCAATATTTATTAAAAATTATAAAAATATATTTTCTTGGAAAAATGAGATACATAAATTAAAAAATCAACCATATAAGCAATTAATAATATCAAAAAATAATTTTAGATTAAGCAAAAAATATTCATTAACTGAGAGAGCTAAAAAAATATTGAAGGGTTTAAATTAAGAAACTTATGTATTTAATAACAGGTTGTGCAGGATTCATCGGATATCATATGAGCCATTACTTAATAAAAAAAAAAATAAAAGTTATTGGTATTGATAGTTTAAATAAATATTATTCGAAAGAACTTAAACTTAAAAGGTTAAATATTTTAAAAAAAAATAAATTTTTTAAATTCTATGAAGTTAATTTATGTAATAAAAATAAGGTAAAAAAAATCTTCAAAAGTTTAACCAAAATAAAAATTATTCATCTTGCTGCTCAACCTGGCGTTATTTACTCATATAAAAATCCTAAAAGTTATTACTCCAATAATGTTGAAGCTACAAGAAATTTAGTCCATTTATGTAAAAATATTGATATTGATCAATTTTTATTAATTTCATCCAGCTCAGTTTATGGAGACCAAAAAAAGTATCCTATTTTAGAAAATACAAAATTAAAACCAATTAATTATTACGCAAAGACAAAAATAGAATGTGAGAAAATTATTAAAAATAATTATAAGAATTTACCTATTTCAACAAAAATATTAAGACCTTTTACAGTTTATGGACCTTATGGAAGACCAGATATGTTAATTTTAAAGTTTTTATCCTATATGAAAAAAAATAAAAAAATTAATATTTATAATTATGGTAAATATTTAAGAGATTTTACATATATAGATGATGTTATAAAAATAATGTTTCTTTTATCAAAAAAAAAAAATTTAAAGATGGAAACTTATAATATTTGTGCATCAAGACCAATTGAGATTAATACTATTTTAAAATTATTTAAAAAAAACTTGAATAAATCTTTTCATATAAAATATTTACCCAAAAGAAAAGGAGAGATGCTTGTAACCTATGGATCAAATAAAAAATTACTGAAAAGTATAAAGAATATAAAATTTACTAAAATAGAAATAGGTCTAAAAAAAACAATTAATTGGTATAAAAATTTTAAAAATAAAAAATCATTATTTCTTCACAAATGAATTTAAAAAAAATAATTATTTTTTACCCATCTTTTGAGAGAGGAGGGGTTGAATTAATTTTAATTAATTTAATTAATTTTTTTTTAAAGAATAAAATTAAGATAATTTTAATAAGCTCAAATTTTAATAATAAAAAAATTATTAGAAATAAGTATTTCGAAATTAAAAATTTTAGCAATAAAATAAATAAAATTATCCCAAATAGAGTTGCAAAAGCATTATTAGCTTCTAAGTTTTTAGCTAAGGAATTAAAAAAATCTAATCCAAAAAATACTATTGTATTTTCATTGCAAAGTAGTTCAATATCTATTTTATTAAGTAGAATTTTTAAATTTAAAATAGTTGTTAGGAACGCAGAGGATCCTTTATATTCTACATTTTATGCAGAAAATAGGATTTTTTCAATATTTATTCTTATATTAAAATTTTTAACTTATAGTTTTGCGAGTGGGATTATAACAAACTCAAATGGCTCAAAAAAATCGATTAAAAAGTTAATTTTTTTTAAAAAAAATATAAAATATATTTACAATCCTTATCTTAAAAAAATATTAAAAAACATAAAATTCAAAAAAAATAATTATATATTATCTATAGGTAGATTTACGAAACAAAAAAATTTTGAAGGTTTAATTAAATCATTTAAGTATCTGCAAAAAAATATTGATAACTATAAATTAATCTTAGTAGGAGATGGTGAACTAAAAAAAAGAATGATTATGCTAGTTAATAATTTAGATTTAAATAAAAAAGTTAAATTCATAAGTTGGACTAATGATATTGATAAATATTACAAAAAATCTAAAATTTTTATTTTAAACTCAGTCTATGAGGGCTTAGGAAACGTTCTTATAGATGCTGTAAATTATAATATTCCAATTATAACTACAAATTGTAAAAGTGGTCCTTCAGAGATAATTGATTATGGAAAGGGTGGCTTTTTAGTGCCTGTAAAATCAAATATTGAGCTATCAAACAAAATAGAATTTGTAATTAAAAATAATAAAATAGCACAAAAAAAAGTAATATTTGCTAAAAATAGAATTAATAGATTTCTTTGTGAAAGAAACTCAGAACAATATTTGAATTTTTTAAAAAAAATTTTTAATGAAAGATAATAAAACTAAAATTTATTACTGGTGTCCATTTATAAACAATGTGGCAACAGTTAAAGCAGTTTATAATTCCGTAACATCAATCAACAAATTTTCAGATGGAAAATTTGAAAGTATTATTTTAGATGCTTTTGGTGAGTGGGAAAATAATAAATATTTTGAATTTGAAAAAATTTCAATTCATAAATTAAATAATTCATCTTTTATAAAGAAAATCCCATCCTTAGGGTTTTTTTTTAGTAGATTAAAATATTTATTTATTTTTTTCTCAACTTTTTTTCCATTAAAAAAATTTTTAAAAAAAATAAAACCAAAATTTTTAATTATACATCTAATGACTTCCCTTCCACTTTTTTTAAACTTAATTTATAGTTTTGATACTAAAATTATATTAAGAATTTCAGGTAAGCCAAAATTAAATATAGTTAGACATATTTTTTGGAAAATTGCTTTAAAAAAAATTTTTAAAATTACTTTTCCTACGAAGGAGACTTTAAAGTATTTTAAAAACCTTAATTTGGTTGAAGATGAAAAATTATTTTTATTATATGATCCTATTATTTCAACAAAAGAAATAAACATATATAAAAAAAAAGAAAAAATTAATGATTTAAAATTTAAAAATTATTATCTTTCAATTGGAAGATTAACAAGACAAAAAAATTTTTCTTTTTTAATCAATTGTTTTAATGAATTAATTAAAAGAAATAATAAAGTAAACTTAGTAATAATAGGTGAGGGCGAAGAATTAAAAACATTAAAAAATTTAATAAATAAATATAAAATAGAAAATAATATTTTATTATTAGGCTATAGAAGTAATGTTTTTAAATATTTAAATCATTGTGAAGGATTTATTTTAAGCTCATTATGGGAAGATCCAGGTTTTGTTCTCATTGAAGCTATGTATTGCAATACATTAGTTCTCTCAAGTGATTGCCAGTCTGGACCAAAAGAAATATTAGAAAAAAATAGGGGCTTTTTATTTAAAAATAATTCTAAACATGATTTTATAAAACAATTTGAAACTTTAAAAAAATTAAATAATGAAGAAAAATATGAAATAAAATATAACGCAAAAAAGTTTACAAAAGAATTTTCATTATTAAATCATTACAAAAATATGTTAATTTTAGTATCTTAAAATTATGGGTAATTTATTGAACCAACTTGCAATAGTAGTTTTGTTTTGGAACGATAGTGAAAAAACAATTAAATGTTTAAACTCTCTCTATAATCAAAAAAAACAAAAATTTACTTTAGTTTTAGTTGACAATAACTCAAAAAAAAAAATTTCAAATAAGGTATTAAACTGGTTAAAAAAAAAAAAAATTAAAGCAATTAATACTAATAAAAATAAAACAATTTATAAAAAAAATAATAAAAAAAAAGTTTGTTATTATATTAAAAATAGAATTAATTATGGTTGTGGCCTGGGGCACAATCCAGGATATGAATTTTGTTTAAAAAATAATTTTAGTTATATTGCAAGAATAGATAATGATATGGTTGCGCCTAACAATTTAATGTTAAAACTAGTTCAAAGACTTGAAAAAAATAAGCAAATTATAGCTTTAAGTCCTAAAATTATGTACGCCGATAAGCCAGATAAAATATGGTTTAGAGGAGCAAAAATAGGAAATAATTTAAAATTTCAAAAGCAATGCGCTGACTATAATCCTGGTCATTTAGATTCTAGAAAATTTAAAGGCTTGATAAATACAGATGCTATCGTTGGGTGTGCTTCTATAATGAGATCAAAAAATTTAAAAATTGCAGGATTATCGGATCCAGATTTTTTCTATGGAGAAGAAGATATTGAATTATCATACAGATTAAAAAAAACTAATGGAAAATTAGGTGTAGATCTTGATCAAAAAATATATCATGCAGTATCACATACAGTTGGAAAAAACTGGGCAAAAAATATTTATTATAATTATAAATATCGTCTAGTTCTATTAAGAAAAATAGGAACTCCTTTGGACAAATTTTTTGGTTACAACTCTTTTATTATAAAACTTTTTTTAATGTTTATCCTTTCTTTTAAATTGAGATATTCAGCAAGATTAGTTCCAATTTTTTATGCCGGAATACATTATTTAAAAAAGAAATATGGAAATTTTGACAGATTAAACTATAAAAAAATTAACACTTTTTTCCAAAAATATAATAAAAAAACATCTATAATAACCATGTTTAAAAATTTATATGCAAAAAGAACAATTTGAAGAAAACGGATTTATTATTATAAATACAAATTTAGGTAATAATCATCAATTTATAGAACTATCAAAAAAAATTTATAATTCACTAGAAGAAAAAATCATTTCAATGGATATAAATAAATTAAGAGGCTCTATGATGGGAAATTTAAATATTTATCCAGGAAAATATGGAGATGATTTGTTAAATATAGTCAAATCAGCCGGAATATTTAATTCTATTGAAAAAATTTTAAATAAAAAAATTGATGATTTGATATTTAACTATGGTGGAAATCTATCATTATCTGGCAAGGGAGAACAACATTTTCATATAGATGGAGGTTTTGATAAAGAAATGTATTTGATGTCTATATCAACCGAAGATATCAATGAAATCAATGGTCCAACAGAAGTTTGTATAGGTAGTCACAAAAAAAATGTTCCATATTGGAAATTTATTTTATCAAAAAAAAATAAAAAAAAAGTTTTACTAAATAAAGGAGATATAATTATAAGAAAACACTCATTATGGCATAGAGGGACTAAAAATATTTCAAAAAAAAATAGATTACTTCTGTCATTTGTAATTTTTCCAAAAAATGCAAATTATCAGATTAAACATAACGAAACTTCTGACTTAAATATATTGCCTAATTTTTTTAAACAAAATTATTTAGGTTTTATTCATGAATTTATTTATTCCAAAACTAGATCTTTGCAATTTTTGATAAGACTAATTAAATCTTTAATTATAAATAAATAATATGAAAATTCACAAAATAAAATCAAGTATATCAAATTATATAAGTGTATTATTGTTTAATAAAAGATTACCAATAAGCTATTGTTTATTTAATTTTTTTTTCAATAAATTAATTGTGAACAAAAAAAATTTGAATCATACTTTAAAAACTTTTAATGACGAAGGTTATACAAAAATTGATAGTAATTTTCTAGAAGAAGTTGATGAAATAAATAAAAACATAACTATTAAAGAAAAATTTCCTAATAGAGTTGAATACGATTTATCTCAGAATATAAAAACAAAAATAATTAAAAATTTAAATGATAAACTTAAAGATCTTTTGAATAATTTAAAAAAATATTATAATTCAAATATAATAATTGCAGATATGAGTATTTGGTCAAATTTTAAACCAAAAGAAATTTCATCAAGTAAAGAATATTTTTCAGAAAAATTTCATTGTGATGGTTATATATGTAATTACATTAAAATTCACATTAATTTGATGGATGTTGATAAAACTTGTGGACCACTGAATATTATTAGTAAAAAAATTAATAAAAAGTTTATTAAAGACTTTAATTATAAAGATAGAAATTATTATAATAATGATAATAATTATGATTACATTTATTCAAACACAGGTAAAAAGGGTGAAGCGATATTGTTTGACTCTACAAATTGTTTTCATAGAGCGACAATTCCTGAAAACTATAGAACAATGATGCAATTAATTTTATTTGTTTCTCCTTTTGAACAAACTGAACAAAGTAATAATCCAAAATTTTCAGATTATTTAGGATATGCAAAACCAACAGGAATTTTCAATATTGTAAATTTATTTTCAAAATATTTAAAAAATAAGTTAAATTTTAAAAGATAGTTATATCAATTATCTTTATTAAATTTCATTTTTTTCTTATCTCAAATAAATAAATCATTTTAAGTTTGTTACTAATTTATAATATTTTTGTAAATTAGTTTTAAAATTAAATCTATACAACCTTTTATGTGCATGATTTATTTTTTTTGAAATATTTTTTTTATTATTTTTAAACAAAATAATCTTTTTTGCTAAATCTTTATAATCTCCTTTTTTAAATAATAATCCACCTTTGCCATTATCTAAAATTTCTTTTGGCCCCGTTGGACAATTGCTTGATAAAATTGGTTTTTTTAATACGATGGTTTCTAATAAAATATTTGGCAAACCTTCGTATCTGGAAGAAAGAACAAATAAATCAGATTCCAATATGTAAGGAAATGGATTTTTTTTAAATGGTAAAATTTTTACAATTTTTGATAGTTTATTTTTATATATAAAGTCTAAAATTATTTCTTTTTCTTTTCCGTCACCAATTATCAATAACTTTATTGGTATTTTCCCTTTTAAATAGTTAATTGATTTTAATAAACAGATTTGATCTTTCTGTTCATTTAATCTGGCAACATTAATTAAATTAAGATACTTCTTTTTAAAAAAATCATTTTTTATTTTACTTTTTGATAATCTCTTAATTTCTTTTGAATTTAAAGGATTGTAAATATATATTGAGTTTAAGCCAAATTTCTTTTTAATTTCTTTTTTAAATTCATTGCTATTTACAATTATTTTATTTGATAAAGAATAAATTAATTTATAGAAAAATTTTTTAATTAAATTTTTTGACCATCCAGATGGCGAAGAATTTGACCTTATAATTATTTTTGCTGACATCAATTTACAAATCAGTATTGAATATAAATGACCTTGAAACCCAAGAACAATAACATTTTTGCTAAACAACAATTCTTTAAATAAAATAAAGAGACAAACAATAAATTTTGATCTTCTGCCAATATTATCCCAGAAATCAGATTTTAGAGATATAAAGTTTATTCTATTATCTAGGTATCCCTTGTATTTTTTTGATAATGAAATTACATTAATATTTGGAATTTTTTTTGATAAATAATTTGAAATTACAAAAAAGTTTTTTTCAACACCACCACCCTCAATTGAAGGCATAAAAATTATAAGTTTTTTATGTGCCATATTTTATAAAATAGTTTAAACATGAATAAGTTAAAAAAATGAATTTTGTAAGTATTATTTTACCATTCTATAAAAAGAAAGAGTATATTAAGGAAACAATATCATCAGTTTTAGCACAAACATTCACAGATTATGAAATTATAATAATTTATGACGAAACTGATAATACCAACCTTGAATTTATAAAATCTATAATCAAAAATAATGAAAAAATAAAAATAATTATTAATGAAAGAAATTGTGGAGCAGGAGAGTCAAGGAATATTGGTATAAAAAACTCAAAAGGAAATTTTATAGCCTTTATCGACGCTGATGATATTTGGAAAAATGATAAATTAGAAAATCAACTCAATTATATGATACAAAATGATATTCAAGCATCTCATACTAGTTATGATATTATAGATGATAACGGAAAAGAAATTTCAAGAAGAACAGCCAGAAATGTAGACTATAATGATTTGTTAGCTTCTTGCGATATAGGACTTTCTTCTGTGATTATAAAAAAAGATATTTTAAGTGAAGACTGTAAATTTGCCAATCTTCAAACAAAAGAAGATTATGTTTTATGGTTAAAATTAGCAAAAAAAGGAATAATATTTTATGGAGTAGACAAATCATTTTTAAAATGGCGCAAATTAAAAAAATCTTTATCCTCATCATCCGGTAGAAAGCTATTAGATGGATATAAAGTTTATAATAAATATTTAAATTTTAATTTTATTAAATCATTTTTTTGTTTATTAAGACTTTCATTAAACTATTTAAAAAAAAAATAATGGAAATATTATTAAATTTAATTTTTATACCAATTATTTTTTTCTTAAACTATTTTCTTAAAAGAAAAAAATTATTAATAAATTTCAGTGGACTTAAACATCAACTTTATACAAGCCAAAATAATGTTCCAATTTCAGGTGGATTGATATTACTTATCTTTTTTACATTAAATTTTAATTATTATGAAAAATATTTATTACTATTTATAATTATTTTTTTTTTTATAGGGATTTTAGGAGATTTAAATTTAATTAAATCTACTTTTTTAAGATTTTTTTTACAAATTTTATTTATTGTCTCTTTAGTTTTATATTTTAATTTAAATATATCAGACTTAAGAATTGAAATTTTTAATAATTTATTATCAAAACCATTAATTAATTATTTTTTTGTTTCTTTTTGTTTTTTAGTATTTTTAAATGGATCTAATTTTATTGATGGAAATAACACTTTATCAATAGGTTATTTCATTGTGATTTTAAGTGCGATTTTAGTAATTAAAATTTTAAATATTAATATATTATTTGACGAAAATTTTTTATATTCTTTATTAACTACACTAATTATATTATTTATATTTAATTTTTTTAATCAAATTTATTTAGGTGATAACGGAATATATATTTTATCTTTATTTTTTGGTTATTATATTTTAGAAATATATTCCTCGAATCCAAATATTTCACCATATTTCATTGCTTTATTATTTTGGTATCCATCGTTTGAAATATTATTCTCTTTTATAAGAAAATTAATTTCCAAAGAATCACCAATGAATGCAGATAATAAACATTTACATCAACTTTTATATTTTTTTTTAAGAAAAAAATTTAAAAAAAATTATTTTGCCAATACTTTAACAGGACTAATAATAAATATGTTTAATTGTTCGATAATCTTTCTTTCATTAATAGATGTATACAATACAAAATATCAAACATCTATTTTAAGCATTACTATTATCTTATATCTTGCGGTTTATATTTTATTGAATAAATATAAAAATATTAAAACCTAAAAAAAAATAATTTTATCATTGAAATTAATATTAATAACCCATCTTTAATTGCATTAACTTTTTTTTTCCCAGCTATACGCCTCATTTCGTTACTAGGAATAGTATCCAATATAAATCCTTTTTTTTTTGCTTTAATAGGAAGTTCTACACAAAAAGAAAAATCTTTAAATTTAAGATCTAATTTTTTAACTTTTTCAGTTTTTCCCATAACAAATGTATATAAAATATCTGAAATATTAAGTGAAAAGAAAATTTTTCCAAAAGATGAAAAAAATATATTTCCTATATAAGTAACTATAGTATCATCTTCACTAGATGATCCTTTTTCGTATCTTGATCCGAAAACAAAATCTTTTCCTTCGCTATCTAATTTATTATACATCTTAATTAATTCGTCAGATCTAAAGGATCCGTCAGCGTTAAAGATACAAAAATAATCTGTTTGCACATTCAAGATTCCTTGAATTAGAGCATCACCATAGCCTTTATTAATTTGGTAACATATTTTGCAATCATAACTTTTGATTGCATTAATGGTTTCTATATCAGTTTCTTCTAAGATTATAATTATTTTTAAGCTATACTTTTTTAAGTCTTCAAGAACTTTTGGCAATGATTCTTTTTCATGCTTAGCAGGTATTATTAAAGTTAATTTATCCATACTCATTTAATAATATTGAGTAGCAGAAATATTAAAAAATACAAATAAATTGCAATTAAATTTTTTAATTTAAAAAAATTTTTTAAATTTAAATTTAAATTCAAAATTGTAAATAATAAAATTAATATTAAAGGGTCATAATATTTATGATAAATTGTAAATTGAGGATTGCTTAAAAATAAAATTAAAACCAATAATATATTTTCAAATTTATTTATAAAAAGTAAAGATAGTGAATAAATTGAAATAAAAGAAATAAAAAAGAACAAGTAATTATTATCAAATAGAAAATCAGATAAATGTAAAAAAATTCCACCTCCAGTATAATCTAAATTATAGTTAAAAAATAAAACTGAAATAAAGGCAATAATAGAAGAAAAAATTAATTTATTTAGCGAATAAATATTATCTATTTTTAAAATTTTTAAAAATAAAAAAGGAATCAAATAAAAAAATATAATTGATGGTATAATTAATATTTGGTTAAAATAATTATTAAATAAAACTTCATTATTTGAAATTCCTGAAGCCGCTGGTTGATTTAAAAAATTAATATCAAGTACAAAAACATAATATATTGCAGGTAAAGCAAGCAAAATATTTACAAAAATAATTATCAATATCTCTTTAGATAAAGGTTTGTAATGTTTTAAAAAAATATAAAAAAAATAAATAGAAAATAATGAAAAATTTGGACTTATATAGGATGATATCGCTAAAAAAATAACATTTAAAATACAGAACAAATACTTTTTATCATTTATAAATTTAAATAAGTAAAAGATACTTATACAAAAAAAACTTAAGCCTAAAAGTCTACTATCAGGCCAAATAGATAAACTTCTAAATGTGGGCGACAAAAAAATTAGTCCGATTAGTAAGAAAAATTTTTTTTTATCTATTTCAGGAAATTTTAA
Source organism: uncultured Pelagibacteraceae bacterium (assembly GCA_902559305.1). Lineage (GTDB taxonomy): Bacteria > Pseudomonadota > Alphaproteobacteria > Pelagibacterales > Pelagibacteraceae > Pelagibacter. The sequence continues at coordinate 212,340 of CACEHK010000001.1, read as the reverse complement.
TTTTAAACATAAATAAAAAATGAATGGCAAAAAAAGACTAATATGCAAATAGATTAGCCTTATGATATCGTCACTAACTTTGAATTTTTCAAATATAGATAAAAATATTATTAATACAGGTGAATGTCTTGTTGAATAATTTTCATAATTCAAAAGAGTTGTTTTGAAATCGTTTGCAAATGCTTGTGATGCTACTTTTTGATTTTCATAATCAATTATAGCACCACCAGTTGAATTTTCGTTTAGGAAAAAACTTATTAATAATAACAAGTATAAAGCCGAAAAAAATATAAATTGGTTTTTAAAATTTTGATTTTCAAAGATATCTTGTTTCATTTTAAAATTTATATATTAATCTTTATTTATTTAAATATCTAATGATTGAACATTTAATATTTTTAACCTATCTAATTATTATAACTTTTTCGATAATTGGGCACGGTTATATTTTTTCGGTATTAATTGATAAAAATCTTATTAAACTTAATTTTGGATATATTGGATTAATTGGAATTTTTTCTTTAATAACCATATCAGTTTTGACTTCTTTCTTTTTCAGTCATAATTATTTTTTTAATTCATTTTTACACATTATTGGAGTTGCTAGTTTTTTTTTCTTCTTATCAAAATATTCAAAAAATAATTTTTCACAATTAAAGAAATTAACAGTTTTACTTCTAATTTTAATATTAGGAGTTTTTTTATATAAAAATCATGATGATTTTGGCTATTATCATTTATCATATGCTCTAAATTTATCAGAAAATAAGTTCATGATTGGAATGGGGTACTTTGGTCATGGATTTAAAACCCCTTCATCACTATTTTATTTTCATTCAATATTATTTTTACCTTATGTGAAGTACTATTTGTTTCACAGTGGTCCTTTTTTTATAATTCTCTTTTTTAATTTTTTATTGATAAATAAAATACTTGAAAAATTTAAAAAATCTGAATTTGAGTTAGTATACTATTTGTCTTTACTATGTATAATTTTTACTAATGTAGTTTTCTATAGATTAAGTGAGCATGGTACGGATAGAAGCTCTCAAATTTTATTGCTTTTAATATTTATATTCTTTTATGAACTATATTATTTAAAAATGAATAAATTGGAAAAAAATAATTTGTTTAATTTTTTTTTAATTTTAATTTTTCTTGCGGCGAGTATGAAGGCTTTATACTATATATACATAATATTAATTCCACTTCTCATCTTTAAAAATAAATATATTTTTGAATATTTGAGAATATATAATTTAAAAATTTTATTTGTGATTTTTCTTTGTGCTGGATCATACTTATCAGTAAATTTTTTAAGCACTGGTTGTCTTTTATTTCCCGCCTCCAAGACTTGTAACTATAATTTGGATTGGTCACTAAAAGAAAAAGAAGTAAAAGGTCTAAAAACTCACTATGAATGGTGGGCAAAAGCAGGTGGAGGACCCGGTTATGAATCCGAACTATCCAAAGAAGAGTATGTAAAAAAATTTAATTGGCTAGAGGATTGGATTGAAAGACATTTTTTTAACAAAGTAAGCGATAGCCTTCTAGGAATAATTTTTATTTCAATTTTGGTTACACTTCTTTTTAAAAATAAGAAAAAAAATAATAAAAAAGGAAAAATTAACATAATTTATATTATTTTATTTTTATTTTTATCAGAATGGTTTTTAAATCATCCCTCAATGCGTTATGGTGGCTTTGTACTCTTTGCGTTACCAATATTTTTTTTAACTAGCAATTATCTAAGTACTTTTGTTAATAGTAAAAAAAAAGTTTACTATACAACAATAGCTTTAATATTAGTTTCCTTGTTAATTTATAATACAAGAAATTTTTTGAGAATTAATAATGAAATTTTAGTCTATAATTATCCTATATTTGACTCTCCTTTTTTTTATGATCCAAATGTAAAAGTAAAGATAATATCAAATACAAACAACTTAAAAATTTATAAACCAAAAAATAAACAACAAATGTGTTGGTCTGCTAAAACACCATGCGTTTATAGAGAAAATTTAAGCTCAAAAAAAATTAATTTTTTTGATGTTATACAAAGAAATGATTAAAAAATATTATATTTTTTTATTGTCAATTTTAATCGAAATTTTAGATAAAAGAAATAAAACAAAAATAATTAATTTTTTTAAAAAAAAATTAAATGATGATAAAATTACTTTAATCGATGTTGGTGCTCATAAAGGAGAAACTATTAAACTTTTTTCAAAAAATTTTCGTATAAAAAATATCTTTGCCATAGAGCCAAATATAGAAATTTTTGAAATTTTAAAAAAAAATTTTTCATTCGATAAAAAAATTTTTATATTTAATTTTGGTCTATCTTCAGATTATGAAAAAAAAGATCTAAAAGTATTTGAAGATACTTCTTCTTCAACTTTCAATAAAATTAATACTCATACTAATTATTATGCTAGAAAGAAAAGATATTTTTCATTTTTTTCAAATGAGTTAAAATTTAAGTCATTAAATAGTAATCTTATACCTTTATCAGATTTAATATTAAAAAATAATATAAACCAAATAGATATTCTAAAAATTGACACAGAAGGATATGAATTTAAAGTATTAAAAGGGATTCAAAACGATCAATTTAAATTTATAAAATATATTTATTTTGAACATCACTATGATTTAATGATTAAAAAAGAATATAAATTTGCAGACATAAATCAATTTTTAAAAAATAAAAATTTTGAACTAAAATTTAAGGTAAAAATGTTTCAAAGAAAAACTTTTGAATATATTTATGAAAAAAATAAGTAAAATTATATTTACAGTAATTATTGTAAATTATAATAATAAAAAATTCATATCGAGATGTATAAATTCCCTAAAAAATCAAACTTATAAAAATTTTGAAGTAATTTTTGTTGATGACAAATCTACTGACAATTCTTTAAATCACATAAAAAAAATATCTCAAAAAATTAAAGTTATTAAAAAAATTAAAAAAACAAATGTAGCAAGTTTCGATCAAATGGATTCCTATTTTTTGGGATTAAGTAAAGCAAAAGGAAAATATATATGCTTTTTAGATAGTGATGATTTCTTTAAAAAAAATAAGTTAAAAGAAGTTAGCAAACTATTTTATAATAGCAAAGATAACCATATAGCTTTTGACTTACCTTTTTTATATTTTAATAATAAAAAATTTTATAAATATAAAATTAAGAGTAGAGGAACTTCATTTACTCCCTGGCCCAGATTCTCTCCACAAAGCTGTATTTCGGTTAGAAAAGATTATTTAAAAAAAATTTTAAAAAAAATAAATATTAAAAAATTTCCAACTATATGGTTAGATTTTAGATTAGCATATCAGGCCTATATAGATTTTAAAAAATTAATTTTTATTGATAATCATTTAACTTATTATCAACAGTCCAATAATTCCGCTTCAAGCAAATATAAAAAATTTTCAACAAATTGGTGGAAAAGAAGAAAAGAAGCTCATAAGTTTGCTAAATATTTAATGAAAAAAAATGGAAAAAAGATTTCAATTAGTCTAGACCAAAGGATAACAAATTTTGTTAATAATTTTTTTTTGAAATGAATGTTTTATTAATAGGAAGAAATAGCTTTATAGGTCATCATTTAAAGTATTATTTGAGTAAAAAGCTTAAAATAAAAATTAAAGATTACAAAGAGGTAATTAATAAAAAAGTCAATTTTTTTAATCAATTTAGTTATATAATAAATTGTACATCAAATAAAACTTATGTTGAAAAAAGATATCTTCCAAAAAATGATTTTGATTATCAAATAGCAAAAAAAATAAATAATTCAAAAACTAGTTTAGTATTTTTAAGTTCAAGAAAAATTTATTTTCCTAAAGCAAATATAAGCGAAACAAGTATAATAAAACCAAAGTGCAACTATTCAAAAAATAAATTTATTACTGAAAGAAGACTTAAAAAAATTCTTAAAAACAGAGTTTTGATTTTAAGAATTTCAAATTTAATTGGATATAGAAAATTTAAAAATAAAAGAAAACTTCACAGAACTTTTATAGATGTTTTTTTTGAAAATATAAATAAAGGTTTAATACTAGATAATAAAAATATTTATAAAGATTTTATTTCAATTAAGAAATTTTGTGAAATAGTAAAAAAACTTTTGTTAAAAAATGTAACTGGAACTTATAATATTTCGATTGGAAAAAGGGTATACCTTAAAAAAATGACCTCATGGTTAAATTTTTATAATTCGCAAAGCTATAAAATAATAGAAAATTTCGAAACAAAAAATAACAGAGAATCCTTTTATTTAAATAATAAAAAACTAATGAAAACTATAAATGTAAAGAATTCATTGTCAGAATTGAAGAATGAATGTATGAAAATAAGCAAATCTTATTTTAATAAAAATGCGTAAAAAAAAAGCACTAATATTTGGAATAACAGGACAGGACGGTTCTTATTTAACTGAATTTCTTTTAAGTAAGAATTATATTGTTCATGGAGTGATAAGAAGATCTTCATCATTTAATACTGGACGAATAAATCATATTTACAAAGATCCTCACGCAAAAGGAAGAAAAATGATTTTACATTATGGAGATATAACAGATGCTATATCTATATCTTCATTAATTAAAAAAATTCAACCAGATGAAATTTACAATCTTGCAGCACAATCTCATGTTGCGGTTTCCTTTGAAGTACCCGAATACACTGCAAATGCAGATGCACTTGGAACTTTAAGAATTTTAGAAGCTATTAGGTTTAATAAACTTGAAAAAAAAACAAAATTTTATCAAGCAGGTACATCAGAAATGTTCGGGAAAGTAATTGAAATTCCTCAAAATGAAAAAACACCTTTTTATCCACAAAGTCCATATGGAGTAGCAAAAGTCTATGCTCATTGGATAACAGTTAATTATCGTGAGGCATATAATATTTTTGCTTGTAATGGAATATTATTCAATCACGAAAGCTATAGAAGAGGTGGAACTTTTGTAACTAAAAAAATAGTTTCTGGATTGTGCAAAATCAAACTTGGTCTTCAAGAAAAATTATTTTTAGGAAATCTTTATGCAAAAAGAGATTGGGGAGATGCAAGAGATTTTGTAAAAGCAATGTGGAAAATGTTACAACAAAAAAAACCTTCAGACTATGTTATATCTACAGGCAAGCAATATACAGTCAAAAATTTTGTTAATTTAGTTCTTGCAGAACTAAATATAAAATATTCATGGAAAGGAAAAAACCTAAATGAAAAATGTTTTGCAAATAATAAAAGTATTATTGAACTAGATAAAGCTTACCATAGGCCTTTAGAAGTTCATTCGCTTTTAGGAAACTCAAATAAGGCTAAAAGAGAGTTAAAATGGAAACCAGAAAAAAACATAAAAAAACTAGTAAGACATATGGTCTCAGAAGAAATGAATAGCCTAGTAAATGATAAATCATAATTCAAAGATTTTTGTTGCAGGACATAGAGGTCTTGTCGGGAATGCTATAATAAAAAAACTGCATAGCAGTGGTTATAAAAATATTTTAACAGTTAACAGAAAAAAATTAGATCTAACAAATCAAATTAAGGTTCTAGAATTTTTAAAAAAAAATAAGCCAGATTTTATTTTTATAGCAGCTGCAAAAGTGGGAGGAATTTATTCAAATAAAACAAATAAAGCTGAATTTATTTATCAAAATTTATCTATTCAAAATAATTTAATTCATTCTGCTTACTTATCCGGAATAAAAAATCTAATATTTCTTGGTTCTAGTTGTGTATATCCAAAAAGATGCAAACAACCAATTAAAGAAGACTACTTGCTAACTGGCCCATTAGAAGAAACAAATGATGCATATGCCATTGCTAAAATAGCCGGAATAAAAATGTGTAAAAGTTATAATGAACAATATAAAACAAATTATAAATGCCTTATGCCAACAAATACTTATGGACCAAATGATAATTATCACCCTGTAAACTCTCATTTTTTACCAGCATTAATTAGAAAAATTCATTTAATAAAAAAAAATAAATTAAAATATCTTTTGTTATGGGGAAATGGAAAAGCCAAAAGAGAGTTAATTTATGTAGACGATTTAGCAAACGCTTGTTTATATTTCATGAAAAAAAAAACTAAAGAAGATGTAATCAATATAGGCACCGGTAAAGATTATTCAATTAACTTTATTGCAAAAAAAATTTTAAAAATACTTATTCCTGATAAAAAAATATTTATTAAATATGATAAGTCTAAACCTAATGGAACATTAAGAAAAGTATTAGATATTTCTCTTGCTAAAAAATATGGATGGAAAGCAAAAACAAATTTTGAAAATTCAATATTAGAAACTTATAAAGCTTACAAAATGAATTTGTCAAAATAAATATATACTATATGAAAAAAAAAATTATTATAGTTACAGGAGGTGCGGGATTTGTAGGCTCTAATCTTATTTCATATTTAATTAAAAAAACAAATTATAAAATAATTAGTATTGATAACTACTCTTCTGGAAGTAAAAAAAATCAAATTAAAAATAAAAATGTTAAATATATAAAAGATAGTACAAAAAATATTTCTATAACACTTAACAAGTATAAGAAAAAAATTAATACAATATTTCATTTTGGAGAGTTTTCTAGAATCTATCAAAGTTTTTTAAAATTTAACGAATGTATTGAATCTAATTCTATAGGTACCCATGAAGTTTTTAATTTTTGTTTAAAAAATAATATAAAACTAGTTTATTCAGCTACTTCAGCAAGCTTAGGGAATAAAGGTAAAGATAAAGATCTATCACCTTACGCATTTTCTAAAGCTAAAAATTTAGAATTGCTAGAAAACTTAAATAAGTGGTTCAAAATGAAATTTGAAATAATTTATTTTTATAATGTATATGGACCTAAACAAATTAGTAAAGGCAACATGGCAACTGTAATAGGTATATTCGAAGATCGATACTTAAGAAAATTACCTTTGCCAGTTGTTAGGCCAGGTAACCAATCAAGAAGATTTACTCATATTAACGATACTGTAGCAGCGTGTTATTATGCTTGGAAAAAAAATAAATGTAGACACTATTCTGTGACAAATAAGAAAAGTTATAAAATCATCCAAGTTGCAAGATTATTTAAATATAAAATAAAGTATTTACCCCCAAGAAAAGGAGAGAGATATGCTTCAGCACTTTCCAATATGAATTTATCAAATAAAGTCTACAGAATTTATGGAAAAATAATGTTAAAAAACTATATTAATGACTTCATTAAATTAAAAAAAAGTACATAAAACCCTGTTTACAATAATTTTTTTTTATATATAAACTCTCTGCCTGGTGATTATTGCGAAGGGGCAATACCCGATCCCATTCCGAACTCGGAAGTCAAGCCCTTCAGCGCCGATGGTACTTTGTCTTAAGACACGGAAGAGTAGGTCGTTGCCAGGCTATAAATTATGAAAATTGCGAGCTCATTAAAATCTTTAAAAAAAAGAGACCTAAACTCAAAGCTAGTTAGGAGAAGGGGAAGAATTTACATAATAAATAAAAAAAACCCCAAATTTAAAGCAAGACAAAAATAATTTTTTTATTTTATGATTGTAGGATCAATATCAGAAAATAGAGAAATAGAAAAAAGAATATCTATAACCCCAGACATTGCAAAAAAATATATTTCAAATGGTTTTGAAATTTATATAGAAAAAGGATTTGGAGAGCATTTAGGAATTTCTGATAGTGAATTTGTTAAAGAGGGTTGTAAAGTTGAAACTAAAGATACAATTATTTCTAAATCTAATATTTTTTTACAATTAAATTTACCTGATGATAAAAGTCTTAATCAACTTAATGAAAATACAATTTTAATTGGAAATTTTAATACAAGTAACACTGAAGAATTTCAAAAAATAAACAAAAAAAAAGTATCTATTTTTTCACTACAGTTACTACCAAGAATTACAAGAGCACAATCAATGGACATTCTTTCATCTCAAGCAAATCTTGCAGGTTACAAGGCTGTGGTTGACTCATTTGCTTTATTTAAAAAAGCTATACCAATGATGATGACTGCGGCTGGAACAATTTCTGCAGCTAAAGTTTTAGTTGTTGGTGCCGGAGTTGCTGGACTACAAGCAATAGCAACAGCTAAAAGAATGGGAGCGATAGTTTTTGCAACAGATGTCAGATTAGCATCTAAAGAACAAGTAGAAAGTCTTGGGGGAAAATTTTTAGTTGTTGAGGGAGCTGAAAATTTAGAGACGGAAGGCGGATATGCAAAAGAAGTATCTGAGGACTTTAAAATTAAACAAGAAAATCTAATTGCAGATACATTAAAAAAAATTGATATAGTAATTTGTACTGCTCTAATACCAGGAAAAAAGGCTCCAAAAATAATTAATGAAAAAATGATACAGAATATGCAACCTGGATCAATAATTTATGATTTAGCCGCATCCCAAGGTGGAAATTCCGCTTTTACTGAGGCTGATAAGCTTATTGAAAAAAATGGTGTGTCGATTTTAGGTGAAACTACTATTTTAAACAAATTACCAACATCTGCGTCAAACTTATATGCAAAAAATTTATTTAATTTTGTAATGAACCTTTATGATAAAAAAAATAATAAAATAAATATTAATTTAGAAGATGAGATTATTAACAAAACATTAATAAAGTAATATGGAAATAGATCCTTTTATATTTAGATTAAGCATATTCATTCTTTCAATATTCATTGGATATTATGTTGTTTGGAGTGTTACACCTTCTTTGCATACACCTTTGATGTCAGTAACAAATGCAATATCATCTGTAATTATTGTCGGCGCTATTATTGCTGCTCTTGCAAGTTCGCAAGGTAAAATTTTTGAAACTGCAAATATTTTTGGATATTTAGCTATAGTTTTGGCAGCAGTAAATATTTTTGGAGGATTTTTAGTAACCCAAAGAATGTTGGCTATGTATAAGAAGAAAAAGAAAGATAAAAAATGATTTCAGCAAACATATTAGCTATATTTTATCTTATTTCGGGAGTTCTATTTATTTTAGCACTTAGAGGTCTTTCTTCACCAGAAACTTCAAGACAAGGTAATTTATTTGGAATAATTGGTATGGCAATTGCAATTGGTGTAACAATTATATCAGCTGGCAACTTTTCTATCGGGTTTATTTATTTATTAGTTTTTTTACTTATCGGTGGATCAATCGGAGCATTTATTGCTTTTAAAATACCCATGACAGCAATGCCAGAACTTGTTGCGGGCTTTCACAGTTTAGTTGGGTTAGCTGCAGTTTTTGTCGCAATTTCTGCTTTTTTAAATCCTGAAGTATTCAATTTAGGATCTCCTGGAAATATTAAAATTGCAAGCTTAATAGAAATGTCTTTGGGAGCAGCAATAGGAGCAATAACATTCACAGGATCTATTATAGCTTTCTTAAAATTAAGAGGAATAATGTCAGGCTCACCGATTACTTTTTTTGGTCAACATTATTTAAACTTAGCACTTGGATTAATTTTAATAGGCTTGATATTTTATTTATGTAAAACTCAACTTAATACTTTGTTTTGGACTATAATCGCAGTTTCATTTCTTGTTGGAATTTTGTTAATTATACCAATAGGTGGAGCTGATATGCCAGTTGTTATATCTATGTTAAATTCTTATTCTGGTTGGGCAGCTGCTGGAATTGGCTTTACATTAGAAAATACAGCACTAATCATAACCGGTGCACTAGTCGGTTCATCAGGAGCAATATTATCTTATATCATGTGTAAAGGAATGAATCGTTCATTTTTTAATGTTATTCTAGGTGGATGGGGAGCAACTGAAGAAAGTTCTAAAAGTTTATCAAAAGAACAAAAGCCTGTCAAAAGTGGAAATGCAGATGACGCAGCTTTTCTCATGAAAAATGCCTCATCAGTAATTATTGTCCCAGGTTATGGTATGGCGGTCGCTCAAGCACAGCATGCGCTAAGAGAAATGGTTGATGCTTTAAAAAAAAATGGAGTAAAAGTAACTTATGCAATTCATCCTGTTGCCGGAAGGATGCCAGGACATATGAATGTTTTGCTTGCTGAAGCCAATGTACCTTACGATGAAGTATTTGAATTAGAAGAGATCAACAATGACTTTGCCAACTGCGATGTTGCATATGTAATTGGAGCAAATGATGTTACTAATCCAATTGCAAAAACTGATCCACAAAGCCCTATCTATGGAATGCCAATATTAGATGTAGAAAAATCAAAATCGGTATTATTTGTTAAAAGAAGCCTTTCTCCTGGTTATGCTGGGATTGATAACGATCTTTTTTACAGAGATAATACGTTGATGCTTTTTGCAGATGCAAAAAAAATGACAGAAGATATAATAAAAAACTTATAAAATTGACTAAAATTTTTTGCGACATAGCTGATTTAGATTTAATTAAAAAATTTAATAAAAAGTCTATTGTTAAAGGATTTACAACAAATCCAAGTTTGATGAGAAAAGCAGGCGCAAAAGACTACAAATCATATAGTAAAAAAATTCTTAAAATTACAAATAAGCCTATCTCATTCGAAGTTTTTGCTGATGAACAAAAAAAAATGATAGAGCAAGGTGTAAAAATTAATAGTTGGGGAAAAAATATTTATGTAAAAGTTCCAGTCGTAAATTCTAAAGGAAAATTTATGGGAAATGTAATTAAAAAATTAAACCAAAAAAAAATTAAATTAAATATTACAGCTGTATATTCATCAAAACAAACAAAAAAAATTTTAAGTAAAATAAATAAAAATACAAAAGTTATTATTTCTATTTTTGCTGGAAGAATGGGTGACAAAGGTAAGGACCCAATACCAGAATTTAAAAACAGTATTAATCTTGCAAAAAAATTTAAAAATGTTGAAATCTTATGGGCTAGCGTAAGAGAGCCCTACAATTATTTGCAAGCCAAACAACTAAAATGCGATATTATTACAATACCACCATCTATAATTGAAAAAATTGAAAGTTTTGGAACGTCCACAAACCATTTAACTGTATCCACGGTAAAAAATTTTTTAATTGATAGTAAAAAATCTAAATTTAAAATTTAGCCTTAACTTTTATTATTGTAACCAATCATGATAGCGTAATTTATCCAAAATATTGATGAAGAGTATGTTGAAAAAAAACTTCCAGATGGAAGTAGTGGAATTAAAGATGAACATACAAATAGTATTCCTGATAACTGAAATATATTTTTTGTTATTAAATAATTTTTTATAGATAAATAAATGGACATAAAAATAAAAATTAAAAAAGAAAGATATCCAAAAAGACCAGTCTCAGACAAAAATTCATAATGTAACTGATGAGGATGAGTAGCACCTCTTAATTCATTCATTGGATGATCTAACGTATCGTATTTTTTTTTGAAACTTTCTATTCTAAAATTTTTTATTCCAACACCAAATATTGGATTATTTTTAAATATTTCTTTAGCAACATTATAGTGAGCTCCATACTGAGAATTATTTAAATATTGAGTAACTCCATTTTTTTCAAATAATTTATTAATTTGTGAAAAATATCTTGATTTGTATTTATCATTAAAATTAATAAATATTATCGTAAAAATTAATACAAATAATATTGAAAATATTTTTAATTTATAATTAATCTCATAAATAAAAAGACTAAACAAAATTATTATTAAAAATGTTTTAATAAAATTAGATCTTTCTCCAATCAAAAAAGAAATTAGAATTAAAGAAAATGCCAGAACTAGATTTAAAATTTTTTTATGAGGATATTCTTTGTAAAAATAAGATAAAAAAATCAGCACAAATCCACAAAAATAATTACCTATTACACTTTCTTTTCCAGTAAAGCTTCCCAAACGATTTCCTGGCATTAAAGACTCAAGTCCAATTAAATTTTTTCCTGTAAAAAATTCAAAGATTAAATCAATTATTATGAACAGAAAAATTAACGACCAAAATTTATATATAAGTAATGATTGTGATTTATTCGTATTTTCTAATAAATATTTAAAAGAAAATATAAAAAAAATTACAAAAAAAACTTTGATTATTCTAGGTGCTGATAATGAATAGTTGTCAGAAAATAAAAGATTTATTAATAAAGAAAGAAAAAAAACTATCAAAAGAATAAATATTTTATTCTTATAATCAAATTGAACTTTTTTTAAAAAAATACCTAAAATAAATGTAAAAGAAGTTGAAATTATGAAAAGATTAATAAAAAAATTTCCAGCTAAAATCGCTATTGGAAATGTAAAAAATAAAATTAGCAATATTTTTTCAAAATTCCCCAATCCTAAAAAAAGTAAATTATTTTTTTTCATTTAAATTAATTGGTTGCGGGGGACGGATTTGAACCGCCGACCTCAAGGTTATGAGCCTTGCGAGCTACCAGGCTGCTCCACCCCGCGGTATTTTTAAATTCTATTTCTTAATTTATTAAGTTTTTTTACTCTTTTAATATTCTCTTGCAGAATTCTTTTCTTTTTTTCCGAAGGTTTCTCGTAAGTATTTTTTAGTTTTATTATTTTAAAAAAACCATCCCTTTGGAGTTTCCTTTTTAAAACTCTTAAAGCCTGCTCTATATTATTATCTTTTACTTCTATTTTAATAACACCCTCCAAAAAAAAGATTACATATCATTTAAAAATTTAATTGTCTATAATCTTTATATTAATTATTATTATTTAGTCTTTCCTTTTCCTTTTGTTTTTTTTCTCTTTTAATTCTTCTTTCTGCTTTTTCTAAAGCTTCTTGAAGATCTTTTTGGGAAAAAAGTCCCATTGCAACAGGATCTTTTGCAATAAGATTGTTAAAATTCCAATAACTTTTATTTCTAATTGCTACAACTGAATTTTTTGTTATTCCTACAAGTTTTGCAATTTGAGAATCTTTTAAACTACCGTGTTGTTTTAACAACCAAAGTGCTGAATCTGGCTTGTCTTGTCTTTTGGACAAAGGCACATATTTTTTAATTTTATTATTGTCTTCCGAAATATCTAAATTGTAATTATTTAATTTTAGTGGTCTTAGTTCATCTTTAGATGATAATTCTATTTCTTCTTTTGTTAACTGTCCTGCAATAATAGGATTATAACCAACAATTCCTTTTGCCACTTCTCCGTCAGCAATACCTTGTACCTCTACTTCATGTAAATTACAAAATTCTGCAATTTGTCTAAAAGTAAGTGTTGTATTATCCAAAAGCCATACAGCAGTTGCCATAGGCATTAAAGGTGCATTACTCATTAAGATTTTTTCTCAGATCTAAAATTTTGAAATTTTTTATTAAATTTACTCACTCTTCCCTTATCTAATATTTTTTGTTTCCCGCCAGTCCACGCTGAATGGGAAATAGGATCAATTTCTAGTTTTAAAACCTCGCCTTCAGACCCCCAAGTAGAGCGTGTCTCAAACTGAGATCCATCTGTCATCTCAACTTTTATTTTGTGATATTTGGGATGTATATTTTTTTTCATAGCTGGCTTTATAGCAAAAGAAAATTTAAAAACAATTAAAAGTTATCAAGGTTTTCAAGCATTTTTTCGTATATAACATTACTACTTGCCAAGACTTTTAGTTGTTCTTTGTCAGAATAATTTATGTTGTTTACTTTACCTCCTGCTTCTTCAACTATAATTATTCCTGCTGCAATATCCCAAATGTTTAGACCTTTTTGAAAGTAGCCATCATAACGACCTGACCCAACATATGCCATATCAAGTGCAGCACTTCCAGAAACCCTGGTATTTAAATTAGTATTTATTTTTTTTTTTCCACCTGTTCCAAACAAACATTCTTCCAAATTCTTTTTTTTTGAGACTCTTATTCTTTGGTTGTTAAAATACGCTCCATTATTTTTTTCAGCATAAAACATTTCATTTTTTATTGGATCAAATATTAATCCAGAAATAATCTTTTCTTTCGATGACAAAGCTATAGAAATTGCAAAATGAGGCACTCCATGTAAAAAATTTGTTGTTCCATCAATAGGGTCTACAATCCAAATATTTTCTTTATCTGAATTTAATATTTCTCCTACTTCTTCACTTAAAATTGAAAATTTATTTCTTGATTTTGATAATTCTTCAAGAATAATTTTCTCTGCTTTTTTATCTGAATTTGTAACAAAGTCCGAAGGCCCTTTTTGAGATACTTGTAACTTTTCCAGTTCTCCAAAGTCTCTTATTAATACTTTTGAAGCTTTTTCTGCAGCTTTAATCATTATATTTAAATTTGGAGATATACTGTTCATTAAATTTACAATTTTTTTACATATTCGATAGATCTAGTATCTACTATAATTTCATCTCCATTTTCAATAAAAGGAGGAACTTGAATTTTAATTCCATTATCTAAAACAGCAGGTTTATAGGAAGAAGATACTGTTTGACCCTTTAAAGCAACATCTGTTGTTTCAATTTTACAATTGATTTGTTTTGGTAATTCTATTGAAATTGCTTTGTCCTCATAAAAACTTATTTTAACTTCTAATTCTTCCTTTAAAAAATTTCCTTTATTTCCAACAATTTCTTTTTTAATATTTATTTGTTCAAAATTTTTTTGATTTATAAAGTAGTAATCTGTCTCATCTTTATACAAAAAATTAAAATTTATTTCATCTAAAGACGCTTTTTCTACATTATCACTAGATCTGAATCTTTCATTTAATTTTGTTCCTTTGTTTACACTTTTCATCTCGACCTGGTTAAATGCTCCTCCTTTCCCAGGTTTTACATGTTGTGTTTTTAGAACTTCCCACAAATCTTCTTTATGCTCTATCAACATTCCAGGTTTAATTTCATTTCCTGATATTTTCATATTAATTTTTCCATCGCTTCTTTTGGACTAAGTTTTTTGTTATTCCAAATGTAGCCTGAAATAGCTAAAAAGTTGGCATTATTCAATAAAAGTTTTTTGTAATTACTATTTTTTATCCCACCTATAGCCACAATAGGAGTATTTGTTAAGTTTTTAACTAAATTTAATATTTTTACATTTGCTTTATATTTAGTTTTTTTAGTTTTAGATGAAAAAAATGATCCTAGTGCCAAGTAGTTAGCGTTATTTTTTATCGCAACTTTAACAAGATTAATTGAATTATGACAGGTGATACCGATTATCTTATTTTTTAAAATTTTTCTCGCTTTTAAGATATTCATATCTTTTTGTCCCAAGTGACATCCATCTGCATTTAATTTTTTAGCAAGAAAAGGGTTATCGTTTATTATAAATTTTACTTTATTTTTTTTACAAATTTTCTTAATTTTTTTTCCTATTAAAATTTTTTTTTTTAATTTTTCACTTTTTAATCTAAGTTGAAAAAAAGATACTTTTTCTGTCTTTAATATTTCATCAAGTGATTTATAAAAATTTTTGTTATTAATTTTATTTGGAGAAATTAAATAAATGAATCTCTTATTATGTTTATTTTTCCTCAATTTGTTTTGACCATTTTCCTTGAGCAGCTAATGTATTCATTTTTGCCCGGTGATTAAATACCTTTTGAGTACCTTCAATATTCTCAATATTTTTTGACCAAAATTTAAGAGCACTCTGCTGAAGTGCACGACCATAAGAAAAACTCATTATAAAACTTGTAGTATTAATCTTATTAATTAAATTTAGATTTTCTGTTGCCTCTATTTCTGATTGTCCTCCAGATAGAAAAGCAATACCAGGTACTTCTGATGGCACTGAATTCTTTAGACAATCCAAAGTTAATTTTGCAATATCTTCATTAGAAATTTTATCATTTGATTTATTTCCTGCTAAAATCATATTGGGTTTTAATATAATTCCTTTTAAGTCAACTTTATGCAAAATAAGTTGTTCAAAACATTTCTTTAAAACCTCGGATGTTTTCTCATAACAATCTTTTGCAGAATGATCTCCATCCATTAATACTTCTGGTTCAACAATCGGAACCATATTGCATTCTTGGACTAAGGCGGAGTATCGAGCTAGAGCATGTGCATTTGATTGTATTGAAAGTTTGCTTGGATAATTTTTAGATATACTGTAGACACCTCTCCATTTTGTAAATTTTGCTCCAAGATTATGATATTCTTTTAGCCTTTCTCTAAGTCCATCCAAACCCTCTGTAATTTTTTCATCTGGTGAGCCTGCTAAAACTTTTGCACCAGTATCAACTTTTATGCCTGGGTAAGACCCCATGCTCGAAATTAATTCTGGAATTTTACTTTTTTTAGATGATACTTGTCTGATTGTTTCATCATATAATATTACACCACCAATGCATTCTGTCATACTTGATGAACTAAATAGCGTCTCTCTAAATAATAATCTATTTTCTGGAGTTGATGGTACATTAACACCATCTAATCTTTTTGTCATTGTACCCGTACTTTCATCAGCAGCTAAGATACCTTTTCCATTCCCAAGAATTTTTAATGCTATATTGTACAGTTCAGACATATTAGTTTAGAGCTTTTATACCAGGAAGTTCTTTTCCTTCAAGATATTCTAAAAATGCTCCACCAGCAGTTGAGCCAAAATTCAAATATTTTAAAGTGTTTGTCAAATTTAAAACAGCAATTGTATCTCCACCGCCAGCAACAGAATAAAGAGAATTGTCTTTACTTTTCTCAGCTATTTTTTTTGCAATTTCAGAACTACCTTTTCTAAAATCAGGATTTTCAAAATATCCAGCAGGACCATTCCATAAAACTGTTTTACTTGTTTCAATTTTATTTTTAATATTATTTATAGTTGTTGGACCAATATCTAAAATTAAATCGTCATTTTCAATTTCATTTATTTTTTTTATTTTTGGGGAGTCTTCTTTACCTTTACCTACCGCAACATCATCAGGGAAAATTAAGGAACATTCATATTTTTTTGCTGTTATAAAAATCTCATCTATAATTGTTTCACAATTTTCCTCTTTTATTGATTTTCCTATAGAATAGCCTTTATATTTTAAAATATTATTAGCCATTCCACCAACAATTATAATATTATCAAGCTTTGGTATTAAGTTTTTAATAATATTAATTTTTGTAGATATTTTTGAGCCACCTATAATACATGTAATTGGTTTTTTTATTTCTGAAGTAATTTTTTTTAATGCACTAACTTCTTCATTTAGTTGTATTCCAGCAAATGAAGGTAAATATTTAGTGATATTATCTACTGAGGCGTGAGATCTATGCGAACACGAAAATGCATCGTTCACATATATATCACCCAAAGATGACAATTTTTTTGCAAAATTGTCATCATTATTTTCTTCTTCTTCGTAAAATCTTATGTTTTCGAGCATCACTATTTTTTCATTTTTACTAATAAAAATTTCTTCTTTGGTAATTTCTTTTAAATTTTTTTTTACTAATCTTATTTTTTGGTCAGTACCATAAAGAAAACTAATATCAGGAGAAGTTTTTAATATATTTTCTAGTTTTTCAGCAACTGGTTTAAGTGACATCAGTTCATTAGTTTTACCTTTGGGTCTTCCTATATGAGAAATTATTATTATTTTTGTATTATTTTTTAATAAAAATATTATTGTAGGTATAATCTTTTCAATTCTAGTTAAATCAATAATATTACCGTTTTTTAATGGCACATTTAGGTCCAATCTAAGTAATATTTTTTTCAGCTCAATATCAGATAAAGATTGATCATTAATATTTTTCATTAGGAAATTTTATGAAGGTATTCTGCTATATCACACATTCTATTTGAAAAACCCCATTCATTATCATACCAAGCAGAAATTTTACCCATATTTTTTCCAACAACATTAGTTAAAGTTGTATCAACTATTGATGATGCAGGATTATGGTTAAAATCAATAGATACAAGTTTTTCTTGAGTTGTTTCTAAAACTTTTGTTTTTTGTTTTTTACTAAAGCTCTTGAATGCTGAATTAATTTTTTCAATACTCAAATCTTTTTTTGTACAAAAAACCAATTCGACCAAAGAAACATTTGGAGTTGGCACTCTCATTGCTACACCTTCTAATTTACCTTTAAGAGACGGTATAATTTCTCCAATTGCTTTTGATGCACCAGTTGAGGTTGGAACAATTGATTGACTTGCTGATCTTGCCCTTCTTAGGTCTTTGTGTGAATTATCAAGTATTCTTTGGTCAGTAGTAAATGAGTGAATTGTTGTCATAAATCCTTTTTCAATTTCAAAATTTTCATTTAGAACGTGAGCAACAGGAGCCAAGCAATTAGTAGTACAAGAGGCCGCTGAAATTATGAGATCACTTTTTTTTATGACTTTTTCATTTACTCCAAATACGATTGTTTTATCAGCATTTTTACATGGAGCAGAAACTATAACTTTTTTTGCTCCATTTTTTATATGGTTTAATAATTTATCCTTTGAATTAAATTTTCCAGTACATTCAAAGACATAATCTACATCATATTTTTTCCAATTAATGTTTTCTAAAGAGGATTCTTGGGAAAAAGAAATTTTATTTTTATTTATTGAAATTGATTTTTCATCAAATTCTAGATCAACATTGAACTTTCCATGAACTGAATCATGTTTTAAAAGAGCACATGTTGTTTCAGAATTAGATCTATTATTTATATGCTTGACTTTAATATTTTTATTTTGACTTTCAAATATAGATCGCACTATCATCCTTCCAATTCTACCCATCCCATTAATTCCAATTTTTACAGCCATTTTAATTTTTTATTATAAGTTTTATTTTTTTTGAAATATTTTCTACAGTTAGCCCAAAATCTTTATAAATATCTTTATAAGGAGCACTTTTACCAAATTTATCTATTCCAAAAGTAAATCCTTCAATACCAACATATTTTTTCCAACAATCTGTTGACCCTGCCTCGATTGATACTTTTAACTTTGTTTCACCAAGAATTTTTTTCTTATAAAAATTTGATTGTATGTCAAAAATATCCTGGCACGGCACTGATATAACTTTTGAATATATTTTGTTTTTGGCCAATTTAAGGCTAGTTTTAATAGCCAAATCAACCTCAGACCCACTTGCTAATATAGTTAATTTAATTTTTTTATTTGATCTAAAAATTTCATAAGCTCCATAAGAACATTTATTATTATGAGAGTATTTTTTTCTTACTGGATTAAGGTTTTGTCTTGTTAATGATAAAATACTTGGAGTTTTTGAATTTTTTAAAGCTAAATCCCAGCATTCAATAGTTTCAGTTCTATCAGCAGGTCTAAAGATATTTAGATTAGGAATTGATCTTAGCCCAGTCAATTGTTCAATTGGCTGATGTGTTGGACCATCTTCACCCAAGCCAATAGAGTCATGTGTCATAACATATATAACTCGTTGTTTCATTAAAGCAGATAATCTAATTGAAGGTTTACAGTAGTCTGAAAATATTAGAAAAGTTCCTCCATACGGAATAAGTTTGCTGTGCAGAGCAAGGCCATTCATTATTCCACACATAGCATGTTCTCTTACTCCGTAATGTATATAGTTCCCATTAAAATTATTTTCTTTAATTATGTTGTGGAATTTAGTTTTGGTATTATTTGAACCAGCCAAGTCAGCTGAGCCCCCAATCAAAGTATTATTTCCGTAAGTCAGAGCACTTAAAATCAATTCTGAGCTTTTTCTGGTTGCTAGACTTTTTATATTTTTAAATGCATTTTTTTTTTCGGATTTAAGTACTTTATTGAATTGATTTTTAAAAATTTTATCTATTTTACTTTTTTTTCTTTTATATATTTTATTCCAATTTGACTCAAGTTTTGCTCCTTTAATACCTATTTTTTTCCATTCATTTAAAATATTTTTAGGAACTTCAAATGGTTTATATTTCCAATTTAATTTTTTTCTAACTAATTCAACTTCTTCTTTTCCAAGAGGACTTCCGTGTGAAGAAGCTTTTCCAGATTTATTTGGTGACCCATAACCAATTTTTGTTTTGCAAGAAATAATTGTTGGTTTTTTTGCATTTTGAACTTTTTTTAATGCCATAAATATTTCACTGTAATTATGACCATTAATATCAACATATTCCCACCCATAGCTTTCAAATCTTTTCTTAAAATTATCAGAAACAGCCAGACTAGTTGGTCCGTCAATTGATATTGAATTATTATCAAATAACATAACTAAGTTTTTAAGTTTAAGGTGGCCCGCAAGACTCATTGCTTCATGACTAATTCCTTCCATTAAACATCCATCTCCTGCTAAAACATATGTTTTGTGATTGATTATTTCTTTACCGAGTTTTTTTTTTAAGATTTCTTCTGCAATTGCAAAACCAACAGAGTTTGCAATTCCTTGACCTAGAGGGCCAGTTGTTGTTTCAATACCAGATCCTGGATGATACTCAGGATGACCAGCACAAATTGAGTTTAGTTGTCTAAATTTCTTAATATTTTTTAATGAAATACTATTATATCCAGTTAAATATAAAATAGAGTAAAGCAGCATAGAGCCATGACCTGCTGACAATACAAATCTATCTCTATTAAGCCAATTAGGGTTTTTTGGATTAAATTTTAAGAAATTTTTGAAAAGAACAGTAGCCACATCTGCCATTCCCATGGGCATTCCTGGATGCCCAGAATTAGCTTTTTGTACTGCATCTATAGACAAAAACCTTATGGCACTGGATAAATCTTTATTATTTTTGTACAAAAAATATCCTATGTAGACTTGGGTGAATCAATTTATTAATATAATTATATATATATGAATTCCATCTATGAAAAAGAAAAAAAGTTGAGTGAGGCTTTAGAAAAATTGAATTTAATAAAACCAGACAATTTCTATCAAAAAGAAACCATTTTAAATCTTGATCAACAAAAGAATCAATTAGAAATTGAAAAAAAAGAATTAGAAATTAAATATAAGGAGTTAAACGATAATTACCAAATTCTAAAATTAAAAATAGACGAATTAAGCTTAAAAAAAGAAGAAGAAAAAAAAAAAGAATTAGAATTTTCCGATAAAATTGATGAATTAAATCAAGAAACAGATAGTTTGTTAGAGGAAATAGATAAATGGCAAATGTAAATATAAAATTTAATAATAAAGAATTCCTTCTATCTTGTGAAGACGGCCAAGAAGAGCATTTAGAAGAATTGTCAATTCATTTAAATGAAAAATTTAATAAACTAAAATCTTCATTAGGGAATATTGGAGAAAATAAACTATTATTGATTACTTGTATTACTACACTTGATGAATATTTTGAAACCAAGAAAAAAATTGAAAAAAAAATTAATGAATTACATAATTTAACTGAAAAATTTAAAGAATTAAAATCCCTAGTTTATGAATATAAAGAAAACAAAGATAATGAGATTAATAATTTAAATGAAGAACAAAAGAAATTAAAAAATTTGCTAGAAAAAAGTAATTTAGAGTATGAAAAAGTTATTGAAAAAGCTGCAGATGAAATAGAAAACTTTTTAAAAAAAGTTAATTTAGAAAATCCATTACAGTAAATTCTGTGTTAAAATCTCAAATAAGAAAAAGAATATTAAAAATTAGAAAAGAAAAGAATAAAAAAAATATTAAAATTTGTTTTGCTAAAGTTTTAAATAAAATAAAAAATAAAATTATTGGAGGATATTTCCCTGTCAATTTCGAAATTGATATATTAAATTTTTTAAAAGAATTAGATAACAAAGGTGAAAAAATATGTATGCCAGTCATAAAAAAAAATAATCAAATGGACTTTTGTAGATGGTCGACTAACGATATATTGAATTTGAATAAATTCGGAATTCCAGAACCTCAAGAAAAAAAAAAAATTATTCCAGATATAATATTTGTTCCAATAGTGGCTTTTGATAAAAAATTATACCGTATCGGGTATGGTGGAGGCTATTATGACAGGTACATTGAAAAAATATCAAAAAAAAAATCTTTATTAAAAATTGGAATTGCGCACTCTTGCCAAAAAATAAAAAAAGTCCCTTTAAATAGATTTGATAAAAAATTAGATATTATTTTAACTGAAAAGGGCATTATACAATGAATATTTTTTTTTTAGGGGATATAGTTGGAAATTCTGGAACCTCTGCAGTTATTGATAATTTAAATAGCATAATACTAGAAAAAAAAATCGAATTTGTTGTAGTCAATGGCGAAAATGCAGCTGAACAAGGAGTTGGAATCACAGAAAAAATTTCTAATAATCTTTTTAACTCTGGTGTTAATGTTATTACTACTGGTAATCATGTGTGGGATCAAAAAGAAACCGCTAATCATATAGAAAAAGAAAGAAGACTTTTGAGACCTGCAAATCTTCCCATTAACTCTCCAGGTAAAGGATTTGAGGTCTATAACTCAAAAAATGGATATAAAATTGGAGTACTAAACTTAATGGGAAATGTTTTCATGAAAAAATGTGAAGATGTTTTTGAGTCAGCTAATTCATTTTTAAAAAAATATAAATTAAAAAAAGACTTTGATTTTTTAGTGGTGGATTTTCACGGAGAAATAACAAGTGAAAAAATGGCAATAGGTCATTTTTTTGATGGAAAGGCAACAATGTTGGTTGGCACACATACTCATGTTCCCACAAACGATGTAAGAGTTTTACCTAATGGAACTGCTTATCAAACTGATGCCGGAATGTGCGGAGACTATAATTCAGTAATTGGAATGAATAAAAATAACTCCTTAAATCGTTTTTTAAAAAAAGACTCACAAAAAAATTTTCCTGCATTAGGTGAAGCAACATTATGCGGATTAGTTGTTGAATGTGATATAAGCAGCGGTTTAGCAAAAAAAGCTGTGCCGTTTATATTTGGAGGAGAATTATCAAAATAAATTATTTTATGGCAGGACATTCACATTGGGCAGGAATTAAACATAAAAAAGGTAAAGCTGACAAGGCTCGTTCAAATCTTTTTTCTAAACTTTCAAGAGAAATTACTGTTTCAGCAAAACTAGGAGATAAAAATCCTGATATGAATGCAAGACTTAGATCTGCAATTCAATCTGCAAAATCAGCTAATATGCCAAAAGACAATATACAAAGAGCAATTGAAAAGTCGGAAATTACCACTGATTTAAACTATGAAAATATTAGATATGAGGGCTTTGGACCAAAAAAAATAGCAGTTATCGTTGAAACTTTGACAAATAATAAAAATAGAACAGCTTCAAATTTAAGAACAATTTTCCAAAAGAACGGTGGAAACTTAGGAACACAAGGTTCAGCATCTCATAATTTTATACAGGTTGGAGTAATAAAAATTGATAAAGAAGAAGTTAGCGAAGATAAAATATTTAATTTAACTGCTGATACTGGTGCTAATGAATGTTTTTCAAAAGCACTTTATCACGAAATACAATGTGATAAAAATGAAATTTATAATGTAAAAAAAAAATTAGAAAAAGAAGTTAACAATTTTTTATCTACCGAAATAGAGTGGGTGCCAATAAATAAAGTTGATTTACTTCCTGAAAACAAAGAAGAAGTGATAAATTTTTTAGAAACACTAGAAGAGGATGACGATGTACAAAACTTATATACAAATGCTAAACTATAAATCAAATTAATGATTATTATTGGAATAGACCCAGGAATTTCAGGAGCAATTTGTTTCTTTGAAGATGGACAGGTAAAAGAAATATTAGAAATGCCCACAATGGCTGATGGAAAAAAAAATAAAAGACAAATAAATGGCCCACAAATTTATAATGAGCTTTCTTTGAGATTAGAAAAATTTCAAAACAAAGATATTTTTGTTGTTATTGAGCAAGTTTCAGCAATGCCAGGTCAAGGTGTAACCAGCATGTTTAATTTTGGCCAGTCTTTTGGTGTTTTAAAAGGAATTTGTTCAGCTATGCAGCTCTCCATGCACTTTGTTAGACCCGCCAAATGGAAAAAATATTTTGGTTTAATTAAAACGGAAAAAGATGCTAGTAGAACCAAAGTTATAGAAATTTTCCCCTATGTATCATCAAAGTTATCTAAAAAAAAAGATTCAAATAAAGCTGACGCAATATTAATTGCTAGTTTTTTTTATAATACTTATAAAAACATAGATTAATAAGCATTAATTGAGGTCAAATTGATGACACATTTTAGTGTGAAACAAACATAATGGAAGCAGATATTACATCACAAGCTGTTGGTCTTACAAGTAACGCAGATTTTTCAATTTTAAATTTATTTCTAAGAGCTGATGTAATTGTAAAATCCGTTATAATTATATTAATTGCCTCTTCAATATATTCATGGGCTATAATTATAGAAAAATATCGTCTTTTTAAAAAAATAAATAAAAGCTCAGATGATTTTGAAAATAAATTTTGGAAATCAAGATCCGCAGAATCTTTTTATAATAATTTGCCACAAAATATGGATGATCCAATGGCAAAAGTATTTAAGGATACAATGCAAGTTATAATAAAATCAAAATCTAAATCAAATATATCAAATAGATTAGAAAGTATGTTGCAAGTTAGTATTGAAAAACAAATGAATGCAATTGAAAAAAGTTACACTTTCTTAGCTACAGTAGGTTCTACAGCTCCATTTATTGGATTATTTGGAACTGTTTGGGGAATTATGAACTCTTTTCAATCAATAGCAATTTCAAGAAATACTAGTTTAGCTATTGTAGCACCAGGAATTGCCGAAGCCTTATTTGCTACAGCTTTAGGTTTACTAGCAGCAATTCCAGCTGTAATTGCTTACAATAAATTTAGTAGCGAATCTAAAAAATATTCTCAGAAATTAGAATCTTTCTCAAAAAGGTTTACTTCAATAATTTAATTAATGTCATTTAAATTAAAAAACTCATCAAGAGAACCAATGAGTGAAATAAACGTAACTCCATTTGTGGATGTTATGTTAGTTTTATTAATAATTTTTATGGTTACTGCTCCATTACTTACAGTGGGAGTTCAAGTTGATTTACCAGAAAGTTCAGCAGACTCTTTGCCTGAGGAGCAAGAACCATTAACTTTAACAATTAACTCAAAAGGTGAAATTTTTATTCAAGAATCAAAAGTTGAATATGACAAAATAATTGCAAAAATTTTAGCTGTTTCAAAAAATAGAACTGATACTAGAATTTATGTAAGAGGTGACAAAACTATTAATTATGGAAGAGTACTTGAGATAATGGGAATGTTGTCTGGCTCAGGGTTTACGAAAGTTGCTTTGATTTCAGAACCATACAAAGAGAGATAGTGAGTGTACAAAAATATTATAATTTCATCAGGTTTTCATATATTTTTAATTGTTATTGCAACTTTAAGTTTACCATTTCTAGCAAAAAAACCTATTGATTTGCCTCCCATAATTTCAGTAGAACTTATACAAATTACGGATCAGACAAATATTCCTTTTGCCCCTAAAGCAAAAAAAATTATTGAAGAAGTAAAAAAAAAACAAGAAAAATTAGTATCTGAGCAAGCACCACCCAAAAAGGTAAAAAAGGAGAAACCAGACGCAATTCCTCTTCCTGACGAAAAAAAAGAGGTTGTAAAAAAAATTGAAGAAAAAAAACAAAATCCAGAAAAATTAGATAATGAGATAAAACAGGTTTCGGAGTTCGAAAAAGACGAGATGTTTGATCCAAACAAAATTGCAGCACTAATTGATAAATCAAAAGAAGATTTGGCCGAAACAACCAAAAAACTTGATAAAACAACTCAATCACAAGATTTAAATATGAATTTAACAGGATTAACCTTAAATGAAGAAGATGCATTAAAAGCACAAATTTTTGGTTGTTGGAGTATACCTTTAGGATTACCATACAATGAAAATTTACTTGTAAGAATAAAATTAAAACTAAAACCAGATGGATCAGTGATTAAAACAGAAATACTAGATCATGCGAGAATGAATAAACCAGGACAAGGATTTTACAAGGTTTTGGCAGAAAGTGCTTTAAGAGCAATTCAATTGTGTCAGCCTTTAAGAGTTCCCACTACCGGATATGAAAGATGGAAAGATTTGCAATTAAATTTTGACGCAAGGGAGATGCTAGAAGGATGATAAATAAAAAATTTTTACTTTTATGTATATTAATTTTTTATCCGCTAAAATCTATGGCGTTAATAGAAGTTGATATAACAAGAGGTAATTTAAATCCGTTACCGATAGCAGTTTCATCTATATCCTCAAGTGAAGCTGATAAAGTAAAATTAAAGAAAGAATTAAAAATAGATGATATAGGTTTAGAAATTTCAAGAGTTGTTGAGAATAATCTAAAAACATCAGGTTTATTTAATCCCTTGGATAAAGAAGCATTTTTGCAAAAACCAGATATTGCACACTTAAAACCGAGATTTGAAGATTGGGCTTTAATTAAAGCTCAAGCATTAATTACAGGAAAAATAAATCTTAAAGATGGAAAGTTGAGGGTTGAATTTAGGTTGTGGGATGTATTGGCCGGTAAAGAAATTCTAGCTTTAGCTTTTACAACTGTTCCTAAAAATTGGAGAAGAATAGGTCATATTATTACTGATAAAGTTTATGAAAGACTGACTGGAGAAAAAGGTTATTTTGATACAAGAATTATTTATGTTGCTGAAGAAGGACCAAAAATCCAAAGGATAAAAAAATTAGCAATAATGGATCAAGACGGTTTTAATACGAAATATTTAACCTTGGGTAATGAGCTAGTTTTGACTCCAAGATTTAATCCAACAAATCAAATGGTAACTTATCTCTCGTATTTTAAAAATTTGCCTAGAGTTTATTTATTGGATATTGAAACAGGAATACAAGAAGTGGTTGGTGATTTCCCGGGAATGACTTTTGCGCCTCGATTTTCTCCTGATGGTAAAAAAATTATTATGAGTTTTGCAATGGATGGAAAATCAGATATTTATACTATGGATTTAGAAAATAGAATTGTTGAAAGAATTACTAATCACCCTTCAATAGATACTTCTCCTTCTTATTCTCCAGATGGAAAGTATATTGCATTTAACTCTGATAGGAGTGGATACCAACAAATCTATGTAATGAAAAGTGATGGTTCAAATGTAAAGAGAATTTCTTTTGGAAATGGTTTATATGGAACACCTGTTTGGTCGCCAAGAGGGGATTTGATTGCATTTACTAAATTACACAAAGGAAAATTTTATATTGGTGTAATGAGAACCGATGGTAAGGGAGAAAGGCTTTTAACAGAAAATTACTATCAAGAAGCCCCATCATGGTCTCCTAATGGGAGAGTTTTAATATTTTATAGGGAAACAAAGACTGACAGCAAAGGAGAGGGGTTTTCAGCGAAACTTTGGTCAATCGATTTAACGGGCTATAATGAGAGACTGGTAAACACTGAAACAGACGCATCAGACCCATCTTGGTCGTCATTATTGAGCAATTAGTTGATTTTTAACAAAAATTTATTGATTTTTAAGCTTGTAAGATCTATTCAGTTGTGAAAAAGTTTAAAAAAAATAGATTTAAGGAGCAGTAATGAATTTAGGGAAAATTTATAAAAATATATTTTTAGTAATGTTTTTAGGTTTTGTGTTGTCTGCATGTGCTACACAAACTACAACAAAAATCGATTCACAAATACAAGGTGATGTTTACACGGGTACAGACACTGTAGAATACTTGGCTGACGGTGTTCCTGATAGAGTTTTCTTTGCAACAAATGAATCAGTTCTAACAACTGCTTCTAGAGAAACTTTAAGAAAGCAAGCAGCTTGGTTAAGAAAAAATTCTGAGATAAACGTAGTTCTCGAAGGACATGCTGATGAAAGAGGTACAAGAGAGTACAACTTGGCATTAGGTGAAAGAAGAGCTAATGCAGCTAAAGATTATTTAATGACATATGGAATATCTTCTAGCAGAATTTCTGTAATTAGTTATGGTAAAGAAAGACCGGTTGATTCAGGATCAAATCCTTTGGCTTGGTCAAAAAACAGAAGATCAGTTACAGTTAAAGCAAACTAAATAAGTTTTATTTAATTCTAAAGGACCCTTTAACCTTTTATGGTTATAGGGTCTTTTTTTTGCCATGATTATAATTACAAATAAAATTTATGCTTAAATACAAATATTATTTTTGTTTAATTTTTGCTTTTTTAGCAACAAATTTTTCAAGTAAAGTTTTTGCAGATAGCCATAATTTAAATGAAATAATTGAATTAATTCAAAAAGATTTAAAAACATTAGAGAGAGCCGTATATTCTGAAGACTTTTCATCAAATGAAACGGTTAGTGGTAAAATTAATGATATTGATCAAAACTCTGAAGAAGTACTTACAAGGCATTTGCTTAAATTATCTGAAATTGAAAAACAATTTCAAGAACTCACAAATAAATTTGAAGAAATAAATTTTAAAATAGACAAGTTATCATCAAGAGTTTCAAAAATTCAGGCTGATAATCAATTAAGGTTTCAACAACTAGAACAAGGAATTACAAATAACAACACTGATGAAAATCAAAGTTTATCATCTATTTCTAATCAAAACGAAGATCAAATTTTGCCTGGTTCGTCTCAGCCGCAAGATTTAGGAGAAATATCTTATAAAGATTCAGAAACTAATTTGGAAAATCAAATAACCCAATCTGTTGATACTACTGGAACTGTAGTAACTGAAACATTTGAATCTGAGGAAAAAATATTACCTGAAGGTACAATTGATGAAAAATATGAGTTTGCAACAAACCTATTAAAAGTAGGTGACTATAATACTGCAGAAAGAGCTTTTAGAGAATTTGTAAATACCTTCCCAGATAATGAATTAGCTGGTAGTGCTCAATATTGGTATGCTGAAACATTTAGAATTAGACAATTATATACTGATGCAGCTTCAGCATATTTAGAAGGCTATCAAAATTATCCTAAAAGTAAAAAGGCTCCTATAAATTTATTAAAACTTGGAGTATCATTAGTTCAGATAGGAGAAAAAGATCAGGGTTGCTTAATGATTACAGGTGTTCAAAAACAATACCCTAAAGCAAATCAATCTGTTCTTCAAAAAGCAAAATATGAAGAAAAAAAGTTTGAGTGCAAAAAAGAAAATTCATAAGAAATTATTATTTTATTTAAAAGACCCATTAATAAAAAAAATTTACAATAAATTTGATAGAATTATTAAATTAAATCACAACAAATCACATTTTTCAGTAGCCGTATCAGGTGGATCTGACAGTCTATCATTAACCTACTTATCTAAATGTTATTCGATATTAAATCATATTAAAGTTATGTACTATCATGTTGATCATGGACTAAGGAGGGAATCTTCAAAAGAAGCAAATAAGCTGAGATTGGAATTAAATAAATTTGACATAAAATGTAAAATTTTAAAGTGGAAAGGAAAAAAACCAAAGTCAAATATTCAATCAATAGCAAGAAACGAAAGATATAAATTAATTTATAATGACTGCATTAAAAATAATATAAATTATATTTTTGTTGCTCATCACATTGATGATTTATATGAAAATTTTATAATTAGATTGCTTAGAGGTTCTGGACTAAAAGGACTAGTATCTTTCAATCAAATTATAACTGACTACAATTATAAACTAAAAATTGTAAGACCTTTAATAGGTTTAAAAAAAAATGATTTAGATTTGTTATCAAATAGAGTATTCAAATTTAAATTTGATGATCCATCCAATAAAAATACAAATTTCAAAAGGATTAGAATAAGGAATTTAATTGATAATTTAAAATCAGATGGATTAAATTTAAAAAAGTTAAATTTAACTATAAATAATCTTTCAGACTCTAACTTTGCAATTAATCATTATGTAAAAAAAAATATTGAAGAAAATGCAAAATATTTTAGATTGAAAAAATGCTATATTTTAAATACAAGCTTCTTTAATCAGCCTCACGAAATTGTCTTTAGATCTTTAATAAATATATTAAAAAAGATTGGCAATAAATACTATCCACCTAGAGGAAATAGTATTTCTCAATTATTACTAAAATTTGGATCTGGGGAGATAAAAAAAGCAAATATTTCAGGATGTATATTAGAAAAAATCGATAATTCTTTTATTATTTATGAAGAAAAACGAAAAAAACAGTGATTTGTAACAATTTAGCACTTGTTAAATTTATAATAATTCTTACTTTATCATTATGAATTTTAAAAATTTAGCTATGTGGGCAATAATAGTTTTTTTAACTATTGGCTTATACAATATGTTTAAGAATCCACAGAGCTCAGTATCTCAAAAAAATAATATTATATTTTCAGAATTTTTAACTGAGGTTGATAACGGAAGAGTTGTGCAAGTTGAAATTCAAGGAAATAATATTAAAGGAATAATGTCAGATGGACAAAAGTTTACAACTTATTCACCTAATGATCCAAATTTAATAGAAAAACTATCTAGCAAAGGAGTAAGTATTTCAGCGTCACCTTTAGAGGAAAAAATGCCTTCGCTTTTAGGTGTTTTGCTTTCGTGGTTTCCAATGCTCTTACTAATTGCAGTGTGGATATTTTTCATGAGACAAATGCAGGGAGGAAAAGGTGGAGCCATGGGCTTTGGAAGATCTAAAGCAAAAATGATGAATGAACTAAAAGGAAAAGTAACATTTAATGATGTTGCTGGAGTTGAAGAGGCTAAAGAAGAAGTAGAGGAAGTAGTTGAATTTTTGAAAGATCCAAAAAGATTTAGTAGACTCGGTGGTAAAATACCGAGAGGTTGTCTTTTGGTAGGACCACCAGGAACTGGAAAAACATTATTAGCAAGAGCAATCGCAGGAGAAGCTGGAGTTCCTTTTTTTACTATATCAGGTTCAGATTTTGTCGAAATGTTCGTAGGTGTTGGAGCATCTAGAGTTAGAGATATGTTTGAGCAGGGAAAAAAACATTCTCCTTGTATTATATTTATTGATGAAATAGATGCGGTAGGAAGAAGTAGAGGAGCCGGACTTGGTGGTGGAAATGATGAAAGAGAACAAACTCTTAACCAATTATTAGTTGAAATGGATGGATTTGATACAAATGAAGGTGTAATTATAATAGCAGCAACAAATAGACCTGACGTTTTAGACCCAGCTCTTTTGAGACCAGGAAGATTTGATAGACAAGTAGTTGTCTCAAACCCTGATATTTTAGGTAGAGAAAAGATTTTAAAAGTTCATGCTAAGAAAATTTCAATGGCCCCAGACGTAAACTTAAGAACTGTAGCTAGAGGAACCCCCGGTTTTTCAGGTGCAGATCTTGCAAATTTAGTTAATGAGTCAGCATTATTGGCTGCAAGAAAAAATAAAAGAATTGTTACAAACCAAGAATTTGAAGAAGCAAAAGATAAAGTTATGATGGGTGCAGAAAGAAGATCTATGGTAATGACCGAAGATGAAAAAAAATTAACAGCATATCACGAAGGAGGACATGCTCTGGTTTCATTTAATATGCCAAGTTACGATCCAATTCATAAAGCTACAATTATACCTAGAGGTAGAGCGCTTGGTATGGTGATGAATTTACCAGAAAGAGATAAACATGGACACTCTATTAAATATCTAAAAGCAAGATTAGCTGTTTGTTTTGGAGGAAGAGTTGCAGAAGAAATTATTTTTGGAAAAGATAACATATCTACTGGTGCTGGTGGTGGAAGTGGCTCAGATATTAATCAAGCCACTCAACTTGCTAGAGCAATGGTAACTAAATATGGAATGAGTGAAGAATTAGGGCCTGTTGAATATGGAGAGAATCAAGAAGAAGTATTCTTAGGCAGATCAGTAACCCAAACACAAAGTGTTTCCGAGGCAGTTGCTCAAAAAATAGATAAAGAAATCAGAAAACTTGTTGATGAGGGCTATAATCAGGCAAAGAAAATTTTAACGAGCAAAGTCGAGGATCTACATAAAGTAGCTAAAGCTTTATTAACCTATGAAACTTTAACTGGTGAAGAAATAGAAAATATAATTAATAAAAATATTTATCCATCAAATAAAGAAGATTTGAAAATCGAGGAAAATGATGACTCTTCAGCTCTTGGTTCAATAGGATTAAAACCAAAAATAGTTCATTAGACTATAATGATAAAATATTACACTCGTGCGTGTAATTTTTATTATGGATCATCATCAAAAGAAAAGATCAAAAAAAAATTATCCCTTCCATTAAATGGAAATAATTTAATATCTTTTGATAATATAGAAATCATCACCAGAAAATATAAAAAAAAAATACATATTAGTGAGATTAAAAAACAGAATCTTAAAATAAAAAAAAAAATCAAAGAAGATATCAATTTAATTACAAAAAAAAAAAAATTCAAAGGACTAAATTTTTTACATTTTCCTATTTTAATGGGAGTTATTAATTTAACACCAGATAGTTTTTCAGATGGAGGAAAATATAACAAAAAAAATTCTGGATTTAATCACGCGAAATACTTAGCCCAAAAAGGATCTGATATTTTAGATATAGGAGGAGAATCAACAAGACCAGGTGCCAATGATGTTGCGGCATCAATTGAATGGAAAAGAATAAATAGCACTTTAAAACAAATTAAAAAACTAAAAAAAATTATTTCATTAGATACACGAAAAAGTTGGATTATGGAAAAAGGAATAAAACAAAAAGTAAATTTAATAAATGATGTTTCAGGTTTTGAGCATGATTCTAAAACAAGTTATGTTTTAAAAAAATCTAAAATTCCTTTTGTGATTCATCACATGAAAGGGACACCTAAAACTATGCAAAAAAATCCTCAATATAAAAATGTTCTTTTGGATATTTATGATTTTTTTGAAAATAAAATAAAAGAAATGAGATATTTAGGAATTAAGCATAATAATATTATCTTAGATCCAGGCATTGGTTTTGGTAAAAACTTGAAACATAATATGACCTTATTAAGCAATGTTTCTATTTTTCACTCCCTTGGTTTTCCTATAATGTTAGGTATTTCTAGAAAAAGATTTATAAAAGATTTATCTGGAAATAATGATAGTAAAGAAAGGTTGGGTGGAACAATATCATCCAGTTTATTTGCAATGAGCCAAGGAATTCAAATAATAAGAATTCATAATATTAATGAAGTAAATCAAAGTATAAAAGTTTTTAAATCATTAAATTTTAAATAATGTCAAAAAAATATTTTGGAACTGATGGAATAAGGGGAAGGGTCAATCAAGGAAATATCAATGGAGAAATGTTTTTTAAATTTGGCTTAGCAGCAGGAACTTATTTTAAAAATTTAAAAAAAAGCAAACAAATAGCAATTATTGCTAAGGATACAAGGCTTTCTGGCTATACTTTAGAACCTGCTCTAGTATCAGGTTTAGCATCTACAGGAATGCATGTTTATACTTTAGGTCCTTTGCCAACAAATGGTCTTGCCATGTTAACCAAAAGAATGAAAGCCAACATGGGTATTATGATAACAGCATCTCATAATCCTTATTTTGATAATGGACTAAAATTGTTTGGGCCTGATGGTTTAAAGTTATCTGATAAAATTGAAAAAAAAATTGAAAAATTAATAGACTCAAAAATAACAAAAAAATTATCGAAACCAAATATTCTGGGAAGAGTGAAAAGATTAGAAAATGCTAATGATATATATATTGAAATTTTAAAATCCAATTTTCCAAATAATTTCAGTTTAAAAGGAATTAAAATTGCTATCGATTGTGCAAATGGCGCAGGATATAAATCTGGTCCAAAACTTTTAAAATCTCTGGGTGCAAAAGTTTATAACGTTGGAACATCACCCAATGGTTTAAATATTAATGAAAAATGTGGATCTACTTTTCCCAAAAAAATTAGAACTTTAGTTAAAAAACATAGAGTCAATTTAGGCATATCATTAGATGGTGATGCAGACAGAATAATTTTATGTGATGAAAAAGGAACCATAGTTGATGGTGACCAGATTATAGCAATGCTTGGAGATAGATGGAAAAGAAAGAAAATTCTTAAGGGTGGAGTAATTGGAACTCTAATGTCTAACTACGGTTTACAAAATTATTTTAAAAAAAAAAAAATAAGTTTCATTAGAGCTAAAGTTGGAGACAGATACGTTAAAGAAAAAATGCAAAAAAACATGTTTAATTTAGGAGGAGAACAATCAGGTCATATTATATTAGGAAAATTTGCAACCACTGGTGATGGATTGTTAGTTGCACTTGAAGTTTTATTTTCAATGAGAAAAGGAAAAAAGGCTAGTGAATTATTAAATGTTTTTAAACCCATGCCTCAAGTTTTAGAAAACATTATTGTTAGAGACAAAAATATATTGAATGAATCAAAGTGTAAAAAAGCAATTAGAAACGCAAATAAATTAATGGCTAGGAATGGTAGACTTTTAGTAAGAAAATCTGGTACAGAATCAAAAATAAGAATTATGGGAGAGTCATACAATAAAAATTTAATTTTAAAATGTATAAAAATAATTAAAAGGTCGATAAAAAATTGAAACCGAAATCGAAAATTTTAATAATTGCAGGATCTGATTCCTCTGGAGGTGCAGGTATACAAGCTGATATTAAAACTATTACTGCACTGGGCTCGTATGCCATGACAGCAATAACCGCAGTCACTTCTCAAAATACTACTGGCGTAAAATCAATTGTATCTATAGCACCTAATGAAATATCAAAGCAAATAGAGTTTACATCAAAAGATATAAGACCTGATGCAATAAAAATTGGAATGTTACATTCAGACCAAGTAATTAATGCTGTTTTAAAATCTTTAAAAAAAATAAATGTAAAAAAAATAATCTTAGATCCAGTAATGGTTGCTAAAGGAGGAGCTAAATTAATTAATAACAGTTCTATAAAAATATTAAAATCTAAACTTCTAAAAAAAGTTAGTTTAATTACACCGAATATTCCTGAAATAGAAATTTTAACAAAAACAAAAATATTTTCAGCTAATGATATGATTTATTCAGGAAAAATTTTACTTAATTTGGGAGCAAAAAATGTATTGATAAAAGGAGGGCATCTTAATTCAAGCATTGTTCAAGATATTTTTTTAAATAAAAAAGAAATTTTAGCTTTTAAAAACAAAAGAATTAATACAAAAAATACACATGGAACTGGATGCACTTTATCTACAGCTATTGCTACTTATTATTCGTGTGGAAAAACATTAAAGAAATCTTGTGAGATGGCAATCAAGTATGTTAACCATTCAATTGGCACAAGACCCAGGTATGGTAAAGGTCATGGACCAATAAATCATTTAAGTACAATATATATAAATAAAAAGTTTAAATGAAAAATGTAGTTGTTGTTGGATCTCAATGGGGAGATGAAGGCAAAGGAAAGATTGTTGATTGGCTTTCCAGTAATGCTGATGTTGTTGTTAGATTTCAAGGAGGACATAACGCAGGACATACTCTTGTAATTGACGGTGTAACGTTCAAGTTAAGATTATTACCCTCAGGAATTGTAAGAAAAGATAAAATTTCAATTATTGGAAATGGTGTTGTAGTTGATCCATGGGCTTTATTGGATGAAATTAAAGAAATAAAATCAAAAGGTGTTAAAATAAATGTAGAAAACTTAATTCTTTCAGAAGCTGCAAATTTAATTCTTCCGTTCCATAGAGAAATGGATGAAATAAGAGAAGACTCAGCTGGCAAGTCTAAAATAGGAACAACTAGAAGAGGAATTGGCCCAGCCTACGAAGATAAGGTTGGTAGAAGATCAATAAGAGTTATGGATTTAATCTCTGAAAAAAATTTAGACCATAGATTAGAAACAGTTTTAATGCACCACAATGCAATAAGAAAAGGTCTAGGAAAAGAAATTTATAAAAAAGATAAATTAAAACAAGATTTATTAAAGATAGCTCCAGAAATATTAAAGTACTCGCAGCCAGTATGGAAAAAAATCAATGAATTTAAATTACAAGGTAAAAAAATATTGTTTGAAGGTGCTCAAGGTATCTTACTCGATGTTGATCATGGAACATATCCATTTGTAACATCTTCAAATACAGTAGCTTCTGCTGCTGCAACGGGATCTGGCTGTGGTCCTAATTCAATAAATTATGTTTTAGGCATCACAAAAGCTTATACAACAAGAGTAGGAGAAGGTCCTTTCCCAACAGAGTTAACTGATGAAGTAGGTGAAAAATTGGGAACTATTGGAAAAGAATTTGGTACAGTTACAAGTAGAAAAAGAAGATGTGGTTGGTTTGACGGTGTTTTGGTTAGACAAACAATTAAAATCGCTGGAATAGATGGAATAGCATTAACTAAGTTAGATGTTTTAGATCAATTAAGAGAAATTAAAATGTGTATAGCGTATGAAGTTGATGGAAAAAAAATGGATTATTTACCTGCAGCTGCAGATGAACAATTAAAAGCTAAACCTGTTTATAAAAATTTTAAAGGCTGGAATTGTTCAACTAAAGGAATAAAAAAATTTGATGACCTCCCAGATAATGCAAAAATTTATATTAGAGAATTAGAGAAATTTATAGAAACAAAGGTTGCTAGTATTTCAACAAGCCCAGAAAGAAATGACACTATATTAATAATTGATCCTTTTAGTATCTAATTTACCGGAAGAAGGTTTTTTGATTTTGCTGAGTTAAGCATATGCTTTTGAAGTTTTTCAAAAGCCTTATTTTCTATTTGTCTAATTCTTTCTCTACTTATTTTGAATTTTTTACTTAATTCTTCTAATGTCGATGGTTCTTCGTTTAGTCTTCTTGAATATAAAATTTCTTTTTCTCTATCATTTAAAATTTTAATTGAATCTTTTAATAAATCTTTTCTTTGATCCATTTCTTCTTTTTGAGCAAATTTTAATTCTTGATCCATTTCTTTATCAACAACCCAATCTTGCCATTGATCTCCGTCTTCACCCACAGGAGCGTTTAATGAATGTTCTTTTCCAGCAAGTCTTCTGTTCATGGAAACGACTTCATCTTCCTTGACATCTAGTTTATTTGCAATCTCTGTTACATGTTCATCTCTTAAATCCCCTTCATTTTTAGGAGCAATTTGATTCTTTATTTTTTTTAAATTAAAGAAAAGTTTTTTCTGAGCTGTTGTTGTTCCAATTTTTACAAGACTCCAAGATCTCAAAATATATTCTTGTATAGATGCCTTGATCCACCACATTGCGTAAGTTGCCAATCTAAAACCTTTTTCGGGTTCAAATTTTTTTACAGCTTGCATTAGTCCAATATTACCTTCTGATATCATTTCGTTAACAGGTAAACCGTAGCCTTTATATCCCATTGCAATTTTAGCAACTAATCTTAAGTGACTTGTGACTAGTTTTTCAGCAGATTTTAGATTTCCTGTTTGTTTCCAGTTTTTAGCCAGCATGTATTCTTCTTCTGCATCTAGCATTGGGAATTTTTTAATCTGTGCTAAATATGCAGCTAGACCACCCTCGTTTGAGAGCGTTGGAAGATTATAGTTTTTAGTTGTACTCATTTTGATTATTTATTTAGTTAAGAAATTACATATTACAATGATTTTATTTGCTTAATTTTCTTAATATTTTTAAAATTTTTTCAAGCTCATTTGGCAAAATTGAACTAAATTCCATTTCCTTTTCAGATTTAGGATGTATAAAACCTAAAACTCCAGCATGTAAAAATTGTCTATCTAAATTTAAAATCATTTTTTCTAAGTCTAAATTAATATTTTTTATTTTTTTGAATTTTTTTTTATATTTTTTATCTCCCAAAATATTATTGCCTTTATAACTCATGTGGACCCTTATTTGATGTGTTCTTCCAGTTTGAAGCTTACATTCTATAAAACTAAAAGTTGGAATTTTCTCGTTTTCAAAAACTTCTAATGTTTTATAATTTGTAATTGCTTTTTTTCCTTTATTTATTCCAACTTCCATAAGTTGTCTATTTTTTGAGCTTCTTGTAATTAGTGTTTCAATTTTACCCAATTGAGGTCTTAATTTACCCCAGATAAGAGTTTGATAGACTCTTTTTATCGAATGACTACTAAATTGATTTGATAATTTTTCATGACTAACATTATTTTTTGCTATAACAACTAAACCTGATGTGTCTTTATCAATTCTATGAACAATTCCCGGTCTTAATTCATCACCAATGTTAGATAAATTTTTAACGTCATAATGAATAAGAGCATTAACTAAAGTTTTATCGTAGTCTCCTGCACCAGGATGCATAGATATTCCCGCAGGTTTATTTATAACTAATAGATCTTTGTCTTCATATACAATGTCGAGTTTAAAGTTAAATGGTTTTAAAGAGGCTTTTTTTGGCTCTGGAATTTCAAGATAAATATAGTCATCAGTATTAATTTTTTTAGACGGATCGGAGATAGTTTTTTTATTGATCCTTAATTTTTTATTTAAAATTAAATTTTTTACTCTTGTTCTACTAAGATCTTTTTCTTTATTTGATATAAATTGATCAACTCTTAGACCGTTTTCTTCATCTTTAACAATTAAATTAATGATATTTTTCATAAATTATAATATTAATACTATATGCGCTTGTAGCTCAACTGGATAGAGCGCCTGACTTCGGATCAGGAGGTTCTGGGTTCGACTCCTAGCAGGCGCACCATTTATTCTCCAATATTAATTAATGTACCTTTTTTACGAGCTTTGCTGAAAGAATAATAAAATAAACAAACTGAAATAAACAAATACAATCCATTTAAATAAAAGGCTTTAAAAATACTATCTACATTTACTATTCCATCAATTAAAATACTTCTAGCCTCTTCGAATATGTATACAAGCGGGAGCATATATGCAATTTTTTGAAATATTTCAGGCAATATTTCTACAGGATAATAAATACAACCAAATGGAGCCAACAAAAACATTGTTGACCAAGCTATGTTTTCAAATGATGGTCCGAATCTTAGTAATCCTGACGATACTAATATCCCTAAAGTTATTCCAAATATATAAAGACTTAAAAATAATAAGAATAAACTTAAACCTAGATCTAATACAGAAATTCCAAATAGAGGAGAGGTTAGTAAAATTGCTGGAATTAAACCAATTAGGGCCCTTATTAAAGCAGTAAAAATTAATGAAATTAAAATTTCACTCTTCTTAATTGGAGCAATAAATAAGTTTGTAAAATTTCTACTCCATATTTCCTCCAAAAATAACATATTAAAACCAATACTGGTTCTAAATAAAAAATCGTAAAGTATTGCACAAGTTAGTATGACACCAACCGCGTTACTATAGTAAGAACTATAAGTAGAAAAGAAGTTTGATATAAATCCCCATAAGGTTATTTGTATAGTTGGCCAATAAACCAGATCAAGGATTCTAGGAAATGATCTTGTTATTAAAAAGAAATGTCTTAAAAACAATCCATACATTCTACCTAAATTCATTTTAGTTCCTCACAAGTTTTAAAAAAACTTCCTCTAGATCTTTTCTTCCATGTTTTTTGATTAAATCATTTGGTTTACCCTGATCTATTATTAGGCCATTTTTCATCATCATTATTGAGGAACACAGTCTAGTGACTTCATCCATATTATGAGAGGCCAATAAAATTGACACTTTTTTTTCTTTTTTATAATTTTCTAAAAATGTTCTAACAAAATCCCCTATCTCAGGATCTAAAGATGCGGTT
The DNA here is from genome assembly GCA_902559305.1 of uncultured Pelagibacteraceae bacterium. Classification (GTDB taxonomy): domain Bacteria; phylum Pseudomonadota; class Alphaproteobacteria; order Pelagibacterales; family Pelagibacteraceae; genus Pelagibacter. The sequence goes on along the minus strand of CACEHK010000001.1, from coordinate 172,874 downwards.
GGCTCATCTAGTAACAATACACTTGGATCATTAATTATGGCTTTTGCTAAACTTATTCTATTTTTTTGTCCAGACGACAATTCTCCAGTTACTCTATTAAGCAAATTCTCTAGTCTTAGTTTGTTAACCAAATAATCTATCTTTTCATTTAAATTTTTAACTGAATAAAGTTTACCATATACAATTAAATTTTGTTTTACTGTTAATTTTTTTGGTAATTCTATATATGGAGAAATAAAATTTATTTTTTTTAAAATTTCAATTGGATTTTTTTCTATTTTTAATCCATTAATTAATACCTCTCCACTTGTAGGTTTTAACAAACCCAATATCATACCTATTGTTGTTGTTTTTCCAGATCCATTTGGACCAAGTAAACCAATAATCTCATTTTCTTTGATCTCAAAACTTATATTTTTAACAGCTTCTTTTGTTCCGTAAGATTTTTTTAAGTTAATAACTTTTATAGAATTTTGCACTATTTACCTGAAGCCCTTTTTAATCTATCGTTAATTGTTTCACCAAAACCTATGTTTGGTATTTTTTCAACAACTATATTTTTATAATTTTTATTTTTAATTTCTCTTAATATTTTATACAAATTTTTAGCAGCCTGTCTAAGATTTTTAGTTTTACTTAAATAAAAATAATTCTTACAAGATTTTTTTCTTTTTTTAATAAGAATAAATGCCTCATTAGATTTTGATTTTTTAGTATTCAATTTTATTGGAATTCCAGGAGAATAATGTAATTTAGTTTGACCTGGAACAGTAATTTTTTTTTTTGCTTTTTCATATCTAATATTTTTATTTAAAGCTTTATTAATTCTTGCTCTTTCAATTCCACCAAGTCTTAAAATTTTAGGTTTATCAACCAAACTTATTATTGTTGATTCTAATCCAATTTTAGATCTACCACCATTAAGAATAAATTTAATTTTATTTCCAAATTCCTCTTTTACATCTTCTTTAGAAACTGGACTTATTTTTGTTGTGATATTCGCACTTGGAGCAGCAAGAGGATATTTTAAAAGTTTAAGAAGCTTTCGACTTAACTTATTTTTTGGAAATCTTACTGCTAACGATTTTTTATTGTTCGTTACTATTCTTGAAATAAGACTTTCTTTTTTAAGTTTTAAAACAAATGTAATTGGTCCAGGACAAAATTTTTTGTATAAAATAAAAAAATTTTTATTTAATTCACAATCATTTTTCAACAGATTTAAACCATAATAGTGAACAATTAAGGGATTGTTTCTTGGTCTTTTTTTTAAAGAATAAATTTTTCTCACTGCCTTACCCGAATATGCATTTGCAGCAAGTCCATATACCGTTTCCGTAGGTATAGCTACACATTCCTTTTTATTTAGAAAAAAGATGCTTTTTTTAATATTTGCAAGATTATTATTCATGTATTATTACCAACTAATATATGAAAGAAAAAAAATTTCCAAATAATATTAATCCTGAATCATTAGATGATCTAACTAAAGAGGTCAATCAAATCATAGAAAGTTTAGAAAAAGAAAAAAACTTAGAAAATTCAATTGAAGATTATCAAAAACTCATAAAATTAAACAAGATTATAGAAAAAAAATTCCAAATCAATTCAAAAAATATTTCTTCAGTAACAAAAGATAAAATAGATAAAATTATAAAAAAACCATGATAAAAGATTTAAATTGTATTGCAAAAGACACAAATAAATTTTTAAATTACTTTATTAAACAACAACCAAAGACTGAGTTAATCAGGCCAATGAAATATGGGTTATTACCTGGTGGAAAAAAAATAAGATCTAAAATTTTAGTTGATGTTGGGAGAATTTTTAATTTAGATTATAGATCATTAATTATTATTGGAGCAGCAGTAGAATGCATACATGCCTACTCTTTAATTCACGATGATTTACCTTGTATGGATAATGATGCAATCAGAAGAGGAAAACTTTCCACTCATAAAAAATTTGGAGAGTCCACAGCAGTTCTTGCTGGAAATTCTTTGCTTACACTAGCTTTTGAAATACTAAGTGACAAAAATTTAATTTTAAATGAAACAATAAAAATAAAATTAGTTAATCTATTATCTGAATGTTCAGGCCATACTGGAATTGCAGGAGGTCAATATTTAGATTTAAATTATGAAAGAAAAAAAATAAAAAGAAAAAAAGTAATTGATATGCAAATAAAAAAAACTGGAAAATTATTTGCCTTTTGTTGTATTGCCCCAGTATTGATTTCAAATAAAAATCAAAAAGTTTTAAAAATCTTTGAAAAAATAGGTTATGAAATTGGATTATTATTTCAAATAACTGATGATTTAATTGATTATAGGGGAATTGCCAAAAAAGCTGGAAAAAAAACAAAAAAAGATCAAAAAAAGGGAAAAGCTACTTTAATAAGTTTACTAGGTTATAAAAATACTATTAAATACACCAACAAAATAAAAAACAATATTTTAAATAAATTAGCTTTTTATGGAAAAAAAAGTGAAAGTTTAAAAAAAACAATTTTATTTATTTTTGAAAGAGAAAAGTGATTAAAAAATATCAATACTTAGATAAAGTGAATTTTCCATCTGATTTAAAAAATTTAAATTCATCGGAACTTAAAATTTTAGCCAAGGAAGTAAGAGAAGAAATGATTGATGCAGTTTCAGTTACAGGAGGGCATCTTGGAGCTGGTTTGGGTGTTGTGGAATTAACAATAGCATTGCATTATGTTTTTGAAGCTCCTAAAGATAAAATTATTTGGGATGTTGGACATCAAACATACCCTCATAAAATATTAACTGGCAGAAAAGATAAAATAAAAACTCTTAGACAAGGCAGTGGCCTTTCTGGTTTTACGAAAAGGGCGGAAAGCGAATATGATCCTTTTGGTGCAGCCCATAGCTCAACATCAATCTCAGCTGCACTTGGTATTGCTACAGCAAACAAATTAGAAAAAAAATCTAACCAAGTTGTTGCAGTAATTGGAGATGGAGCAATAAGTGCAGGAATGGCTTATGAAGCAATGAATAATGCTGGGTCTTCAAAAACGAAAATGATTGTAATATTAAATGATAACGATATGTCAATTGCAAAACCTGTTGGTGCAATGAGCACATACTTAGCAAAAATTCTATCTGGAAAAATTTATTTTAGTTTAAGAGAAACAATTAAATTAATAATATCAGCTTTTTCGAAGAGATTTAGCGCCAAAGCAAAAAGGGCAGAAGATTTATTAAGATCAGCAGTTACTGGTGGCACTTTATTTAATTCATTAGGTTTTTATTATGTTGGTCCTATCGATGGTTATGATTTAGACAATTTAATCTCAGTTATGCAAAATGCAAAAAGATTAAACCATGAAGGGCCTATAATGATTCATATAAAAACTGAAAAAGGTAAAGGATATGAATTTGCTGAAAAATCTGATGATAAATATCATGGAGTTACAAAATTTAATGTAAAAACTGGAATTCAAGAAAAAAGTAAATCCAATATCCCGTCTTATACGAAGGTTTTTGCAAATACTTTGATTAAACATGCTGAAAAGGATAGTAAAATTATTGGAATAACAGCAGCAATGCCATCTGGAACAGGGATGGATTTATTTTCTGAAAAGTTTCCAAATAGAATGTTTGATGTAGGCATTGCAGAGCAGCATGCAGTAACTTTTGCTGCTGGTCTGGCAACAGAAGGTTATAAGCCTTATGCAGCAATATATTCAACTTTTTTACAAAGAGCTTATGATCAAGTTGTTCATGATGTGGCAATACAAAATCTTCCTGTTAGATTTGCAATTGATAGAGCTGGACTTGTGGGGGCAGATGGACCAACGCATGCTGGATCTTTTGATATTACTTATTTATCTACTCTTCCAAATTTTATTGTTATGGCAGCAAGTGATGAAGCTGAGCTTGTTAGGATGATTAATACCTCTGTTGATATAAATAATAACCCATCTGCTTTAAGGTATCCTAGAGGAAATGGAGTAGGAGCCGATCTACCAGATATTGATGAAAAAATTGAAATAGGAAAAGGAAGGCTAATCTTAGAAGGAAAAAAAGTTGCAATAATTAATTTTGGAGCGAGATTGAACGAATGTTTATTAGCTAATGAAATACTTAAAAAAAAAGGTATTGGAATTACATTAGCCGATGCAAGATTCGCAAAACCACTTGATGAAAATTTAATTTGGGAATTAGCAACCAACCATGAAGCATTAATTACAATTGAAGAGGGATCATTAGGTGGATTTGGCTCACACGTTAGTCAATTTTTGTCTGAAAAAAATTTATTAGATAATAATTTGAAGTTTAGGGCAATGATTTTACCAGATAAGTTTATAGATCATAATAAACCAGAAATTATGTATAAAGAAGCAGGCCTTGATGCTGATGCGATAGCTTCAAAGGTTTTTGATGTTATAAATTCAAAAGTAATTTTACAAAAACAAAACTAAAATTTATTTTCCACACTGTGCTTTGTTCATTAAATAGTGATCTAGTATAACACAATGGGTCATGGCTTCGCCAATTGGTACAGCCCTTATTCCTACACAAGGATCATGTCTTCCCCTAACAGATATTGAAGTATTTTTTCCAAATTTATCTATAGTTTTTCTTGAACTTAATATTGACGAAGTTGGTTTTACAGCAAATGACAAAATAATTTCTTGTCCACTTGAAATACCTCCAAGTATTCCTCCTACATTATTAGATTTAAATTTTGGAGACTTACCTTTTTGAACTATTTCATCAGAATTTTCTTCTCCAGTTAAAAGTGCAGAATTCATACCCGATCCAATGTTAACTCCTTTTACAGCATTTATACTCATCATTGCTGAGGCTAAATCCATATCTAGCTTAGAATATATTGGTGAACCCAAACCTACTGGTATACCCCTAGCTCTAATTTCAATAATCGCACCACAAGAAGATCCAGATTTTCTTATACCAAGTAAATATTTTTCCCATAATTTTAATATTGATTTATCAGGACAAAAGAATGGATTTTTATTTATTATTTTGTCATTCCAATTTTTTGTATCACACCCAAGAATACCGAGTTGAGTAACTGCTCCAATTACGTTGTATCTTTTTCCTAATTTATTTTCCAAAACTTTTTTTGCAATTGCTCCAGCAGCAACTCTACTAGCAGTTTCTCGAGCTGACTGTCTTCCTCCTCCACGGTAATCTCTTATTCCATATTTTTTAAAATATGTAAAATCAGCATGTCCTGGTCTAAATTTATTTTTTATTGTTTCATAGTCTCTTGATCTCATATCTTTATTATAAATTATCATTGAGATTGGAGTGCCAGTTGTTTTTCCTTCAAATACACCTGATAGAATATTTACTTTGTCATCTTCTTTTCTTTGAGTTGTAAATTTTGATTGACCTGGTTTTCTCTTATTCAGTTCAATTTGTATGTCTTTTTCATATATTTTTATATTTGGAGGGCAGCCATCTACCACACATCCTATAGCTGGTCCGTGAGATTCACCCCAAGTAGTAAAACGAAATATCTTTCCAAAAGTATTAAATGACATTAAATATATTATATAAATTATTTTGTTGAAATTATGAATCAAAAAAACTCGTTAGGAATAGATTTATGCTTCAAGGATTTAGATAATCCAATAGATTTGTTTATAGATTGGTTCAACGAAGCTAAAAAAACTGAAATTAATGATCCGAATGCTTTATCTTTAGCAACTGTGGGAAAAAATGGGACACCTTCTGTTAGAGTGGTCTTACTTAAAGACTTTAACAAAAAAGGATTTATTTTTTACACAAATTTAAATAGTCGAAAAAGTATTGAAATAAAATCAAACCCAAATGCATCAATGTGTTTTCATTGGAAATCTTTATTAAGGCAGGTTAGAATTATAGGAAAATTGTCAAGTGTTTCTGATGCAGATGCTGACAATTATTACAATAGCAGATCATATGGAAGTAGAATAGGAGCGTGGGCTTCAAATCAAAGTAGTGTTTTAAAATCTAGAGAAGAGCTATTAAATTCTATTGAAGAATTCAAGAAAAAATATTCAAATGTAAAAAAAATACCAAGACCTAAATACTGGTCAGGTTGGAATTTAAATCCTATTGAGATTGAATTTTGGCTTGATGGCAAAGATAGAATACACGAAAGACTACGTTATACAAAAAAAGATAATGATAAATGGAAAAAAGATCTTTTAAGTCCTTAATAAGATCTTTCTAAACTAAATGAAGTTAGATTTTTAAGAATTTCTTTTTCTTTACTTTCATCAAAAATACTCAAAGAATTAGAGGCAAGATTGATAAAATATTCTGCTTTTGAATAACAGCTAGAAATTATATTATAATTTTTTATCATTAATAAAACTCTTTTAAACTCTTCTTCGTTTCTCTCCTCTTTCTCAAATAATTTCTTCAATTCAACTTTTTCATCTTTGTTAGCCTTTTGATATAGAAGAATTATTGGTAAAGTAACTTTTCCTTCGTAAAAATCAGTGCCTATTTTTTTTCCAAAGAATTTAAGCTCAGAATTATAATCTAAAGTATCATCAGCTATCTGAAAAGTAAGTCCGAGGTTCTTTCCATAAAACTCTAAAGCTTCTTTAATTTTACTTTCTTTATTTGCTAAAATAGGACCAACTTTTGTGGCTGCTGCAAAAAGCGAAGCTGTTTTTGCTGAAATTATTTTTAGGTAAGTTTCCTCAAGCATATCTATTTCACCTTTATGCTGTAGTTGCAATACTTCACCTTGCGAAATTTCTGCAGAAGTAGAAGATAGAAGTTTTAATATTTCTAAGTTTCCATCCTCAACCATCATTTCAAAACATCTACTTAATAAGTAGTCACCAACTAAAATTGAAGATTGATTTCCCCAAATGCTATTTAAGGTTTTTTTTCTTCTTCTAATTTTACTATTGTCAATTACGTCGTCATGCATAAGTGTTGCAGCATGAATTAATTCGACACATGCTGCTAAATTTATATCTCTACCACCTTTAGAGTATCCACAAATTTTAGACGTTCCTAAAGTCAGAAGCGCCCTAAGTCTTTTTCCACCTGTTCTTAAATGGTAGCTTGTCATTTCATCAACAAGACTTACTTTACTATATAATTTTAATTTAATTTTCTCTTCAACTAATACTAATTTTTCTTCAACTGAATTTTTAAGTTCTGAATATGAATTATTTATACGATTTTTTAATTGAACAACTGTTCCCATCTAGTTAAAGTAGTATAATTAATGTAATATTATACTTATCAATTGACGCACCTTAAACTTCAACTATAAGTAGACTTTATATTAAATCAAAAATTTTATAAGCATAGATATGTTCTCTATTTTTAAAAAAAAAAAAATTATACCTCACATCAAACTTAGTGGCGTGATAGGTAATGTTGGAAAATTTAAACAAGGCATTGATTTTGCTGGACAAGAAGAAATAATTAAAAAAGCTTTTTCTATTAAAAAATCTCCTGCAGTAGCTATTTCCATTAATTCGCCAGGAGGATCTCCTGTTCAATCACATCTCATTCATGATTTTATTAGATCGCAGGCAAAAAAAAATAAGAAAAAAGTTATTATTTTTGCTGAAGATGTAGCTGCATCCGGAGGATATTTAATTGCGTGTGCAGGGGATGAAATTTATGCAAATAAAAGCTCTATAGTGGGATCAATAGGTGTAATCTATTCATCTTTTGGATTTAAAGATCTTATAAACAAAATAGGAGTTCAAAGAAGAGTTTATACCGCAGGTAAAAACAAAAGTACACTTGATCCTTTCATGGATGAAAAAAAAGAGGATATTGAAAGATTAAAAACTATTCAGTTAGATCTTCATCAAGATTTTATTGAAGTTGTGGAAAATAGTAGATCAACAAAATTAAAAAAAGATAGTGGAATAGAATTATTCTCAGGTGAATTTTGGTCAGGAAGAAAAGCAAAAGAATTAGGCTTAATAGATGGAATAGGAAATGCAGATCAAATTTTAAGAGAAAAGTTTGGTGAAAAAATAATTATTAAAAAATTTGAGAAGGCAAAAGGCTGGCTTGCTAGAAAATTATCTTCAGAAAATCATACAGAACGAGCAATTAGTATTTTAGAAGAAAGATCTATCTGGCAAAAGTATGGTTTCTAAAAAAAAAAATAAAAAACTTAAATTTCAATCATTTCAAGATACAATCTTGAATTTACAAAAATATTGGAGCAAACATGGTTGTATAATTTTGCAGCCATACGATTTAGAGGTTGGTGCAGGAACATTTCACCCTGCTACAACACTTAGATCCCTAGGAGATAAACCATGGAAAACTGCTTATGTTCAACCTTCAAGGAGACCAACAGATGGAAGATATGGAGAAAATCCGAATAGACTTCAACACTATTATCAGTTTCAAGTTCTAATTAAACCGTCACCAAAAAATATTAAAAAACTTTATTTAAATAGCCTTTCAACTATTGGAATAAAACATCAAGAACATGACATTAGATTTGTTGAAGATGATTGGGAAAGTCCAACACTAGGAGCAGCTGGACTTGGATGGGAAGTTTGGTGTGATGGAATGGAAGTGACTCAATTTACATATTTTCAACAAATGGCTGGAATAGAATGTAAACCTATCTCAGTTGAACTTACCTATGGTTTAGAAAGACTTTGTATGTTTATACAAGAAAAAAAAAATGTTTTTGATCTAGAATGGAATAATGAAGGAGTTTTGTACAGAGATGTATTTCATCAATCAGAAAAAGAATTTTCTAAATATAATTTTGAACTAGCAAATACAGAAAATTTATTCAAAATTTTTGATATGATTGAGAAAGAAGCTAAATCTTTAATTGATAATAATTTATCTTTACCTGCATACGATCAATGTTTAAAAGCGAGTCATATTTTCAATATATTAGATGCCAGAGGCGTTATTAGTGTTGCACAAAGAGCAGAATATATTTCAAGAATTAGAGATCTCACAAAAGGTGTTGGTCAGATATGGCTTGAGAGTCAAAAATAAAAAATGGCAGAATTTTTATTAGAACTATTTAGTGAAGAAATACCCGCTGGTTTACAATCTTCAGCAAGACAAAATTTAATATCAAACTTTAAAAATTTTTTTGAAAAAGAAAATATAAATTATAAGAATGATGCTAAGGTTTACTCTACGCCTAACAGATTAGTCTTGTGTTTTAAGAAAGTTGAAAAAGAAATATATAAAAAAACTGAAGAAATAAGAGGGCCAAATATTAATGCCCCAGACAAAGCAATAGATGGTTTTTTAAAATCAAATTTAATTGAAAAAAAGGATATATATAAGAAAAATACCGATAAAGGTGAGTTTTTCTTCTATAAAAAAACTTCAAAAAAAATTAAATCTGAAGATGTTTTAAAAAATAACATTCCCAACATATTAGATAGCTTAACCTGGAAAAAATCAATGAAGTGGGGAGAGCATAACCTCTACTGGGGCAGACCTTTAAAATCGATATTTGCAATATTTGATGGTAGGCCTCTAAAATTTAAGTTTCACCATTTATCGAGTTTAAATTCAACTTATTTAGACAAAGATTTTGAGGAAAAAACAAAAAAATTTAAAAATATAAATTCTTATTTTTCATACTTTAAAAAATTAAATATCATTATTGATAATGATGCGAGAAAAAATTATATAAAAAAAAAACTAACTGATTTATCAAATAAACAAAATCTTCAAATCAATATTAACGAAAAACTTTTAAATGAGGTTACTGATATTGTAGAAAAACCGAAGATAATTCCATGTACGTTTGATAAAAAATATTTGGAAATACCTAAAGAAATTATTACGATAACAATGCAACAACAACAAAGATATTTTCCAACATTTGATAAAAAAGATAAATTAACAAACAATTTTTTTGTTGTTGCAGATTCAATTGACAAAAAAGGTTATATTAAAATTGGAAACGAAAGAGTAATAGACGCAAGACTTAGTGATGCAGAATTTTTTTGGAATAAAAATAAATCACAAAACTTAGTTAAACAAATATCAAAATTAAAAAATGTAAGTTTTTTTAAAGGATTAGGCAGTTATTATGATAAAGTTCAAAGAATAAGAAAATTAAGTAGCTTAATTTCAGATGAGTTGTTAATTAGTAAGGAGAAAATAGAAATTGCATCTTCAATATGTAAAGTAGATTTGCTTTCAGACCTTGTATCAGAATTTCCAGAACTACAGGGAATATTAGGAGGTTATTTTGCTGAATCCCAAGGTTTTGAAAAAGAAGTCTGCACTGCAGTGAGTGAACATTATTTACCTACTGGATTAGAAAGTAGAATTCCAAAAAAAAATTATAGCATCACATTATCTTTGAGTGATAAATTAGATTCTCTTGTAGGTTTTTTTGGAATAAATTTAAAACCATCAAGTTCTAAAGACCCATATGCTTTAAGAAGATCTGCAATTGGCTTATTAAAAATGATTTTAGAAAACAATAAAAAATTAAAATTGAAAGATTTAATTAATTATAGTTGTCAATTATATAACGAACAAAATATTAATCTAAATTCAAAAAATGTTCAAAAAGACCTTATAGATTTTTTTCAAGATAGATTTAAAAATTTCATGAAAGAAAAAGAGATAAGGCCAGATATTATTGAGAGTGCAATCCAAGGCTTTAATATTGATAGTATTTTAAAAGTTTATAAAAAAACTTTAATTTTAAATAAATTAATAACAAAGCAAACAGGACAAGATGTTATGTTTAGTTATAAAAGAGCATCAAATATTATTTCTAATGAATTAAAAAATAATAAAATTGAATTATCAGGATCTGCGGACCCAGGATTATTTAAAAATGATTATGAAAAAATGCTTTTTAAAAAAATTCATGAATTAAGAAAAGATTTTACAAGTATTGGTAGAGAAGATGATTATGAAACAATGTTAAACGCTCTGTCACTAGCTAAAATTCAGGTAAATGAGTTTTTTGATAATGTTATAGTAAATGATGAAGACGTATTAATTAAAAAAAATAGGCTAGAACTTTTACAAATGTTATGTAAAACCTTCGATAATTATTTAAATTTTTCAAAAGTAGAAAGCGCATAGTGAAAAAATTAGTTTATAATTTTAATTCAAAGGATACGAGCAAGTTAAGATTTCCAAAAAAAATTTTAGGTGGCAAAGGTGCAAATCTTGCTGAAATGGGAAGACTTGGATATCCGGTTCCTTCTGGATTTACTATTTCCACCGAGGTGTGTGATCTATTTTACAGAAATAATAAAAAATTAAATCCAAAAATATTAAAACAGATAAAAGCTGAAATAAAAAAAATTGAAAAAGATACTGGCAAAAAGTTTGGAGATTTAAAAAACCCCCTATTAGTTTCTGTTAGATCTGGTGCAAGAGTTTCCATGCCAGGAATGATGGATACAATTTTAAATTTAGGATTGAATGATAAAACTGTTTTTGCACTTGCTAAAAAAACTTCAAACATCAGATTTGCTAAAGATAGTTACAGAAGATTTATTCAAATGTATGCAAATGTTGTCTTAGGAATTGAAAGCTATAATTTTGAAGAACTTATTGAAAATTATAAACTAACAAAAGGAGTTTTATTAGATACAGATCTAGATGAAAACGATTGGGATGGATTAATTCAAGATTTCAAAGCTGTTGTAAGAGAAAAAACAAAAAAAGAATTTCCCCAAGATGTTAACGAACAGTTAATAGGGGCAATATCTGCAGTATTTTTATCTTGGCAGAGTAATAGAGCGAAAGTTTATAGAAAACTTAACCATATACCATCTGATTGGGGCACAGCTGTTAACGTACAGTTAATGGTATTTGGAAATATGGGGCAAGATTGTGCAACTGGAGTTGTTTTTACAAGAAATCCATCTTCAGGTTTTAACGAAATTTATGGAGAATATTTAATTAATGCTCAAGGAGAAGATGTTGTTGCAGGAACAAGAACACCGCAATACATAACAAAAAAAGCTAGAATTGAGTCTAAAGTTAAAGAAAGCTCTATGCAAGAATCGATGCCCAAGATTTTTAGACAATTAAAGAAAATTTTAAAACATTTAGAAAAACATTATAAAGATATGCAAGATGTAGAGTTTACGGTTGAAAATAAAAAACTTTGGATATTGCAGACAAGATCTGGAAAAAGAACAGCTAAATCTGCTGTTAAGATTGCAGTCGATATGGTTAAAGAAAAATTAATTTCAAAAAAAGACGCTGTAAAAAGAATAGATCCTCATTCATTAGATTCACTTTTACATCCAACACTGGACGAAAAAAGTCAAATAAACGTAATCGCAAAAGGTTTGCCTGCTTCTCCTGGCGCAGCTACAGGAAAAGTTGTTTTCTCATCCGATGAAGCTGAAAGACTTAATGAAATGATGCAAGATACAATTTTAGTCAGAGTAGAAACCTCTCCAGAAGATATACATGGAATGCATGCAGCAAAAGGGATATTAACTTCAAGAGGAGGGATGACAAGCCATGCAGCAGTTGTTGCAAGAGGAATGGGGAGGCCATGTGTTTCAGGTTCAAGCGAAATTGACATCAACTATGATAGAAAGATTTTTAAAACTACATCTGTTGAAATAAAAGAAGGGGATTTAGTTACAATTGATGGATCTACAGGAAGAATTATTCAAGGAGAAGTTCCAAAAGTAAAACCTGAAATTTCAGGAGACTTTTCAAAACTTATGAGTTGGGCAGATAATTTTAGAAAATTAAAAGTAAGAACGAATTCTGAAACTCCTTTAGATACAAAAACTGCAAGAGATTTTGGAGCAGAAGGAATAGGGCTGTGCAGAACAGAGCACATGTTTTTTGATGAAGAAAGAATTTTGTCAGTCAGAGAAATGATACTTTCAAAAACTACAGAAGATAGAAATAAAGCATTAAATAAGCTTCTACCACATCAGAAAAATGATTTTTTAGAAATATTTAAAATTATGAGCGGTTTACCTGTTACAGTAAGACTATTAGATCCTCCGCTACATGAGTTTCTACCTAGAACAGAAAAAGAAATTAACGAAGTAGCAAATCAAGTAGATTTGAGTGTCAAAGATATTGAGTCTAGAATTAGTGAATTGCACGAACAAAATCCTATGCTTGGTCACAGAGGGTGCAGGTTAGGAATCTCTTTTCCTGAAATTTACGAAATGCAATGCAGAGCAATTTTTGAAGCATTATCAGAATTAAAAAAGAAAAAAATAAAATCAGCTTTTCCAGAAATAATGATACCTTTAGTGTCTACTGAAGCTGAAATAAAAATTATGAAAGATCTCGTAATCAGAACTGCAAAAAAAGTTCAAGATCAAAATAAAATAAAGATTAAATTTTTAGTTGGAACTATGATTGAACTACCAAGAGCCGCCATCAAAGCAAAGGATATAGCAAAACATGCTGAATTTTTTAGTTTTGGAACAAATGATTTAACACAGACAACATTCGGAATTAGCAGAGATGATAGTGGTAAATTTCTAAACGATTATATTGAAAATAAGATTTTTGACATAGATCCATTTGTATCTGTAGATGAAGGCGTAGGAGATCTTATTAAAATTGCAACTGAAAAAGGAAAAAAACAAAATAAGAATATAAAATTAGGAATATGTGGTGAGCATGGAGGGGATCCTAAAAGTATTCATTTTTGTTCAGAAGTAGGTTTAGATTATGTTTCGTGTTCTCCATATAGAGTTCCTGTAGCAAGACTTGCTGCAGCGCAAGCACAATTAAAAAAATAATTTACTTTCTTAGATTTGTAGCTTTATGTCTAGTGATGGTGCACTATGAGTAATTGAGCCAATAGAAATTCTTTCTACACCTGTTAATGATATTTTTTTAACATTTTTTAAAGTAATACCTCCTGAGGCCTCAGTTTCATAAAATTTTTTTGATAGTTTTATACCTTTTTTTAAACTTTTATAGTTCATGTTATCAAATAAAATTCTGTCAAATTTTAAACCCATAATTTTTCTTAGTTGGGTTAGATTATCGATTTCTACTGTGATTGTTTTCCCTTTTTTAGATTTAATTGCTTTTTTTATTATTTCTCTAATATTTTTATTTGCAGCTATATGATTGTCTTTAATTAAAAATTCATCACTTAAATTAAATCTGTGATTTTCACCTCCACCAATTTTAACAGCATATTTTTGTATGACTCTTAAATTTGGAATTGTTTTTCTAGTACAACAGATTTTTGACTTTTTATTTACTTTTTTAACAAAACTGTTTGTTATGGTAGCTATACCTGAAATATGAGATAAAAAATTTAAGGCAACTCTTTCACCAATTAATATATTTTTAATATTACCTTCAATTATTGCTATTAAATCTCCTTTTTTTATTTTAGACCCTTCTTTCTTTTTTATTTTAATATTAATTTTTTTGTCAATTAATTTAAAAGTTTTTTTTGCAAACTCCAAACCTCCTATTATTCCTGCTTGGTTTGATATTAGCTTCGTTTTTTTTTTAATATTATTTCTTAATAGGTTTGAGGTAATGTCTCCAGAGGGATACAGGTCTTCATTTAAAGCAACTCTACAAACTTTTTTAATAAAATTATTACTTAATTTAATTTTTGGCACAGATTTTATCTGCCTATCTCTGCCATTCTTTCTACAGACTTTCTAGCTTTTTCTATAGTTTCTTTATCCATTATTAATTCATTAGTTTCGTTTTCCAAACAATTTAATACCTTTGGTAATGTTATTTTTTTCATATGAGGACATAAATTACAAGGACGTATAAATTTTACATTTGGATTATCAATTTGAACATTATCACTCATGGAACACTCAGTAACCATCATAACTTTTTCAGGTTGGTTATCTTTAACATACTTTATCATGCCGCTTGTTGATCCAGCAAAATCACTAGCCTTTATAACATCGGGAGGACACTCTGGGTGAGCTATTATTTTAATACCTGGATTATTTTGTCTAATTTCTCTTATTTCTTCATCATTAAATTGTTCGTGAACTTCACATGTTCCTTTCCAGGAAATAATTTCAACATCTGTTTTAGATGCAACGTATTTTGCTAAAAAGTCATCTGGTAAAAAAATAACTTTTTTTGCTCCTAATGATTCTACAATTTTTACAGCATTAGCAGATGTGCAACATACATCAGTTTCAGACTTTACCTCAGCAGAGGTGTTAACGTAAGAAACTACCGGAACTCCTGGATATTTTTTTTTTAAATTTCTAACATCATTTCCTGTGATTGATGATGACAGAGAACATCCTGCATTCATATCTGGAAGAAGAACCTTTTTTTTGGGACTCATTAGTTTTGCAGTTTCAGCCATAAAATGAACTCCACACATCACAATAATGTCTGCTTTTGTTTTTGCTGCTTCAATAGCTAGAGCTAGAGAGTCTGCTGAAAAATCTGCAATACCATGATATATTTCTGGTGTTTGATAATTATGAGCAAGAATTACTGCATTTTTTTCTTTTTTAAGTTTATTAATTTTATAAATATAAGGAGCATGAATTGCCCATTCAATTTCTGGAATAGTTTTTGATACTTTTCGATATATTGGATCAGTTGCTTTTTTTATCTCTATATTAGCTTCCATATTAAAACTTACCAACTTGAAATTGAATTGTCATTAATTTATTCTGACGCATAAATGCGGTCATGCTGAAATTGGTAGACAGGCACGGTTGAGGGCCGTGTGGGCTTAGCCCATGAGAGTTCAAATCTCTCTGACCGCACCAAAAATTATATAATGTAAAATTTTTTAAGGGGCGTTCTGTTGCCAGGTGCCCCAAACCCCGTAACTTAATTAATAAATTAATTAAGCTGCAATTGCGTAACTTTCGTTAGCATTTATAATTTAGCCCATTACGGTGGAACAATACCGAACGAAAGAATAACTTTTAGACACTCGTCGATTCTGGTTCACCCCCATAAGTTGAAAATGGTGGAGGTGGTGGGTACTGCCCCCACGTCCGCAATGCTTATTACGAAATTCGTTTATCGTCGTAGTTGGAAAACCAACATTATTAATATAAAAGTAAAATTAATAGATTCAATATTTTATTCATGAAATTAACTAAAGAACAAGAACAAGAGATTAAAGAGCAACAAAACCAAGAAACTTCAACAAAAAGAGTTACTGCACCTAATCTTGAAAAAATTCTTTATGAAGCAATGCCCATCCTGGATCATGGTTTTATAAGGGTAGTTGATTATATGGGGAATGATACATCTATTGTTCAGGCAGCAAGAGTTTCTTATGGAAAAGGTACAAAAAAAGTTTCAACCGACGCAGGTCTAATAAAATATTTGATGAGACATTGGCATAGTACCCCATTTGAAATGTGTGAAATAAAATATCATGTAAAGTTACCCATCTTTATAGCAAGGCAATGGATCAGACATAGAACAGCAAATGTCAACGAATACTCCGCAAGATATTCAATTTTAGATAAAGAGTTTTATTTGCCCAAAACAGAAAATCTAGCAGCTCAATCTCAAAGCAATAGACAGGGAAGAGGAGATGTGCTCCAAGGCGAGCAAGCCAAAAAAGTTTTGGATCTTTTAAAAAATGATGCGGAACAAACTTATAATAATTATGAAATGATGCTTAACGAACGTTATGATGGTTCTGTTATAGATGAAAAAGAAATTGGCCTAGCTAGGGAACTTGCTAGGATGAATTTAACTTTAAATACTTATACTCAATGGTACTGGAAAACTGATTTGCTCAATCTAATGAACTTTTTAAGATTAAGAGCAGACCATCATGCTCAGTATGAAATAAGAACTTATGCAGATGCAATGTTAGATACACTAAAAAAATGGGTTCCAATTACTTATGAAGCATTCATGGATTACAGAGTCGGTGGCACAGAAGTTTCAGCAAAGGGAAAAATTATATTACAAAAATTAATCAAAGGTGAAGAGGTCAGCTTAGATCAGTCAGGTTTATCAAAAAGAGAATGGAATGAATTAATGACTGCTTTTGGTCTTAAAGATAAGTTGATTTGATTTTCTCTGCTAAATTAATATATATTTTTGAAATCTCATGATCTGGTTTGCTTTCAACAATTGGAGTTCCTTGATCTCCTAATTTACCAACTTCTGGGTTAATTGGTATTTCTCCTAAAAACTCTTTTTTAAATTCATCTGCAGTTTTTTTTACTCCCCCTTCTCCAAAAATTGGATATTTTTTTCCATCATCACCAATGAAGTAACTCATATTATCAATTAAACCTATAATTTTTACACCAAGTTTATCAAACATTCTTATTCCTCTTTTAACATCTTGTAATGCAATTTGTTGAGGCGTAGAAATAATAATTACACCATCCATTTTTATTTCTTGTGAAAATGTAAGCTGAGTATCACCAGTTCCTGGTGGCATATCTACAATAATAAAATCTAAGTCCTTCCATGCTACTTTTTGCGTAAACGTTTTTATTGCGCTTGTTACCATTGGCCCTCTCCAAATCATTGGAGTTTGTTCCTCAGTTAAAAAACCAATTGACATACACTGAATGTCATATTTCAAAATTGGATTTAAAGTTTTTCCATCGCTATTTGGTTTATCATTTATTGAAAATAATTTTGGCAATGAAGGACCGTAAATATCTGCATCTAATATTCCTACTTTGCATCCTATTTTTTTTAATCCAATTGCAATATTTGTAGCAAATGTAGATTTTCCAACTCCTCCTTTTGCGCTTGATATAGCAATTGTAAATTTTGTTCCATTAATGGGGTTTTTTTCAAAGGATTTTTGTCGCGGTTTTGTATCCATTAATTCAACTTACCTTGTTTTTCCTGATAAAGACACTATATAGATTGTCATATGAGTGATTTTAAAAATCAAAGCCCGTGGGGAACTCCACCAGGAGGTGGAAACGGTGATGGCTTTAGAAGAGGGCCAACACCACCCGATATAGATGAAATTGTAAAAAATATTCAAGAAAAAATTAAAAGATTTATTCCAGGTGGGAGCACTTCTGGAGGAAAACCAATAGTTTTAGGTTTGATAATTTTATTAATAATTTGGGCTTTAAGTGGTTTATACAGAGTCTTGCCAGACGAACAAGGCGTTGTATTAAGATTTGGAAAGTTTGTAAAGACAACTCAACCAGGATTAAATTATCACATACCGTTTCCAGTTGAAAGTGTTCTAACTCCTAAAGTTACGAAGGTAAATAGAATGGATATTGGCTTTAGATCAGAAAGAGATAGCGGTTTTGGTTCAAGTGGAGTAGCAGATGTTCCAGAAGAAAGCTTAATGTTAACTGGAGATGAAAATATTGTAAATATAGACTTTTCAGTATTTTGGGTAATTAAAGATGCTGGAAATTTTTTATTTAAAATTCAAGATCCAGAGGGAACCGTAAAAGCTGCAGCAGAAACTGCAATGAGAGAAGTCATTGCTCGTTCAAATATTCAGCCTATTTTAACTGAAGGAAGATCAAAAATAGAGATCGATACACAACAAATAATTCAAAATATTCTAGACGAATATAATTCAGGAATACAGGTTACGCAGGTTCAAACGCAAAAAGCTGATCCACCAGATCAAGTAATTGATGCATTTAGGGATGTACAAGCAGCAAGAGCAGATATGGAAAGATCTAAAAACGAAGCTCAAGCATATGCAAACGATGTAATACCAAGAGCACGTGGTGAAGCTGCAAAAATTTTGCAAGCAGCAGAAGCTTATAAAAAAGAAGTTGTTGCAAAAGCAGAAGGTGAAGCTAGTAGATTTTTATCAATTTATAATGAGTACAAAAATGCAAAAGAAGTAACGCAAGAAAGAATGTATCTTGAGACCATGGAGAAAGTTTTAGCAGATATAGACAAAGTAATTATTGAAAAGAACGCAGGATCAGGAGTTGTTCCTTATCTGCCTCTACCAGAACTTAAAAAAAAGGTTAATTAGATGAAAGCAGGAAAAATTTTACTACCAATAATTGTTATTTTAGCTGCAACAGCTTTTTTCTCTATATTTATAGTTAAAGAAATTAATCAAGCAATTGTTCTGCAGTTTGGTGATCCAAAAAGAATTATAAGCAAACCAGGTATTAATTTTAAAATTCCTTTTATTCAAAATGTTGTTTTTTTAGATAAAAGAATATTAAACTTAGATGCTCCACCTGAAGAAGTAATCGCATCAGATCAAAAAAGATTAATAGTTGATGCTTTTGCTAGATTCCAGATAACTGATCCACTAAAATTCTATATTTCAGTAGGAAATGAAAGAGTTGCCAGATCACGTTTATCAACAATTATAAACTCAAGAATTAGAAGCGTTCTAGGAACACAAAGGTTACAAACTTTATTATCAGAAGATAGAACAAAACAAATGTCACTTATTCAAGACGGAGTAAATAATGAAGCTGAAAAATTTGGTATTAAAATTGTAGATGTAAGAATTAAAAGAGCCGATCTACCGCCAGCGAATAGTGAAGCGATTTACAGAAGAATGCAAACTGAAAGGGAAAGAGAAGCCAAAGAATTTAGAGCCAAAGGTGCAGAAATGGCAATTACAATAACATCAACAGCAGATAAAGAAGTAACAGTAATATTGGCAGAAGCTGAAAAAGAATCTCAAATCATGAAAGGTGAGGGTGATGGACAGAGAAATAAAATATTTGCAGACGCCTTTGGACAAGATCCTGAATTTTTTGCATTTTATAGAGCAATGCAAGCTTACGAAAAAGCTTTAATTGGAGGAGAAACATCTTTGATACTATCTCCTGACAGTGAATTTTTTAAATTTTTTGGAAATATAAAACCTAAAACAGATTAATATCTAAACAATGAGGGAACTGATCATAGCTCTTGGTCTATTCTTTTTTATAGAGGGAATTATATATGCCTTATTTCCATCAAAAATGAAAAGTATTTTACTTAAAGCCAAAGATGCAAAAAATAGTCAATTAAGAATAGGTGGTCTAATTTTTGCAATAATTGGATTTATTATAATTTGGTATATGAAAAAAAATGGTATTTAAATCTAAAAAATTTTTCTCATTTCTTATCTTTTTCTATTTAACTTTTAACATAGAAGGAAATGCAAAAGATCTTCCAAGTTCTTTTGCAGATTTAGCTGAAAAATTGATGCCATCTGTAGTAAACATTTCAACAACCCAAACAATTACAACAAAAAGTAATCCATTTCCTGGATTTGAATTTCCTCCAGGATCACCATTTGAAGATATGTTTAAAGATTTTGGTACACCACAACAAAGGAAAGCAAGCGCTCTAGGATCTGGATTCATAATTGATACAAAGGGGATAGTGATTACAAATAACCATGTTATCCAAGGCGCTGAAGATATTTTAGTAAGAGTAAATGGAAATGAAGAATATGAAGCAACAATCATTGGTACTGACCCATTGTCAGATATTGCAGTTTTACAAATTAAATCTGAGGAAAAATTTAAACCAGTTAAACTTGGTGATTCTGACAAGGCAAGAATTGGAGATTGGGTTATTGCAATAGGAAACCCTTTTGGTTTAGGTGGAACCGTTACATCGGGAATTATTTCTGCAAGAAATAGGAATATTGGTATGTCAAGATATGAAGATTTTATTCAAACAGATGCTTCAATTAACCAAGGGAATTCAGGCGGACCTTTATTTAATATGGATGGAGATGTAATTGGAATCAATACTGCAATATTAGGACAATCAGGTTCAATAGGAATAGGATTTTCAATTCCTTCTAACAATGCAAAAATAGTTATTGACCAATTAATTAAATATGGTGAAACAAAAAGAGGTTGGTTAGGAGTGAGAATTCAAGTAGTTACTAAAGAAATAGCAGATGTTGAGAAACTCAAAAAACCAATGGGAGCCTTAGTCGTTAGTGTTGCTGATGGAAGTCCGTCTGAAAAAGGGGGAATTAAAGCTGGTGATATAATTTTAGAATTTGATGGAAAATTAATTAATGAAATGAAAGAATTACCTTTGATAGTTGCACAAACAGAAGTTGGAAAAACAGTAGATGTAAGAATTTGGAGAAGCAAAAGAGAGGTAACAAAAAAAATTAAACTTGGCAGATTAGAAACTTCAGAAGATTTTAATATTAAAAAAGCAGAAGCTCCCAAAACATTAAAGATAGAAGGTTTAAAAATAGATGTTAGAGCGCTAACCAATAAAGATATAGAATTACGAAAGCTTCCAAAAGGAATAACAGGAGCTGTAATAACAAAAATGGAAATAGACAGTCCAATTAATTATTTAAATGTAAACAATATTATCGTTGAAGCACAGAAAAAGAAAATCAAAACAATTGGAGACCTTAAAAATATTGTTAATCTCGCACTAAAAAGTTCAGACAAAACAATTGAAATTGTAGTTTATAATAATCAAAACCAAAAAAGATCAATTGGTGTTAAACTAGATTAATTAATGGACCTTAAGTCCAAAATCATTTTAATTTATGGCCCAACAGCGAGTGGGAAATCAAATTTTGCTTTAAAATTAGCAAAAAAAATTAAAGGAGAAATTATAAATGCTGATAGCATGCAAGTTTATAAACAACTTAAAGTTTTAACCGCAAGACCAAAAAAAAAAGATATAAAAAAAATAAAACATCATCTATATGGATTTTGCGATGTTAAAAAAAAATATTCTACTGGAGAGTGGTTAAAGCTTTTACTAAAAAAGATTAGAGATATTCGTAAAATTAAAAAAGTACCTATTATAGTTGGAGGAACAGGTTTATATTTTAAGGCTCTTACTGAAGGTTTAGTAAAAATACCAAATATTTCATTTCAAGTAAGAAATAAAATTATGTTGATGCAAAAAAAATTAGGTCAAAAAATATTTTTTAGTAGGTTATTGAAACTTGATCCAAAGATTAAAGGAAAAATTGATAAAAATGATGTTCAAAGGTCTATTAGAGCATATGAAATTAAATATAAAACAAAGAAATCAATAGTTGATTGGTTCAAAAAAACTCAAATTTTCTTTTCATCTGAAGAGTTTATAAAACTTTACATTGACTATCCAAGAGATGAATTACTAAATAGAATTTATTCTAGGGTAGAACATATGTTTAAAAATGGAGCAATAGATGAAGTTAGAAGATTTAATAAACTTAGAGTAAAAAAGGAAAATAGCTCAAATAAAATTATTGGAATTGCAGAAATCACAAATTTACTGAATAATCAGTGCAACCTTCAAGAGACTAAGGCCTTAATTGCTATCAAAACAAGGCAATACGCAAAAAGACAGGCGACCTGGGCACGTGGTCAAATGCAGTCTTGGGAAAAAATCAATCCCAAAAACCTGAACTTAGTTTTAAAAAAACTAAAATAATTACTTCTTAAACTTGACCAATTAGTACAACTTCAGCTAGATTGGTCGAATGTCAAAATTGTATTCAGGAGCTGAAATAGTATTCAAATGTTTGGAAGACCAAGATGTAAAATTTATCTTTGGTTATCCTGGTGGAGCTGTACTTCCAATCTATGACGAGCTTAAAAATTTTAATTTTTTAAAACATATTTTAGTGCGACACGAGCAAGGAGCGGGTCACGCTGCCGAAGGTTATGCAAGATCTACTGGAAAACCAGGAGTGCTACTAGTTACTTCAGGACCGGGAGCTACTAATGCGGTCACTGCTTTAACTGATGCTTACATGGACTCAATACCTCTTGTTTGTATATCAGGTCAAGTTCCTACACATTTAATTGGAACAGATGCCTTTCAAGAATGCGACACAACAGGAATAACAAGACCATGTACAAAACATAATTGGCTAGTTAAAGATATAAAAGATTTACAAAAAACTATTCACAAAGCTTTTGAGGTTGCAACCACGGGGAGACCAGGGCCAGTTTTAGTTGATATTCCAAAAGATGTTCAATTTCAAAGGACAGGCTACTCAAAATTTAAAAAACAAAAAAAATTAAATGGAAAAGTAAAAAATCAATTTTCACAAAAAGATATAAATGAATTAATTAATTTGATGAGTAAATCTTCGAAGCCAATTTTTTATACCGGTGGAGGAGTTATTAACTCAGGTCCAAAAGCAAGTCAGCTTTTAAGAGAGCTAGTTAATACAACTGGATTTCCCATAACAACAACTTTACAAGGTCTCGGATCTTTTCCGGGTGATGATAGTCAATTTTTAGGAATGCTTGGCATGCATGGTTCATACGAAGCCAACAATGCGATGCACGACTGTGACTTAATGATAAATATTGGTGCTAGATTTGATGATAGAATTACAGGAAAAATTGATGAATTTTCTCCCAATTCAAAAAAAGTTCATATTGATATTGATCCATCTTCAATTAATAAAAATGTTAAAGTAGATTTACCTATTGTAGGCGATGTTGCAGAGGTTATCACATCTACAATCAAAACTATTAAAAAAGTAAAGCCAAATTTTTCTAAATCTAATAAACAAAAAATTTCTAATTGGTGGGAAAAAATTCAGAAATGGAGATCAGTTAATTCTTTTGATTTTGTTAATAGCAATGAAACAATCAAACCACAATATGCGATTCAAAGACTTTATGAATTAACAAAAAATAAGGATACATACATTACAACCGAAGTAGGCCAACATCAAATGTGGGCGGCACAGCATTATAAATTTAATAAACCAAATCGTTGGATGACTTCTGGTGGATTGGGAACTATGGGATACGGTTTACCTGCTGCAGTAGGAGTACAAGTAGCACATCCAAATAAGCTAGTGATAGATATTGCTGGAGAAGCATCTGTTTTAATGACAATGCAAGAAATGTCTACAGCAGTTCAATACAGTCTACCAATTAAAATATTTATTTTAAACAATGAATACATGGGCATGGTTAGACAATGGCAAGAGCTACTACATGATAAAAATTATTCAGAAAGTTATACGGCCGCATTGCCAGACTTTGTAAAACTGGCAGAGGCTTATGGTTGCTTAGGAATAAGAGCAACTTCTCCAGACGAATTAGATGATAAAATAATAGAAATGATAAACACTGACAGGCCGGTGATTTTTGATTGTAGGGTGGATAAACAAGAAAACTGTTTTCCAATGATACCATCAGGAAAACCTCATAATCAGATGCTTTTAGGTCCAAAGGATCAAAAAGATAATAAAATTACAGGCAAGGGAAAGACTTTAGTATAATGATTAAATCAAAATCAGCATATAGCATTCCAGGCAAATTAGGAAAACTTGATACTCACATTATTGTTGTATGGGTTGATAATGAAGCTGGAGTTTTAGCAAGAGTAGTTGGCTTGTTCTCTGGTAGAGGATATAACATTGAGTCGTTAGCTGTTGCTGAAATTGACCCTAAACTAAATATATCTAGAATTACAATAGTAACAACAGGAACGCCACAAGTTATAGAACAAATTAAACTACAATTAAAAAAACTTGTACCAGTTCATAAAGTTGCTGATTTTAAAAGGGAAGATAAAAAAGTTATATTTAAGGAGATGGCTTTATTTAAAATTGTCGGAAATAAAAACAAAAAAGATAAAGCTTTAAAAGCTTGCAAAAAGTTTAATGCTATAATATTGGATAAAACAAATAAATCCTATGTTATACAAATAACAGCTTTAAGAAGAGAAATTGATTTAATGTCAAAAAATTTAAAAAAATTTGGTCTTATAAGTGTTTCAAGAACAGGAGCAGTAGCCATGACAAGAGGTTCAGAGGTTTTTAAATAAATTTAAAGGAGAATAGATATGAAAATGTTTTATGAAAAAGATACAGATGTAAACTTAATTAAAAATAAAAAAATTGCAATTTTTGGTTACGGAAGTCAAGGCCATGCACATGCTCTTAATCTTAAAGATAGTGGGGTAAAAGAAGTTGTAGTTGCTTTAAGAGATAGTTCAAATAGCAAAGCAAAAGCTGAGTCGAAAGGATTAAAAGTTATGAATTTATCTGATGCAGCTGAATGGGCTGATGTAGTAATGATTTTAACTCCAGATGAACTTCAGGCAACAATTTATAAAAATCATATTGAACAGAGAGTAAGAGAAGGAACTTCAATTGCTTTTGCACATGGATTAAATATTCATTATGATTTAATTAAAGCAAGAAAAGATTTAGATGTATTTATGGTTGCACCAAAAGGTCCTGGACATTTAGTTAGAAGTGAATTTGAAAAAGGTGGTGGTGTTCCATGCTTATTTGCTGTTCATCAAAATGGATCTGGTAAAGCTAGAGATCTAGCTATGTCATACGCATCAGCAGTAGGTGGAGGTAGATCGGGGATTATTGAAACTACATTTAAAGATGAGGTTGAAACAGATTTATTTGGTGAACAAACAGTTCTCTGTGGAGGATTAGTTGAATTAATTAAAAATGGTTATGAAACTTTAGTTGAGGCAGGTTACGAACCAGAAATGGCATACTTTGAAACAGTTCATGAAGTTAAATTAATAGTTGATTTAATTTATGAGGGTGGAATTGCAAATATGAATTATTCTATATCTAACACAGCTGAGTATGGCGAGTATGTTACGGGGCCAAAAATTATAAATAAAGAAGAGACAAAAAAAAGAATGAAAGAAGTTTTAGCAGAAATACAATCAGGTAAATTCACTAAAGACTGGATGGAAGAATGTAAAAATGGACAAAAAAACTTCTTAAAAACTAGAGCAAAACTCGCTGAACACCCAGTTGAAAAAGTTGGAGCAGGACTTAGAGCCCTAATGCCTTGGATAGCTAAAAAGAAGTTAATAGATAGCGATAAAAATTAGTTATAATTAAAAAATATCCATTTTATTTTTGCAATCTAGGCGAGAGAATGTATTATGCTTGGGCTTTAATATAATAAAATGACTGAAAAAAATAGAGTATATATCTTTGATACTACCATGAGAGATGGTGAGCAATCACCAGGAGCATCTATGAGTTTAGAAGAAAAACTTCAAATTTCAAGAGTATTTGATGAGCTTGGAGTAGATATAATCGAAGCTGGATTTCCAATTGCTTCACCTGGTGACTTTGAGGCTGTAAGTGAAATTAGCAAAATTTTAAAAAATTCTATCCCAGCTGGTCTTTCAAGGCATTCAAAAAAAGATATAGACAGATGTTATGAAGCAT
Organism: uncultured Pelagibacteraceae bacterium; assembly: GCA_902559305.1. Taxonomy (GTDB): domain Bacteria; phylum Pseudomonadota; class Alphaproteobacteria; order Pelagibacterales; family Pelagibacteraceae; genus Pelagibacter. Next base: position 146,840 of record CACEHK010000001.1, on the reverse strand, counting down.
TAAAACACGCACCAAGGTTTAGAATTCATACTTTTATATCTACTAGCCCTTTACACATGAAACATAAACTGAATAAAACTCCCGATGAAGTTTACGAGTCTATCAAAGAACACGTTACTTATGCTAGAAAGTTTACAGATGATGTGGAATGGTCATGTGAAGATGGAACTAGAACGGATATGGATTATATGTGCAAAACAGTTGAACTTGCTATTAAATGTGGTGCAAAAACAATAAATATCCCTGACACAGTAGGCTATACTGTCCCATCAGAATTTACAAAAATTATTCAAACTTTACTTAATAAAGTTCCAAATATTGATAAAGCAATTTTATCTACACATTGTCATAATGATTTAGGTTTAGCTGTTGCAAATTCTTTAGCAGGAGTACAAGCTGGAGCAAGACAAATAGAATGTACTATAAATGGAATTGGAGAGAGAGCAGGAAACGCAGCTCTTGAAGAAGTTGTAATGGCAATGAAGACAAGACCAGATTTAATGCCATACGAAACAGGAATTAATACTACTCTTTTAAGTAAAGCTTCAAAAATTGTTTCAAATGCAACAGGCTTTCCCGTGCAGTATAACAAAGCAATAGTCGGAAAGAATGCATTCGCCCATGAATCTGGAATTCATCAAGATGGAATGTTAAAAAATAGACAAACCTATGAAATTATGACTCCCGAAAGTGTTGGGGTAAAACAAACTTCTTTAGTTATGGGAAAACATTCAGGACGACATGCTTTCAAAGATAAATTAACAAGCTTAGGTTATGCTGATGTTACAGATGATGTTATAGAAAATGCTTTTGGTAAATTTAAAGTATTAGCAGACAAAAAAAAACATGTATACGATGAAGATATTATTGCATTAGTTGATGATAGCTTGATAGTAGACAATAAGGTTAATGCAATTAATCTAAAATCACTGAAAGTATATGCTGGAACTGGCGAACCTCAAAAAGCAGAGATGACTTTAGATGTTTTTGGAGAAATAAATAAAGCTTCTGAGACTGGGGATGGACCTGTAGATGCGATATTTAAATGTATAAAAAAACTTTATCCGCACGATGTAAATTTACAGTTATACCAAGTTCATGCTGTGACGGAAGGAACCGATGCTCAGGCTACAGTTAGTGTCCGAATTGAGGAAAATGGAAAAACAACTGTTGGTCAAGCAGCTGATACTGATACATTAGTTGCATCAGCAAATGCATACATAAATGCATTAAATAAAATGATTATTAAGAGAGACAAAACAGCTCCTGGTTATTCTCCAGAGCAAAAAAAAGAAGAGAAAGTTAGAGGAATTTAAATGGGATTATTTACACGTGTTTCAAAAATTTGGTCACAAGACATGGCAATTGACTTAGGGACTGCCAACACATTAGTAGTTTTGAAAGGGCAAGGTGTTGTTTTAAACGAACCTTCAGTTGTAGCAGTTGTCGAAAGCAAGGGAAAAAAATCTGTGCTAGCCGTAGGCGATGAAGCAAAAACTATGCTTGGAAGAACTCCAGGAAATATACAAGCAATAAGACCACTAAGAGATGGAGTTATTGCAGATTTTATTGTGACAGAAGAAATGATTAAACATTTTATAAAAAAAGTTCATAAAAGAAGTACTTTTGCAAATCCAAGAATTTTAATTTGTGTACCAACAGGATCAACTCCTGTTGAAAGAAAAGCAATTCAGGATAGTGCCTTAGCTGCTGGCGCAAGAAGAGTGCAGTTAATTGAAGAACCTATAGCAGCTGCTATTGGAGCAGGACTTCCTATATCAGAAGCAACTGGATCTATGGTAGTAGATATAGGTGGAGGTACAACAGAAATTGCAGTTATGTCATTAGGCGGTGTAGTTTATTCAAACTCTCTAAGAGTTGCTGGTGATGCAATGGATCATTCATTGCAAAATTTTATGAGAAAAGAATATAATCTTTTGATTGGTGATAGTACTGCAGAAAAAATAAAAAAAGAAATTGGAACTGCTATACCAACAAATAACAATAAATATCCAGTAAAAGGAAGAGATATAAGATCAGGAACCCCAAAAGAAGTTAATATAACTGAAGAAGATACTTCTGAAGCTCTAAATCCAATATTAAAAGATATGATTAACGGTATCAAAGATGCTTTAGAAAACACTCCTCCAGAATTATCAGCAGACTTAGTTGATATGGGACTTACATTAACTGGTGGTGGAGCTTTACTTAAAAATATTGATAAAAGATTTTCCAAAGAAACAGGACTTCCGGTTCATATAGCTGATGACCCACTAGCATGCGTTGCTATCGGCACAGGAAAAGCTTTAGATCAAGAGGAGACTTTCTCAAGTATATTATCAGAATATTAGAAACTTATGGCAGCGAGTAGAGATGACTTTATAATAGCTATTCGCTCTGCGTTTATTAAAAAAGGAAATAAACAAAGATTTTCTTTAATAGGTTTAATTTTTTTTTCCATAGGCTTGTTAATTTTAAGTAAAATAAATTTACCTGTTACTAATTATCTAAAGATTGCTTTAAATGAAATTGTTTATAGATCTTCTTTTATAGTTTCAATTCCAGAAAAAAAAATTCTAGATCTAAATAACATAATTAAAGATCATTATAGAGTTTATAGTAATTATTTATTAGTCAAAGAAGAGCTCAATAAACTTAAATCTGAAAAATATGAAGTTAAATTTTTAAAATCTGAAAATGAAAGATTAAAAAAAACTATTGATGAATATATCTACAATTCAGAAGAATTAATTGCCAAGGTTTTAATTGATAAAAAAAGTCCATTTTTAAAATCTATAATTGTCAATAAAGGTTCTAAGGATAATATTAAACTTGGTATGGCAGTCTTAGATGGCAATTATCTAGTAGGCAAAATTGTAGAAGTTAACTATTCTACATCTAGAGCTTTACTTATATCAGATTTGAATAGTAAAATACCAGTCGCAATAGAACCGGGAAATATCCAGTCTATATTAACAGGAACGGGTAAACAAAATGGCAAAATTGAATATATGGAAATCGAGATTAATATTAATGATAAGAGTATAGTTTATACTTCTGGGTCTGGAGGAATATTTAAATCTGGAATTCCAATAGGCTTTTATAATAAAAATGCAGAGTCAAATGAGGAGGATAAAGTAATATTTTTTTCTAAATTATCACAACTAACTTTTGTAAAACTAGTAAGATTTCAGCAGGTTGATAAATAATGAGTTCAAAATTTAAAAATTCTATTAGAAACAGACTGCTATTATATCTACCTCTTCTGTTATTATTTATATCAGTATTTAATGAATTTGATTTAAACTATCTAAACTATCAATACTTTTCATTTAATTTTCCCTTTATATTAATTTTTTATTGGAGTTTAAAAAGAATAGAAACTCTTGGTTATGGATATATTTTTATAGCAGGTATGTTTAATGACTCAGTTTTAGGATTTCCAATAGGCATCAGTAGCTTAACCTATTTAATTATATGTGGATTTGCTGCTTATCTTAAAAATATAACATTACGACCAAATAAATTTAAAGATTGGTTTTATTTTTTATTTACAATTTTATTTGCAAACTCGGTAAATTATTTTTTACTAATCCTATTTTTTGCATTAGAGGTTAATTACTACGAAATACTGGGAAATATAATTTTTACATTTTTACTTTATTATATTTTTGCATATTTCTTTGACATTTATGGAAAAATTTTAGCTAGGATTAGAGCATGATTGTTGGAGGTGGAGAAGATTCAGGTTTTAAAAAAACAAACATAGTAAACAGAAGAATGTTTATTTTTGCTGCAGCTAAGGCAGTCGTTTTTTTTGGAATTATTGGTAGATTGTTTTCTCTTCAGATTAGTGAGAATAAAAAATATTTAACTTTATCTGATAAAAATAGGTTAAGAGAGTCGAGACTTCCACCGGTAAGAGGTGAATTTGAAGATTATTTTGGAAATAGAATCGCAAAAAATTTAACAGTATATCAATTACACGTTGTTCCAGAACAGGTAGAAGATTTTAAAACTTTAATGGTAAGGCTTAAAGATATTTTAAATTTAAGTGATAATCATTTACGAGATTTAATTAAAAAAAAAAATAAACAAAAACCTTGGGAAACCTTAATAGTTTCTGAAAATTTATCATGGGATGAATTTTCAAAAATTAATTTCTATCTTCATGAATTATCTGGTGCAAGACCCGTTTTAACTGTTGGAAGAAACTATCCTTATAGTGAAATTTACACTCATGTTTTAGGGTATGTTTCGGAAGCAAGTGTTGAAGATATAGTAAATAACGAAACAATAAAACAAAGAAATGTTCCTGGTTTAAGAGTTGGTAAAACAGGACTTGAAAAGGCACTGGAAAATGAGCTGATAGGAACAAATAGCATACAGAGATTTGAAGTGAATGCCTATGGAAAAAGAATCAATCAAATAGATTTTAAGGAAGGTGAAAAAGGAAAAACAATAAGACTTACAATTGATACTGAGATACAAAAGTATACACAGGAACTTTTGAAAGAAAAAGCAGGATCTATTTCTATCATGGATATTTACACAGGAGAAATTATTGCAATGAATTCTTCTCCTTCATTTGATCCAAATTTATTCTTATATGGAATTGAAAAAGGGAAATGGAATGAAATAAAAAAAAATCCATTAAAACCTTTATTAAACAAAACTGTTTCAGGTTTATATTCTCCAGGCTCAACAATTAAACCAATCGTTGCACTTTCTGCTTTGGAAAATGATGTTATTTCTACTAAACTAAAAGTTAACTGTAGAGGTCACAAACATCCTTTAGAGTTATATGGAATGAAATATCATTGCTGGAAAAAAAAAGGACATGGATACATGTCTTTAAAAAATGCCATTAAACAATCTTGTGATACCTATTTTTATGAAGCGGCAAGATTACTAGGCGTTGATAGATTAAATGAAACTGCTAAACGATTCGGTTTAGGTGAAGTTGTTTTAGGAAATTATTTTAACGAAAAAAAAGGAGTTGTTCCATCAACAAAATGGAAAAAACAAGCCATTGGTCAAAATTGGTATTTAGGTGAAACATTGATTAACGGTATTGGTCAAGGTTATATTCAAACAACACCTCTGCAATTATGCTTAATGACAGCTCAACTTGCAAATGGAGGACACAAAATATATCCAAAAATAATTTTAGGCAAAGAAGAAACAGCTGAAAGTATTAGAGAAAAAATGAAACTTGCAACTGAAAATAATCAAATAAACTCAAATATTTTTTCTGTACCAGAAAGATTTTTTAATGACAAAGAAAAAAAATACACTCCATTATATAGAAATAAGGAAAATGTTAAATTTGTTCTCGATGCTATGTTTAGTTCTACAAATGAACTTTATGGAACTTCATTTTCATCTAGAATCGATGATCCAAAGTATCAATTTGCAGGGAAAACTGGGACTGCCCAAGTAAAAAGAATTACAGAAGCAGAAAGAAAACTTGATTTAGAAACTGATCAAATCCCCTATAAAGAAAGAGACCATGCATGGTATATAGCTTTTGGTCCATATAAAAATCCGAGATATGCATTAAGTATTCTGGTAGAGCATGGAGGATCTGGAAGTAAAGCAGCAGCTCCAATTGCTAAAAAATTATTTAAATTTATCATAGATAGGCACCCACTAAGAGAATCAATTAAAACAAAAAAATTAATTAAAATATAATGTTTATAGAAAGCTCATTATCAAATAATTCTACTTTTTTTCAAAAGTTAAGATCTCTGGACTATATACTTATATTTTGTGTATTACTTTTAGGACTAATTAGTTCAATTGCAATGTACTCCACAGATGGTGGAGAGGTTTTGTATCATACCGAAAGCCATATAATCAGATTTTTAGTTTTTTTTGCAATGATGATTTTCATTTCTTTTATCAATATTAAAACTTGGCACGCTCTTGGATATTTTTTTTATATAATTGTACTTGGTCTTCTGGTCTGGGCTTCTTTATTTGGTATAACTGCTTCGGGCTCTCAAAGATGGATAGATTTATATTTTATAAATTTACAACCATCAGAACTTATGAAGATAGCTATTATACTTTGTTTTGCAAAATACTATCATAGAATACAGGTAGTTAATGTAAACAAAATTCAAAATGTAATTATACCGATTTTAATTTTATTTATTCCTATCGCACTTGTAATAAGTCAGCCAGATCTTGGGACATCTATTTTAATTGCTTCAAGTGGAATAATTGTTTTGTGGTTAGCTGGTGTAAATATTAAATATTTTTTTTACTCAACATTATTTTTTATTATATCTGCACCATTTGTGATCTCTTTTTTAAAACCTTATCAAAAACTTAGAATTCTAACTTTTTTTGATCCAGATAAAGATCCATTAGGAGCTGGTTATCAAATTATCCAGTCAAAAATTGCTGTTGGATCAGGAGGTCTTATGGGTAAAGGTTTTTTAAAAGGAACTCAAGGATATTTAGAATTTTTACCCGAGAAACATACAGATTTTATATTTACATTGTATTCAGAAGAATTTGGTTTTATTGGCTCAATTATTTTACTTATTTTGTATTCAGTTTTAATTTTTAGAATTATAAGAATTGGATCATTTTCAAGAAGTTTTTTTGGTAAATTCTTTTGCTATGGGTTTGGTTCAGCAATATTTGTTTATATAACTGTAAATATGGCTATGGTTTTGGGCTTACTACCTATAGTTGGCTCTCCTTTGCCCATAATGTCCTATGGTGGATCATCCATGCTAGCTACAATGTTAGGACTTGGTATTGTAATGAGTGCAAAAGTCTATAACCGCCAATTAATATCTTAAAATTATCTTAGTATAATTTGTCACTTTAAATAATTTAAAGTAAATGTGTAATATAAATACTATCAATGAATAATTTAAAAATTGGAATTGTAGGTGGTGGAATACAGGGAGTTTGTAATGCACTTTTTTTGCAAAAAAAAGGTCATCAAGTAACTATATTTGATAGAGATGATCCAGGAAGTCAGGCAGCATCATATGGTAATGCTGGTCACTTTTCACCTTATGCATCAGTACCAGTAAATAGACCAGATATTTTAAGTGACGTTCCGGCGATGCTTCTAAGTTCTACTGGACCCTTAGCTTTAAAATGGAATTATGTTCCGAAAATGATTCCCTGGTTTTTAAAATTTATAAAGAATTGTAGTAAAAAAAATATGATGCATACGGCAAAGTATATGCACCAGATATTAGACTTAGCTCTTCCCGCTTATGACGAATTATTCGAAGATATTGATTTATCTGGATTAGTAGAGAATAAGGGTATTATGTATATTTGGAATGATCAGAATCTCAAAAGTAGAGAATTAGAAATTAATATAAGAAATGAAATAGGAGCAGAACAACAATTGCTAAATAAAAAAGAAATACACGACTTAGAACCAAATATTAAAAACATTTATCACGCAGGAGTTTTTTACAAAAAAGCAAGACACGCAAGAAATCCTGGAAAAATTTGGTTAAAACTGTTTGAAAATTTCGTAAAAAAAGGAGGAAAATTTTTAAAATTAAATATTAAAAATATAGATTTTGATACTAATAAACCCATTTTGAGATCAGAAACACAAAGATTTTTATTTGATAGATTGGTTATATGTTGTGGAGCTTTTTCAAAAAAACTAACAGACAACTTACATGAAAATATTCCTTTAGACACTGAAAGAGGTTATCATATTCACTTTAAAGGTTATGATCATTTAATTTCTAGACCTGTTGTTTTTCAGAATAGAGGCTTTGGAATGACTCCAATGGAACAAGGATTAAGAGTTGTTGGAACAGTAGAGTTTGGTGGTCTACAAAATCCTCTTTCGAAACCAAGAATAAAAAATTTAATTGAAAATGCCAAATACCTTTTAGACGGACTTCCAGAAAAACACGATGATGAGTGGTTGGGTTTTAGACCTACATTGCCTGATTATCTGCCAGTTATAGGATCTTCGAAAAATTATGATAATGTTTTCTACTCTTTTGGACATCATCATTTAGGATGGACTTTAGCCGCTATATCTGGAAAGATAATTTCTAAAATGATTTCAAATGAAAACACTAATTTAGATTTGAAACCCTATAGTTCATTAAGATTTTCCTAATTTGTGAAAAATAATAATAAAATAGCTTATTTTATATTAATACTCACAACTATTTTCTGGTCAGGAAATTTTATAGTAGGAAAAGCTGCAAGTATGTTTCAAATTCCACCATTTTCATTAAATTTTTATAGATGGTTTTTCGCTGGCTTAATTTTATTACCATTTACTTACAAAGAAATAATAAATAAAAAAAAATATATCCTAGATAACTTAGGTTTTTTTATTATCTTAGGAATTACTAGCATTACAATATTCAATTCTATTGTTTATTATTCTTTGTATTACACACAAGTTATTAGTGGTATTTTAATGATCTCTACCATTCCAGTATGGATTATCTTTATTTCTTCAATTTTAAATATTGAAAAAACAAATATTTTTCAAATACTTGGAGTTATTTTGTCATTAACTGGCGTAATATTTATAATTACAAAAGCTGATTTAAATTTAGTCAAAAATTTAGATTTTAATAAAGGAGATTTATCAATGGTTGTAGCAATGTTTGCATGGGCAATCTATTCAGCTTTACTAAAAAGTAAAAAATATGAAATTTCGCAAGTATCTTTATTAGAAGTTGTAATTATTTGTGGACTAACTTTCTTAATACCTGTGTATTTTATTGAAATGAGTATGGGAAATTTAATTGTATTGGGCACACCATTTTATCTTACTTTGACTTATGTTGTTATTTTTCCAGGTTTAGCAGCGTTCTTTTTTTGGATAAAAGGTATTTCTATAATTGGAGCTAACAGAGCAGGAATTTTTTTACATTTAATGCCGATTATGGGAGCTGTAATGGCAATGTTAATCTTTGACGAAAAATTTATGTTTTATCACTTATTGGGAGCGATATTTATTATTGCAGGTATAACACTTTCAAATAAAAAAAATTAAATGTTCAAAAATATAAAATCGCTGATTATAATCTTTTTTTTTTCATCTTCCTTGTATGCAGGCGAATTTAAACTTAAAAAAATTGTTTCTTTGGACGAACCTTGGGGATCTTCTTTCATAAATGAGAGTGATCTCATAATTACAGAAAAAAAAGGCAAAATAAAAATAGTTAATATTAATTCAAGAGAGATTTTAGAGGTAATCCACAATCTTAATTTTAAAGACTATGGACAAGGCGGGCTTCTAGATATCATATATAAAGAAAATATTTTATGGATATCTTATTCAGAAGACCGTGGAGACTGGAAAACTAGTACATCGATCGCAAAAGCTGATTTTGATAGAAAAAATTTGATCTTTAAAAATATTTTTCAAGCTCATCCACCTATAGACTCAGGTTATCACTTTGGGTCTAGATTAGCAATTAAAGGAAATTATTTATACGCTTCAGTAGGAGAAAGAGGACAAGATATGATTGCACAAGATCCAACTAAACACCCTGGAAGTATAATTAGAATTTATTTAGATGGTAGCATTCCTAAAGATAACCCAAAATTTATAGATAAAAAAAAATGGCTTCCAGAAATTTTCCAAATAGGTGTTAGAAATCCCCAAGGACTAACATTGTCATCATACGATGGAAAAATATATGCGAGCAATCATGGCGCCAAAGGAGGAGATTGGTTTGGTGAAATAAAAAAAGGTGAGAATTATGGATGGAAAATTTTAGGCTGGGGAGGAAAAAATTATAGTGGTACTAAAATAGGTCCAAAATGGAAACCAGGTTTTACAAAAGCCATTCAATATTGGGTACCATCAATTGCAACAAGTGCTATTACTATTTATAAAGGTGAAGAATTTAAAGAATGGGAAGGATTAGCTTTAATTACCTCATTAAAAGACATGTCTTTAAGAAGCTTAGATTTTTCTAATTTAAATTATGTAAAAGAAAACATAATTTTCAAAAAAAAAATTGGTAGAATTAGAGATATACAGGTTCACCCCAAAACTGGTAAGATATATTTCTTAACCCAAAATGCTTTATGGCTAATGGAAAAAAATTAAATGCTTAAAGTTGCAATATTAGACGATTATCAAAATGTTTCTCAAGAATTTGTTGATTTAAAAAAACTTTCAGGAAAATATGAAATAAAAGTTTTCAGCGAACCTTTTGTTGATGAAGATGATGCAATAGAAAAGCTCATTGACTTTGAAGCATTATTAATAATGAGAGAAAGAACAAAAATTTCTGAAAATTTAATTTCTAAATTAAAAAAACTTAAATTTATCATAACTAGCGGCATGAGAAATAAGGCAATCGACTTAGAAGCTGCAAAAAACAGAAAAATAATTGTAACTGGAACGGATATTCAGATTAATCCAACATGTGAATTGACTTGGGCACTTATATTAGGATTAGCTAGAAATATTAAGTATGAAATTGATAATATGTATCAAGGTTATTGGCAAACAACTGTTGGAATTGAACTAAAAGGTAAAATTTTAGGATTAATTGGACTTGGAAAGGTTGGCTCTCAGGTTGCAAAAATTGGAAAAGCTTTTGGCATGGAAGTCATGGCATGGAGTGAAAATTTAAACTTAGACAAATGTAAAGAATTAAATGTCTTGCCCTCAAGTAAAGATGACTTAATTCAAAATGCAGATTTTATTTCAATTCATGTGCAAGGAGGAGATAGATATAAAAATTGTTTTAAACTTAAGGAATTTGATAAAATGAAAAAAAACTCATTTTTAATTAATACTTCAAGAGGAGAAATAGTTAATGAAGATGATTTAATAATAGCTTTATCAACAAATGTTATTGCAGGCGCCGGCATAGATGTTTATGAAAGAGAACCATTACCAGCAAATCATAAATTAAGATTTGTTCCCAACGCATTAATACTCCCACACATTGGATATGTAACTGCTGAAAATTATTCTATATTTTATAATCAAATGATCGAAAATTTAGAATCATGTGTTTCCGGAAAACCCTTAAGAGTAATTGAATAAATATGACAAAGAAAAATCAAAATTTAACAGCTGAACAGAAATTAATTTTATTTGAAGAAGCAACAGAACCACCGGGATCAAGTGAACTTAATAATGAAAAAAGAATAGGAAGTTATTATTGCGTAAATTGTGGAATAAAATTATTTGAATCAAATACTAAGTATGAAAGCGGTTCTGGCTGGCCTTCATTTTTTCAATCTTTACCAGATGTTTTTGAAACAAAAACTGATCATCATTTAGGTTATGTAAGAACAGAGTATCATTGTAAAAATTGTGGAGGTCATCATGGACATATCTTTGATGATGGACCAAATCCAACAGGAAAAAGGTATTGTAATAATGGTGTTTGCTTAGTTTTTAAGCCAAAATAATTTTATAATGAATTAAATAATTTTTTATTTTAATAAATCTTTTAATTTGTTTTCTTTTTCTAAAGCTCTTAGTTCTACATAACCACCAATATGATCGTTATCAAAAAAAATTTGTGGTATAGTTCTTTTTCCATTAGATTTTTTTATCATTTCATCTCTTAGACCGTCTTTAGATGAGATATCAATTTCTTTATATTCAAGATTATTTCTTGAAAATAACCTTTTTGCTGCGTCACAAAAGTTACACATTGGACCTGTATACATAGTTATATTTTTCATAGTTTATATATAATCATTTTTTCTGATTTTTCTTCTTATTTCTTTTCTAGATATTTCAAACTTTTTTCTATGCTTGATACTTTGATTTTTAGCTCTTTTCCTCCACAATTTGAAAGAAGAAGTTTTTAAAGAATTTCTCATTATTTTAATAACTTCAGATTCTGATTTTCCAGTTTTTTTTTTAATATCTTCAAAAGTAACCCTGTCAGCCCATGCTGCCCAGATGACCCAATCTGGACTATCTATATTTGGCTCAGTATTTTTAACTTTAGTTAAAGGCCTGTGACTTTTTTTCATAGAATTTTAATAAATATTAAAAAAATCCATAATGCAATTTTTATAAGGTGTGGTATATTCCTCTATAGATAGTCCTATCTAGCCATCTTTAGCTCCCGGTTTTTTAGGACTATCCTCACAAATGCTTCCTCTGAATTACATACTTTTTCTTCAAATAATCTTATTTCTATTTATTACACCAGGAACGCCCAGAATTGTTATAATTTCTTATTCAATGAATTATGGTGTTCAAAAATGCATTTGGACAGCATTAGGAGATATATCTGCAAATTTTTTTCAGGGAATTTTAGTTATTTTTGTTTTAGGTTCTTTTTTTTCAGAAAATCCAAACTTTTTAAATTTTTTTAAGTGGATTGGAATTTTATATTTGATTTATTTAGCTTACGATATTTATAATAGTAGACCAAAACATTTTAACACTGCTAATCACAATAAAAAAAGTTTTTTTTCATTTTTTAAGGATGGTTTTTTAGTAGCAGGAACAAGCCCAAAAGCTTGGGCATTTTTTCCATTAATATTTCCTCAATTTATAGATTTTAATTCAAATTATATTATTCAATTCTTTATATTGATCACAACTTATATGGTATTAGATTTTTTATCTCTTGTTGGTTATGCAATTCTTGCAAATAAATTAATTATTTGGATTAAAGCAAATCCAAAAGTAATTAATACAATTTCAGCGTGTGTTTTATTAATTATAGCAGTTATAATTGCTGCAACTCAACATTACTAAGACACTGTGTAGCTTGAAATAAAATCAAATTCTTAGTTAAATATGATTTTAATTAATTAAAAAGAGAGGAAATAAATGAAAATAAAAAACATTATAATTACATTTGTTTCTGCATTAACATTATTGTTATCAACTTCGATTGTTTCTTTTGCAAAAGTAGTTGGTGATAAAATTGTTTTAGGTGCTGCTGTTTCATTAACAGGGAAATATTCGTCTAATGGTGTTCATACTCAAAACGGTTATAATATGGCCGTAGAGAGAATTAACAGCATGGGTGGTATTAAAGTTGGTGGAAAAACTTATAAATTTGAAATCATTTACTATGATGATGAATCAAATCCTAAAAGAGCAGCCCAACTTGCAGAGAGATTAATAAGCCAAGATAAAGTAGAATTTATGCTTGGACCTTATAGTTCTGGATTAACTAAAGCTATGGCTCCTGTTACTGAAAAATATGGAGTGCCAATGGTTGAGGCTAATGGTGCATCTAGATCTTTATTTACTAAAGGATACAAGTATCTATTTGCTGTTTTAGCACCAGCAAACTTATATCTTGATGTAGCAATTAGAACTGCTGTTGAATTAAATGGTGGTAAAGGCGTTAGAATTGCACAAGCTTTTGAACAAGATGCTTTTTCTCAAGACGTTAGATTGGGTATTTTAGATGCTGCTAAAGATACAGGATCTGAAATTATAATTGACGACAAATTACCAAAAGAGCTTAATGATATGGCTGCTACTTTAGTTAAAGTAAAACAGATGAAGCCTGACGTGCTTGTTGTATCAGGTCATACAAAAGGTGCTTTGACTGCTATTAGACAAATAGCTGAAATGAAAGTTGATGTCCCTATGCTTGCAATGACGCACTGTGATGCTGCTAAACTATCAAAACAACATGGTAAAAATTCTCAATATGCTTTATGTGCCTCTCAATGGCACAAGACTTTAACCTATAAGGATAAGTGGTTTAAAGACGGTATGACATATGATGCAGATTTTACTAAAATGTTTGGATATGCGCCACCATATCAAGCTGCTGAATCTTCGGCTGCTTTATTGGTTTTTAAAGATGCATTTGAAAGAGCAAATTCTTTTGATCAAAAGAAAGTAAGAGATGCTCTTGCCGCAACTGACATGCAAACTTTTTATGGAAACATAAAATTTGCTCCAGGTGGACAAAATGTTTCTAAACCAATGGTATTGTTCCAAGTTATTTGTGATAGCTCTGGAAAATGTGAAAACAAAGTTGTTGCTCCACTTAAGTGGGCTTCTGCAAAGTTAATTCACCCAGTACCTAAGTGGTCTGAAAGATAATAACTAATCTATAAATACCCCCTAAAATCTAGGGGGTATTTTTTTCCTAGGGCAATTTATGGATTTTATGGTTTTTCAATATCCAATGATTAGTATTCAAGCTTGCTTGGATGGAATACTTCTTGGAATTTTATTTGCATTGATTGCTTATGGTATGGCCCTGCAATGGGGAGTGATGAATATCATAAATATTGCTCAGGGTGATTTAGTTATTTTAGGAGGGTACATTGCATATTTTATGTACTTGTATGGAATTCATCCTGCTTGGGGAGTAATTGTTTCTCCATTCATAATGTACTTTGTTGGTGTAGGACTTTACAAGTTAGTAATCAATAAAGTTGTTGATAGAGATCTATTTATTTCAATTCTAGCTACATTTGGAATAAGTATCCTTTTCATGCAACTAATGAATTTTGCATTTGGTGCTGATGTAGTACTTGCTAATTCAGGTTATGGAACAACTTTTTTATTTGATAGTAATGTTGTTTTGCCAAATTCAAAAATATTTTCTGCATTTGTAAGTATTGTTTTTGCAATTTGTTTAGTAATTTATATGAAAAAATCAAAGCTTGGACGAGCGATAAGAGCTACAGCTCAAAATGCAAGGGCAGCAAAGATTTTAGGTGTCGACACTGAAAAAGTTTATGCCGCAACTTTTGGTATAAATGCAGCTTTATGCGGAGTAGCCGGAGCTCTTATTTCAATCACCTTTACTATTCATCCTTATATGGGATTACCATATACAATTAGGTCTTTTATGATTGTGATTGTTGCCGGTTTAGGAAATCTACCAGGCGTAGCATTATCTGGCATGGGTCTTGGAGTTTTTGAAGAATTTGCAGACTATATTCTTGGAACAGAGTTTAGAATAGGATCAGTATTTTTATTATTAGTTTTAATACTCGTTTATAGAAGATTTAAACTTTCAAAAAAGAGAGAATATCTAAAATAAATAAAAAAAAATGAAAAAAATAATAACAATATTAATATTAAGTATTTTTGTTAATTTTCCAGTTTACGCAGGACCCTATGATAAAATTAATGAAAGTGGATTTATTAACAAAAAAGTTAGATTGATTAAAAGTTTTGAGATTAAGGATCCTAAAAATAAAATTATTTTAATTTATAATCACGGACAAGACGAAAATGATATCGTAAAAAATTGTACATGGGTATCAATGTTAAGAAATCATGCATCTTTGATAGACCAAGAGGTTAATGGAAAAAAAATAATGGTTTATAATTTATGCTCAACTCATCTTAGAGGAGATATGTCTAAAAAAAAGGATTGGTGGTATTTAAAGCCTCAACCAAAAATTTATGAAGGTAAGCATATGTTAGATAAAAGAGTAGAATTAAATTTAGAATTAATTGAAAAATTTGTAGATGCGGGAGTACCCAGAAAACAAGTTTTTGTTACCGGACATTCTTGTGGTGGTTTAACCACATTGCTGTTTATGTCTAGATATCCAGATAAGGCTGGTGGAGGCATATCTTATATGCAAGCATGCTTTGGTAAACTATCTCACAAATATAAGGTAAAAAAAAATGGTGTAGAAAAAGCTATGGCTAAATTTAAAAAAAAAGCTCAAGGACCTCATGACTTGCGTCAAAAGATGAATGATGAAATTAAAAATAATTTAAAAGTTCCTATATTAGCTTTTACACACCCAAAGGATAAATATGAAGGATTATTATCTGATTGGTTAGAGGAAATTCCAGGAATGAAAAGAATAGTAATTTCAGAAGATTATAAAATTAATGGAAAGAGCTGTAAGAGAAAAGGAGACGACTGGGAGGAACCTGTAAAAAAAGGTCATGATATGGATGTAGGGCTTTGTTTTCAATATTATAATCCTGAAATAATAAATTATATAGCTTCAAGAATTAAATGAATAAAAATATAATTTTATATGCAGGTATTTTAATATTTGGAATAGCAGCTCCATTTATTTTTCCAGCATTTAAAGTTCAATTATCAATTCTATGCGTACTTATAGTTTTGGCAACCACTTGGAATATTCAAGGTGGAGAGATGGGCTACAACTCTTTTGGTAATATTTTATTTTATGGTCTTGGAATGTATCTTTGTGCTTCAGTTCAGGTTGGAATGTTTTTCCCGTTAGCTGAATGGACTGAAAGTGGTGGAGAAAAAACTTTTGTACATACACCAGCTCAATTTTTTCAAGGAATGGCAGCTGGACTTTTTGTTGCTGCAATAGTTCCAACTATTGTTGCAGGGTTAATTGGATACTCAATTTTAGGTTTAAGAGGTCATTATTTTGCAATTTGTACTTTAGGTTTAGGTGTCGCTGCAGGAGAGATTTCCGGAGGTATAGAAATAATTGGAGCTGGTCAAGGATTTACAACTCCTCCCTTTCCTGATTTTGGTGGTTTAGAAGCAAGAGGTGAATTTTTTTATTTTTTAAGTTTCTTTGTACTTGTATTTACATTTATTGCCGTAAGAATGATTTATTCTACAAGGTTTAAACTAATTCTAAACGCGATTAGGGACAACGAAGACAAAGCAGAAGCTATGGGTATTCAAACAATGAAATATAAAATTATTGGTTGGATGATATCTGCATTCTTTTGTGGTTTAGCTGGCGGAATAATGGGTGGTTTAGTTGGATATATTGACTCAACAGATGTTGCTTTTGATGGAAGAGAAATGGGAGTCTTTATGGTTTTAATGGCAATTTTAGGTGGAAAAGGAACTTTGTGGGGACCAATTATTGGAGCAACTATTTTTCATATATTTAAAGAAGGTTTTTGGACTTTTTTTCTTGGATGGCAATATGTTGCATTAGGAGTTTTGATTGTTGTAATTGTAATTTATTTTCCAGAAGGAATTATGGGCTGGTTAAGAGAAAAATATCCAGAAAGATTTGGAGAAGTAATTGATGAAGCTGATCGAAAGGCACAGGTAGAACTCAAATGAGCATTTTAGAAGTAAATAATGTAAGCAAGTCATTTGGAGGAGTTAAAGCAAATGTTGATATCTCCATGTCTGTTGATAAAGGAAAAAATTGTTGGTCTAATAGGTCCAAATGGATCTGGAAAAACTACATTGTTTAATTCTATTGTAGGAACATACCCTATAGATAAAGGGTCAATCAAGTTTAATGGCAAAGAAGTTTCAGAATTACCTGTCCCAGTAATAGCTAAACTAGGATTACTTAGAACATTCCAACAAACAAGGATTTATGGAAAGCTGAACTGTGTAGAAAATATGCTCATTAGCCACAAAGGTAGTGATGAGAGTTTTCTAAAAATATTTTCTAAAATTCCTAAAAACTTAACGGATAAAGCGGAAAATCTATTGAGCTTCGTAGGATTATATCAAAAAAGAAAATTAAGAGCTGGGGATTTGTCATTTGGGCAGCAGAAATTATTAGAGTTAGCCATGGCATTGATGAATGAACCAGAAATGTTATTACTTGACGAACCTACCGCAGGTATAAATCCGACTTTGATCAATGGAATTATTGATAGATTAATTAAAGTAAATCAGGATTTTGGAATTACTCTTTTAGTAATAGAACACAATATGAGAGTAATTATGCAGCTTGCAGAAAATATTTTCTGCCTTGCTCATGGTCAGTTGCTAGCGAATGGAACTCCAGAAGAAATTAAAAATGATAAGCGAGTAATAGATGCTTATCTTGGAGCGCAATAATGAAAAATCAATATGAAGTTTTGGGAAAAGCACCTGTATCAGAAGATTTAAAAAAACTTTCACCTGAAAATATTCATTTAACAATTAAAGGCTTGTCAGCAGGATATGGTAAAATGGAAATTTTGCATAATTTTGATTTATTTGTAAGTAAAGCACAATCTCTATGTTTAATTGGTCCAAATGGTGCTGGAAAATCTACAATTCTTCATTCGATATATGGTTTTACAAATATATTTTCTGGTCAAATTGAAATTGAAGGAAAAAAAATTACAAATCTATCACCAGCTCAAAAATTAAAGTCAGAAGGAATTGCTTATATATTACAAGATAATTCTGTTTTTCCAGACATGACTGTAGAAGAAAATCTTCTAATGGGAGGATATATAAAGGATAAAACTGAAGAATCTTTTGAGGAGGCGGAGAGAGTTCTTCAAAAATATGAAAGACTTAAAAACAGAAGAAACCAACCAGCAAAAGTTTTATCAGGTGGAGAAAGAAGATTGTTAGAGATTTCAAGAGCTTTAGTTATGAAACCATCAATATTATTAGTTGATGAACCTTCTATTGGACTCGAACCAAAATATATTGAGATGGTATTTGAAATACTCGGAGATCTTCAAAAAAATGAAAAAAAAACAATTATTCTTGTTGAGCAAAATGCTAAAAAAGGTCTTCAGTTTTCAGACATAGGATATGTTTTAGTATCTGGCCAAACTGCAATAGCCGGAAAAGGTGATGAGTTATTAGAAAATCCTGACGTAGGTAGACTTTTTCTTGGTGGATAAGAATATAAGGAATCGGTTTTTTAAAATTTATAAGAATTACCTATAATAATAATTTTGTTTTCACTAAAATCACCTGCTGATTGATTTCAAATAGTCCTTATTTTTAAAGGGAAATAGCGTTGCAAATTAACCACACATTGAAAAAATCCAATATTTCGTGATATTAAGAGTCATCAATTAAATGAATAAATGTTACAAAAAGTAGATTTTTTAAAAAATAAAACATTAATTAATGATAAGGAATTAAGATGAAAAAATTAGTTGCAACATTTCTCGCTTCTATGTTTTTAACAGTCAATGCTTCAGCAGTTGATTTGAGCCAATGGTCAATTGGTGCATCAGTTGCAAATGGTGTATTTGCTGCGACTGGTATAGAAAACGAGTTTGATGAAACAGGTACTACGTCTCATGATACCAAAGAGTATGGTGCTTTTGAAGCTGATTGGGCTACTCTATTTGCTGAATATAATATGAGTGACCAGGTTGCTTTCGGTATTTCATATGTACCAACTACTATTGAGACTCCTGAAAACATAAACAGTGCAGACAATGCTACAGATACTTCTAAAGTTAAGGCAGAATTTGAGAATTGGGTGACACTTTATGCAAAAGCAAATATTCCACTAGGTGGTCTTTTTGTTAAGCTTGGTTATACAAGAGTAGATGTAAATACAATTGAAACGCAAGCATCAGGAAACAGTTATCCAAATAC
The DNA here is from genome assembly GCA_902559305.1 of uncultured Pelagibacteraceae bacterium. Taxonomy (GTDB): domain Bacteria; phylum Pseudomonadota; class Alphaproteobacteria; order Pelagibacterales; family Pelagibacteraceae; genus Pelagibacter. The sequence continues at coordinate 127,632 of CACEHK010000001.1, read as the reverse complement.
TGACTCAGACGGTTATACAGTTGGAATAGGATATGAATTCGATACTGGTACTGGAGTTTCTCTAAGAGCAGAAGTTAATGGACATGATTTCAGTGATGTTGAAGTTGACAACGGTCAAACAAACAAAAACGTTATCAAAGTTCAAGATATGATTGGATTAAGCGGTCATATATCTTTAGTTAAGAACTTCTAATCTTTTAAAAGATTATTATTTAAAAAAGGCCAACATTTAATGTTGGCCTTTTTTTTTGTCTTAATTATTTAATCTTAATTTTAAAAGTATATATTAATAAAAATGAAATTAGGTTTTATAGGGACTGGAAATATTGTGTCTGATGTAGTCACAGGTATTTGTAAATCTAAAATTAAATATAAAACAATCACTATTTCACCAAGAAACAAAGAAAAGTCAAAAAAATTAAAAAAAAAATTTAAAAAAATAATAATCGCAAAAAATAACCAAGATGTAATTAATAACTCCGATTGGGTTTTTTTAGGCGTTCTACCAGAAATTGGAGAAAAAATATTACCTAAGCTTAAATTTAAAAATAAGCAGATTATAGTAAGTTTTATTTCAACTATAAATTATAAAAAATTAAAAAAAATCGTTAAAAAAAAATTAAAGATTGTTAGAGCAATACCGATGCCACCAATACGTTTAGGAAAAGGACCTATTGCTATCTTTCCTCCAGACAGGCAAGTAAAAAGTTTTTTTAACAAAATTGGAACGACAGTAGAAATAAAAAATGAAAAATTATCAAATAATTTTTGGGCGATTTCAGGTACCATGGCATCATTTTATGAGTTAGTAAAAGTATTATCTGATTGGTTGGTTAAAAGAAGATTAAAAAGAATTCAAGCACAACAATATATTACTTCTTTATATTCTGCTTTAGCAGAACTAGCATCAGTTAATTCAAAAAAACCATTAAGTAATTTTGTATCTGAATCACAAACTCCCGGAGGACTTAACTGGCAAGGAGTAAACGAATTAAGAAAAGCAGGTTATTATAGATCTATGGAAAATTCAGTTAACAACATATTAAAAAGACTGAACAAAAAATAATTTTTATGCAGTCAGAACAAAATATTCTGCAAATAAACAATATTTCTAAATATTTTGGTGGATTAGCAGCAGTATCAAATTGTTCATTAAATATTAAAAGAGGATCGATAACTGGTGTTATCGGACCAAACGGATCTGGCAAAACTACTTTATTTAATTTAATTGCAGGAAATTTGAAACCTAGCTCAGGTCAAGTAATGTTTAACAATGAAGAAATAACATCAATCCCTTCATATGAGCTTTTTTCAAAAGGATTACTGAGAACTTTTCAAATAGCACATGAGTTTACAAATTTAACTGTATTAGAAAATTTAATGATGGTTCCTGGTAACCAGTCTGGAGAGAAATTGATGACAGTATTACTAAATCCAAAATTAGTTAAGCAAGAAGAAAAGTTTGTAAAACAAAAAGCATATGAAGTAATCGATTTTTTAAATTTAAAACATTTGTCAAATGAACTTGCTGGTAATTTGTCAGGTGGTCAAAAAAAATTACTTGAGCTTGGAAGAACTATGATGGTTGATGCAAAAATTGTTTTGCTTGATGAAGTTGGAGCTGGAGTAAACAGAACGTTATTAAAAGATATTGGAACTGCTATTCAAAGATTAAATAAAGAAAAAGGTTATACTTTCTGTATGATCGAACATGACATGGATTTTATAAAAAGAATGTGTGACCCAGTAATTGTTATGGCAGAAGGTTCAGTATTATTTGAAGGTACGCCAGATGAAGTGATGAAAAATGAAAAAGTAATAGAAAGTTACTTAGGTCGAGCAAAAACAAAGTAGGAGGGAAAAGAATTAATGGCTTTTTTTGAAGGAAGCAAAATGACTGCTGGATATGGAAATGGCCCAGATATTATTAACTCATGTTCAATTAATGCAAACAGAGGAGAGATAGTTGCAATACTTGGTCCTAATGGTGCTGGAAAGTCCACAGCAATGAAAGCAATGTTGGGACTTCTTAATTTGAAATCAGGTTCTGTTTTAATGGACGGAAAAGATATTTCTAATTTATCTCCACAAGATAGAGTTAAAGCTGGCATATCATTTGTTCCTCAAACTAGAAATGTATTTGCAGACCTAACCGTAAGAGAAAATTTAGAGGTTGGAGCTTTTTTACGTGAAGATGATGTTAATAAAGTTATTGAAGAAATTTATGAATTATTTCCTATTTTAAATGAAAAGAAATCACAAAAAGTAGGCGAATTATCAGGAGGGCAAAGACAACAAGTAGCTCTTGGTAGAGCATTAATGATAAGACCTTCTGTTTTAATGCTAGATGAGCCAACTGCAGGAGTTTCTCCAATTGTAATGGACGAATTATTTGAGCATATAATTAAAGTCAAAGAAACAAATGTAGCAATTATAATGGTCGAACAAAATGCAAAACAAGCATTGAGTATTTCTGATAGAGGATATGTATTAGTAACAGGTGAAAATAAATTTGAAGGATCTGGAAATGAATTACTTAATGATCCAGAAGTTAGAAGGTCTTTTTTAGGAGCTTAAATGGATTTTATAAACGCAATATTGGTATTATTAAATTATACGATAATACCTGCTTTAACATATGGATCACAGTTAGCGCTTGGAGCAATTTTTGTAACATTAATCTATGGAATATTGAGATTTGCAAACTTTGCAACTGGAGACATGATGTCATTCGGAACCATGTTTGCAGTTCTTCTTACATATTATTTTCAATCTTTAGGTATAAACCTTGGAATATTTCCAACAGCTTTAATTACAATTCCTTTTGCGACTTTTATGATGATTTTATACATGTTATCCATAGATAAATTTGTATTTGAATATTATCGAATTAAAAAAAGCCCACCGGTTCAGCTTGCAATGGTTAGTGTTGGGGTAATGTTTGTCACTCAGGCAATAATAAGGATAATTATTGGGCCTGCAGATAGAACATTTCTTGATGGAGAAAAATTTATTTTAAAAGCTTCAGAATTTAAAGAAATGACAGGATTAAATGAGGGATTAACTATTAAGTCAACACAAGCGATAACAATAGTTATTACTATGATTGTAGTTTCTATAATGTTTTGGTTTTTAAACAAAACTAAGACAGGAAAAAGTATGCGAGCTTATTCTGATAATGAGGATTTAGCTTTACTATCAGGAATAGATCCAAAAAGAGTTGTATTAATTACTTGGGTTATTGCTGGAATATTAGCAACAATTGGTGGAATTTTGTATGGACTAGATAAAAGCTACAGACCATTTGTATATTTTAATAACATGTTACCAATATTTGCAGCAGCAATTGTTGGTGGAATAGGAAATCCTTTTGGAGCTTTTCTAGGAGGATACGTTATTGCATTTGCTGAAATATTTTTAACGTATGCTTATAAAAAGTTTTTTACATATATACTCCCAGAAGCATTAGAACCTAATTCTATGATGCAAATATTATCAACTGATTATAAGTTTGCAGTTTCATTTTCAATTTTAGTAATTGTCTTATTATTTAGGCCCTCAGGAATCTTTAAAGGAAAAACACTATGAAGCAATATTTAAATGTAATTACAGCATACTTGATAATGTTTACATTAATTATTTTGGTTGGAATATTTCAATCATGGTCTCTTGCTTTAACAATTTTAAACTATTGTTTAATTTCTGCAGTTATGACGATAGGTGCAAATATCCAATGGGGATATGCTGGATTAATTAACTTTGGGATAATGGGCTATACCGCTTTAGGTGGATTAGCTGTTGTACTTATATCAGTGGCACCCGTTGGAGAAGCTTGGAGCGTAGGTGGTTTAAATATGATGATTTGTTTAGGTGTAATAATTGGAATAGTTTTTTCAATTCGTCTTACTTTAAAAAAAATTGTGAGATCTAAAAAAAGAAATTATTTAATAGCTGCTATAATTATAATTGGAATATTATTACTAAGATTAATTTCTGCTCCTGCCATTGAAGGTATTGAGGCAGTAGAACCAGCTAAAACTGGTTTTTTAGGGGGATTAGGCTTACCAGTTTTATTTTCATGGATAGCAGGTGCATTTCTTGCGGGTGGATTAGCTTTCATAGTAGGAAAAGTAGCATTAGGTCTAAGAGCTGATTATTTAGCAATCGCAACACTACTAATTGCAGAAATAGTTGTATCAATAATCAAACATGAAGACTGGCTGGCCAGAGGAGTTAAAAATGTAATTGGACTTAAAAGACCAGCACCATATGAAATTAACCTTCAACAATCACCATGGTTTATAGATTTAGTTGAAAAATTTCACTCAGGAAAACTAGCATTAGTTAATTCTGTTTCAGAAAAACAAGAAGTTTTAAACCAGTTAGTTATTGATGCTTCATCCGTGTATGTAAAACTTTGTTTTACAGGTTTATTTTTAACTGTTGTTATAATTTTATTAATTGTTACTCAAAAAGCTCTTTACTCTCCATGGGGAAGAATGATGAGAGCAATTAGAGACAATGAAGAAGCTGCAGGAGCTATGGGAAAAAATGTTGTTAAACAGCATTTGTTAATATTTATTTTAGGTTCTGCAATAGTTGGTATAGCAGGGGCTATGATGGTAACTAATGATGGATTATTTACACCAGGAAGTTACAGACCAATGAGATACACATTTGTTATTTGGGTAATGGTTATTGTTGGAGGAACAGGAAACAATTTTGGAGCAATTTTAGGTGGTTTTGTTGTTTGGTTTTTGTGGGTTGAAGCAGCGCCAATAGCATTATTTTTTATTAATCTTTTCACAGCGCATTTGCCTGAAACAAACGAAATTAGAGTACATTTAATAAATAGTGCTCCATATTTTAGATTTTTAGTGATTGGAACAGCACTATTGGTTATAATGAGATTTAGACCAAAAGGAATTTTACCAGAGAAAATAATTAAAAATTAAATGAAATATTTACTTTTAGGAATGGCATTAGCTTTTTTGATGTATTTATCTGATAAATACATTTTTTAGATAAAAAAAACCCCAGCGAATTTCTTCGCTGAGGTTATAAGAATTAAATATTATCTTTGTTTTTTAGTTTTGAATTTACCGCCTTTAACTTCTTTTTCTAAGAAAGAACCAAATGCTTCACCTACATCAGTAAATTCAACACCTGTTGCGCCTTCATAGTTAACGGCTTTTCCTTTAGCTAATAAATCTAAAGCTTTTCCTAATTCACCTGGGTAGATTTTTTTACCAGGTGCATTTGCTACGGCCATAACGTTTGCTTGAATAGTAGCTCTGTCAGCTTTTCCACCAGCTTGCATAGCAAGAGTGATTAAAGCAGCAGCATCATATGACTCGCCCGTGTAAGGACCTGAAGAATCAATACCTGCAGCTTTTGCTACATCAGCAAAAACTCCAGCACCTTTTCCAGTTGATCCAGGTAGAGAACCAAATGATTTGTTTAAAGCTTTACCAAACTTATCAGTTAATGAGTCTCCGATCATACCATCAGATAAAATAAATCTATCAAATGATCCTGCATCTAGAGAACCCTGAATAATTTGAGCTCCAGCTTGGTCAAGATAACCTAAGACAGCTACAGCATCACCACCAGCAGACGCTAGTGTTGCTACTTCAGCTGAGTAGTCACCTTTACCTTCTTCGTGAGCAAGAACAGTAGTTACTTTAATGCCATGTGCTTTAACAGCTGCTTCATAAACATCTGATAAACCTTTACCATAGTCATTATTTGTATAAGTAATTGCTACACTTTTAACTTTTCTGTCTTTAGTAATGTCAGCCAAGATTGCACCACCTCTTGCATCTGACGGAGCAGTTCTAAAGAAAAACCCGTTATCGGCTAGAGTAGTTAATCCTGGAGAAGTTGCAGATGGAGAAATCATTACTACTCCATTTGGCACAGCAACATTAGTTGCAATTGCACCTGTAACTCCAGAACAGTCAGCTCCCATAATAGCGACAACGCCTCCGTCCACTAATCCTTGAGCAGCAGTTGTAGCAGCAGCAGAGTCAACGCAAGTTGAGTCAGCTCTTTCTACTGATATTTTCTTTCCACCAAGTAATGATCCTGAATCTGAAGCCTCTTTAAATGCGAGCTCAGCAGAAGCAGCCATAGCTGGTGTAAGTGATTCAATCGGACCTGTGAAACCTAAAATGATTCCCATTTTAATTCCATGTCCGTCCGCAAAAGTATTTGTTGTCATTGAAGAAACAAATAAGAATGCAGCTAAAATTAATTTTCTCATAATTTTTCCTTTAATTGTTAACAATTTATATAAACAAAATTAAATATGATCTAAAAATAATATCAATAGATAAATTTAATGTTTTTAACAGCAATAAATGAGCCCAAACTGAACTATCTCATTGAAAATGGATCAAGAGTTGGTTTATCTGAAGTGTAATACCAAGTTGTTTTTACTCTTGTATAATCTTTTATAGATTCAATTCCAGCCTCTTTACCATATCCACTATCCTTCATTCCTCCAAATGGAGCTGATGGCGAAATTAATCTATAAGTATTTACAAATGTAATTCCTGCTCTTATTGCTTTTGAAACTCTCATGCCTCTTGAAAAATCACTAGTATAAACTCCAGATGATAAACCGTATTGGTTATCATTCATTTTATTTATTACTTCTTCTTCATTTTCAAATTTCATTACAGATAGCACTGGACCAAAAAGTTCATTTTCTGCTGTTGGAAGATTATGATTATCACACTCAATAATTGTTGGAGGAAAATAGTATCCTTCATTTGAAAATGAATGTCTTTTACCTCCGCATTTAATTTTTCCACCTTGTTCTACAGTTAATTTAATATTTTTTTCTATTATTTCTAATTGTTTAAAATTACCAATTGGCCCCATTTCACTTTCAGGATCCATAGGTGCACCAATTTTTATTTTTTCTGCTCTTGCAGCAAGCTTATCTAGAAATTCATTATAAATTCCTTTTTGTAAATATAATCTTGAACCAGCAATACAACTTTGACCACTTGCACCAAAAATTCCTGCGGTAATTCCATTTATTGCATTTTCTTGATGAGCATCTTCAAATACTGCTACAGGACTTTTTCCCCCAAGTTCCAGACTTACTTCAGATAAATTTTCAGCTGAATTTCTAATTATATGTCTCGCAGTTTCAGGACCTCCTGTAAAAGCAATTTTTTCAACTAAATTATGTGTTGTTAGTGCTTTTCCACATGGATCACCATAACCTGTAATAACATTTACAACACCTTTTGGTATTCCTGTTTCTTCTACTAATTTTGCAAACTCAAATAATACTGCTGGAGCTAACTCAGATGACTTTATGACAACAGTATTTCCCATAGCTAATGCAGGAGCTAGCTTAGTTACTGTTAATAACATCTGCGAGTTCCAAGGAATAATTGCAGCTATAACACCTATTGGCACTCTTGTTGTTATTGCTTGAATATTTGGTTTATCTACAGGTAAAACTGTTCCCTCAACTTTATCCGCCATACCAGCATAATAGTCATAATATTCTGCAATATAGTTTGCTTGCTTTTTTGTTTCTCTAAATAATTTTCCAGTATCAATAGTTTCAATTTCTCCAAGTAACTCAGCATTCTTTCTAAGTTTATCCGCTATTGCTCTTAAATATTTTCCTCTTTCTCGTGGAAGTAACTTTGGCCATTCTCCTTCAAATGCTTTCTGTGCTGCTTTCACTGCTCTATCAACATCATTTGCACTTGCTTCAGGAACTACAGCCCATGGCTTATTATTTTCTGGATTTAAAGTTTCAAAAGTTTTTTTAGTATCAGAGTCTACCCATTCTCCATCGATAAACATTTTATATTGCTTAAGTTTAGTCATTTTTTATATGTTCCTTAATAGCGTTATTTACATCATCTGCACACTCAATACTACAGAGATGTTTTCCATTGCTTATTATTTTAACTTTAGAATTAGGGATTTTTTTACTTAAATTTTGGGACATTTCCGGTGTTGATCCAATATCATTTTCTCCAGTCATAACTAATGTTTTAGTTTTTATATTTTCAAATATTTCATTATCTTGGTGCTTAACAAAAAGTTCATAAACTTTTAGGAAATTTTCCATATCATTTTCTTCAAGCATAGAACAAATTTTTTCATAAATATTTGGATTTTTATTTATATAATCATCTGTGAACCATCTCTTAAGAGCTTGTTTTGATAAAGATCTACTTTTTTTTGATAATTCAAATCTATCATTTACTATTTGTTGCTGCTCATTACTTCTTTGAAAAACTGAGCAAAGCAAAGTTAAAGACTCTAATCTATTATTATATTTGGAGGCAAAATTCCTTGCTATTAATGAACCAATTGAAAAACCAACTAAATGTATTTTTTCAAACTTTAGTTCATCAATTAAATTTAGTAATTGTAATGAAAAATCATCAAAACTTATTTGTGATTTTGTTAAGGGTGTGTTTCCATGTCCCAAGATATCATATGCCAAGATAGTATTATTAAATGAATTAATCTGGGGCTCCCAAATTTTATGATTAAGTCCTACACCGTGAATTAAAACTATTGGAGTGTTCTCTTTTTTATTTAGAATATAGAAAGTATTTTTAGAATCTTTAGCATTGATCATTTATCTATTTAGGTTTAATGCCCATTTCTTTCATATCTTGATATCTATCACCTGTTCTTGCATGAGCTCTTCCACTAGAAGCTCCGCCAATAGCAATTACTATTTCATTATCAAATGGAGCATCATGAATAGTAAATTCATGAGTTAGATAATATGGTCTTAATCCAGAATCTGTTTTATGCATCATTGGTATAGAAATTTTTGATCCTGCAGGCCCTCTTGTATTAGTAAAACTTAAATAAGATGTTCCACCCACCGCATCTCTAAATTTATTTCCAAATCTTAAAGTATGAATAAATGCAGATGCGTGCTCGATCTCTCCATTTAAACCGACAATTCCTGCTTTACCATAAGCTAGAATTTTTTCTGGCGAACCAATTTCTTTTATTAATTCTGGAACTAAAATATCCCCAAGTTTTGGAGCTAAATCTAAAATTACAGGTTTAAGATCTTCAACAAATCCTTGACCGTGCCAAGGATTTTTAAAAACTGCTGCTACAGAAACTAGCAACACAGGTTCTTTTGCCTCTTTTCCACCTTCTATAAATGTTTTATCAACAAATTTTGTAAATTTTCTTAACTCTAATTTCATTTTTTTGATCTATGTTTAAAACTATCTCTTCTAAAACTGTATAGTGCTTTTGGATCTACATCAACATCAATGACTACAGGTTTGTTTATTTTTAAAGCTTCTCTAACTGCTTGGTTTATTTCTGAAACTTTTTTAACCTTAAAACCTTTAGCACCATATAGCTCTGCAACTTTATCAAAAGGTGGACTGCTAATATCAGCTCCTAAGTATCTTTTTCCATAAAAATCTTTTTGATAAGCTTTTTCAGCTCCCCAACTTTTATTATTCATGACTATAGTTATTGTATTTATCTTATACTCAACAGCCGTACTTAATTCTGAAATTGTCATTCCAAAACCCCCATCTCCCATTAGGCTAATTACTTTTTTATTAGGTTTTGCAATCTTTACACCTAAACCACATGCAAAAGAAAAACCAACCAAACCAAAGTCTAAAGGGGTAAATAAAGATGGGGGATCATAATATTCAAGAGCATCTGTCGCTTGTAAACAAAGTGTACCTGCATCTAAAGTTATTGCAGAGTTTTTAGGAAGCACTTGTCTTAATTGTTTAAACAAGCCATTGGGCTGAATAGGAAAATTTTTCTGTTTAAATTTATCTCTGTTGAGCAAAAAATTTTTTCTTTCATTAAAATAGTTATTGGTCCATTTTTTTATATCAAGAGCAATATTTTGCTTCTTGATTTCTTTATATAATTGATCGGCTATTGTGGCAGCGTCTCCATAAATTCCTACTGCTACAGGAAAGTATCTTCCTATCATTCTTTTTTCTAATTCAACTTGTATGATCTTTGCTCTTTTATTTATATTTTCGTAAGAATAAAAAGTTGAATTAAATCCCAGTCTTGTTCCAAGAGCAATTATAACGCTTGCTTCTTTAACTAGTTTAGATGCAACTGGATTACCTCTTGGACCCATTTGTCCAGCATTTAGTTTATGATTAAATGGTATAGCATCTCCATGACCAGCCGCAGTTACTATTGGGACGTTTAACAATTCTGCCAATTTAACTACATTTTTATATTTAGAATTATATTTAATTCCACCACCAGCAATAATAACAGTTTTGTTTGAATTATTGATAATCTTTACAACTTTTTTTATATAATTAGATTTTGCTTTGGTTGAGTTTTGATTATCAAAAGATTGATTTTTCTCATTGATTTTAAAATTTCCTTTATCTGCCAATATATTTCTTGGTAGATTAATACAAACTGGTCCCCTCCTAGGAGACATTGCTAATTTAAAAGCATCACTAAAAGTTTTTGGAATTTTTTTAGCATTTTTTACAGTCCAAGTTTTTTTTGTTACTGGTTTAAATAAAGATTGTTGATCAAGACCTTGAAAAGCATCTTCCATTTTATCTTTTGTAGAATATGAACCAGCAATTGAAACAACTGGAGAAAAAGCTGCTTTTGCTTGAGCAAGTCCGGTAACTAGATTTGTTGCACCAGGACCATTTTGTCCAGCAAGTATTATACCTGGTTGATTAGATGCTCTTGCATATCCATCGGCCATATGCGTTCCAGTTCTCTCATCTCGGACACCAATAAATTTTATATTTTTTTCATGATAAAGAGCATCAAACATTTCCATTGTAGCAGAACCTATTAAGCCAAAAACATGTTTAACTTTTTCTTTTTTTAATGATTTAATTGCGGCTTGACCACCAGTCAGGTTCTTAGATTTGATCACGAAACTTTTTTAACTTCAGTATCCAAATCATCTTTGAAGTGAGGCATTACTTTTTCAGTAAACATTTTGATACTCTTCATGCAGTCCTCGTGTTTAATGCCAGGAAAATTAGACCATACTTGTAAATTTTGTAGATTTAATTCAGATTTAAGTTCGTGAATTTTATCTATTACATACTCGGGCGTCCCGAATAGCATGTTACGTTTATGAAGAAATTCGTAGCTTAATAAATCTAGTTTACCTTTAGTAACAGGTAGTTCTTCGCCTGGGTCCATGTGGTTTCCAAGACCTCTCCAATGACAGACCCATCTCATATAGTTAACCATGTGTTCACCAGCTTTTTCTTTTGCTTCTTCCATTGTATCTGCAACAAACATGTCTCTTACCAATGAAATACCTTCACCCATTGGTACATTTCTTTTTTCTGCCTCTGATTTTGCATTTTTAAATGCCTCAAACTTAATTTTTAAAGCCTTAACTGTAGGTATCCACATTATAATATTTAAACCTTGTGTTGCAGCCCATTCAATAGATCTAATTCCATCGACTACTTGGTGTATAGCAGGATAAGGCTTTTGATAGGGTTTTGGAAGAACACTTATATTTTCCATAACACTTGTCTCAAGATTAACTAAATCTTTATTTGGTGGACTCATATCATGTTGCCAAACATAATTGGGAGCAGGATAAGTATAAAACTCACCTTTATGATTAAAAAATTTTTCTTTCCACGCTTTTTTTAAAATTGTTAGAGTTTCTTCAAAAAGTCTAAAATTTTTTGCCTGGTCTTTCATGTCTGCTTCTTTATTTAAGTTTATTGCTTCTCTTCCATAAATTCCTCTTCCTATTCCAACTTCAACTCTACCTTTTGATAATTGATCAAGAAGAGCAATATCTTCAGCCATTCTAATTGGATTATGAAAAGTAATTACATTACACGCTTGACCTATTCTAATATTTTTTGTTCTAGCCGCAGCATCAACACCCATCATTAATGGATTAGTTAAAGACTCCATTCCTTCATGATTAAAGTGATGTTCTGTATACCAAATTGAATTCCATTTATTCTGATCACAATATTCTGTAATTTCTCTAGTTTCGTCTAAAAGTTTATCGTAAGGTTTGTGTGTCCAGTTGGTAGTGTTACAGAAGTAACCAAATTTCATTAAAGCCTCCTTTAAAAATTAATTTAAAGACGACCGATCCCACTTTCGTACTTAAGAAATTACGACGAGTTATGTATCGCTTTATAAAATGATACTATCTTCTTCTGATAAATTTTCAATGTTTTTTAAGATATTAATTAAGCAACTCTTTAATGTTTTTATCTAGTTGCTTTTCAAAATTTATGTCATTTCCAGGGTTAGCAGCACAATGACCGTATGGAGAATCTACAGGTCTTAAAGATGAACGAGATATAAATTTTTTTTCAAATTTATTATCCTCAGTTCTAAAGTATAAATCCTGATTACATGGCATAAGAATTGTTTTTGCTCTTATTGATTTAAGAGCTTTTATATAATTATTTTTATAAATAGGACCTTTGCTAATATCATTTAACTGCCAGGTTTTAAGTTTAGACAAAAGATTATTAGCATCCCAGTTTTTAGCATGATCATTTGCCCAGTCTTTAAGTAATTCTTCAGCATTTTTAAAACCAAATTTTTTATAAAGTTTTTCTCTATAAAAATCCTGAGAGAAAGCCCACCCTGCATAAACTCTTCCAAATGCTTTTAATCCTTCGACAGGTTGTTTTTTATAATTTCCTTTATTAAATTTTTTATCAGCAGTAAGTGCTGCTTTAACACCTTCTAAAAAAACATGATTGTGTATCGAAGTCTTTGATGATGCACAAAAAGGAAGAATTGCTTTAACCATACCAGGATACTGAGCTGCCCATTGATAAGATTGACAACCAGCCATAGACCAACCAGTAACTAGAGCAATTTTTTTAATTTTCAGTTTTTCAGCAATAAGTTTGTGCTGACAATAAATATTATCCCACAACGTTATTGTTGGAAATTTTGAACCAGATTGAGATTTAGTAGCTTTCGTCGGTGAAGAAGATAGACCATTTCCAAACATATTAATTGATACAATAAAATATTTATTTGGATTAATTGCTCTATTTTTACCTATAAAGCCTTCATTTCTAATATGACTACCGGTATAAAATGTAGGAAGAATTATTACATTTGAACGGTCTTTATTTAATTTACCGTATGTTTTGTAAATTAATTGTGCTGATTTTAAAATTTTTCCAGATAAAAGTTTAATATTTCCTAAGTTAAACTTTTCATGCTTTTTCATTAATTAGTAAAGTCTTAGATACTCTTTTACTTCCCAATCTGTAACTGCTTGATGGTAACGCTCCCACTCATCATTTTTATAAGATATAAAAGATTTTTTCATTACAGGCCCCATAACTTCATCAGATAGTTTATTAATTCTTAAAGCCTCAATTGCTTGCATTAGATTTTTTGGCAATCTTTTAATTCCTAACTTTTTAAACTCAGCGTCTGTCATTTGATATAAATCCTGATCAGTTGCTTTACCTGGATCAATTTTATTTTTTATGCCGTCCATTACAGAAGATATTGTCATAGCTAAAGCCAAATAAACATTCATTGTCATATCTGCTGCTCTATTTTCAATACAATATCTGTTTTGTGGTAAACGAAACTGTGCAGATCTATTATTGTGACCATATGTAATATTAGTTGGTGCCCAAGTAACAGTTCCTCCTTCAAATCCTCCAACTCTAGGAACTAAACCATTGTATGAATTAACTGTTGAACATGTTATTGCTGTTAATGCTTCAGAGTTTTTCATAAGTCCACCAACTGCATGTTTTGATTGTTTTGACCAACCTTTTCCATCAGTAAAAATATTTTTTCCAGGTTTATTTACATCTTCCATTGAAAAATTTATATGTGCTCCCGATCTCCAGTCTCCTATTGTAGGTTTCGGCATAAAAGTAATGAACATATTATTTTTTTTAGCAATTTCTTTTAAAAGAATTCTTAAGAAAACTAATCTATCTGCCATTTCTAATAAATTTGTATAATGAAAATCTAACTCAAATTGTGAATAAGCTCCTTCAGCAACTACATCATGTAAATTCCATCCTAGTTCTTCAAGAATATCAATCAATTCTTTTAAAAAATGCATAGAGTCTAATGAATATTCAACATCATAACCAAATGCTTGTCGTCTTGGTCTTATTCCATTTATTGGATCACTATCAATAGCTTTAACTGGTTTTCCATCTTCTCCATACTTCATTGCAATAAATTCAGGTTCAATACCACACATTCCTTTGTAACCTGCGTCCTGTGCTTTTTGCATTGCGCGCTTCAGAGCTTGTCTTGGACAAACATTATAAGGTTTATCTTCCCAATAAAGATCTGCAAAAATTATAGCCATTGTTTTGTCCCAAGGACAAATATAAACGCTATCTAAATCTGGCAACATTATTTGGTCAGAGTCAGCAGGAGTTAATTCAGGTACAAAAGATATTGAGTGTACTGCAAACTGAGGTCCTTTACCTAAACATAGTTGTTCAAAATCACTCATCGGTACAGGTTTAGTTTTTGGAATACCATGCAAATCTATCCAGCTCGACATTACATATTGTACGCCAGCAGCTTTAAGTTTTTTGTGAACTGCAGGAATTTTTTTCCTATTTCTCTCAATAGCGTCTTTAAAATTTTCGTAATATATTTTATTTTTCATTAGGTAAATTATTTTGGCATATCTTCTGGGTCAATTCCAGGAACAAATGTTATACCAGCTTTTTGCTTCCAATCATGAGGATAAGCAGCATAAAATATTACACATTTTTCATCACATTCGTAGGCTATATGATTATCCTTTGGAATATAAAGTACATCTCCAGGGTTACAAACGTAAGATTTACCATCGCAAGTTAGTCTGAACGTTCCTTCCATGCAGTAAATAATTTCATCACAAGTTAAATCCCAGGGAACAGAAACTTTGTTTAAAAAATTTAATCCTCCACACATAGTGTTACTTACTTTACTCGTAACAAACGGTTTTATGTAAGACTTTCCTGGTTCTAATGTATGAAGTCTATTTTCAATATCTTTAAATTTATAGAGTTGTGGTTCTTTAGACATTAATATTCCTTTCAATTTTATATTTTAATTGGTTCGTTTAATTCAACTTTGTAACCATCTGGATCTTCGCAAAAAGCAATTACCCTTGTTCCATGTTTCATTGGACCTGGCTTACGAGTAATGTTAACCCCAAGCTTTGTAAGATCTTCACAAGCTTTATATACATCAGGAGTTTCTATGCAAATATGACCCCATCCATTTCCTTTGTCGTAATCTTCTTTTTGATCCCAATTATGCGTTAATTCAAGACATGGGGATTCATTTTCAAGTCCATAACCAATGAATGCATTAGTAAATTTTCCATCAGGATAATCAGTTTTTCTTAAAACTTTCATTCCTAGAGTTTTGCAATAAAAGTTAAAAGAAGTTTCTAAATCTTTTACTCTTATCATTGTATGAGCCAGCCTATATCCTTCATTTACATTTTTAGACATTTTTTTTACCTTTCATTATTTTTTTTGATTTCATAGTTGCTTGTATTATTAATTTTTGAAATTTTTGAACTCCTTTTTCCCAGTGCGGAGATAGTAGCCCACCATCATTTGAAGCTGGTGATGATCTTCCTTCTTGTAATCTTTCGCACATTTCATGATCTTCCTTATGTACACTCCACCATATCTTCTTTGTAATATCAATCTCTTCTTTAGACATAGATTTTCCCTCAGTGGAGTATATTATTCTTTTTTGGCTTGTAATACCTGGTCCAATAGGAATATTTAAATATACACCTATTTGATTAGGATAATAAGTTCCAATTATGAAGTTTGGAAACAAAGAAAGATACTTAGAAGATACGGATAAAGCATTACTATTTTTATTATCTTCTTTATCAACGTTAACTCCACTTCCATAACAAATCCCATCCACAATTGTATAATGATCTTTCAGTGGTTGATTAGTTGTTGTTTTGTGAACAAATTGAACGTGATATGGTTCAATAAAATTTTCAATAAGAAACTTCCAATTTGTATTAATTTTTCCAAAATCTAAAGTTGCCGCATACTTTATTTTATTTAAGTCTAAATCTTTAAATTTTGAAATTAAAGGCTTTGCGTATTCTTTAAATTTTTTTGCTTTTCCATTAATATTTACAAATATCCAATCATGCCAAATATGAATTCTTATTGGCTTTAAACCATGATTTTTAAAATTAAATCCTTTGGGTTTATGTACATTTGTTCCTCCAATGTGTGGAGCGGCTTTTAAATTTCCTTGAAGATCATATGTCCAAGAATGATAAGGACATCGAATTAACTTACCAATATTTTTTTTTTCATCTACTAATTTTAAACATCTGTGACTACAAACATTATGAAAGGCCGTAATTTTATTTTCTTCATTTTTAATTAGCAGGATAGGTTTTCCAGCAATATAAACTGGAACAACATCTCCTACTTTTTTAAATTCGTGAGCAAAAGCTATAAATAGCCAACCATCAGCTAATGCAGTTTCGCATTCTTTATTCCAAAATTCGTTATCGGTATATGATTTTGCTGGAAGCCCAAAAATTGTATTTGTATTTTTAGGGCTTTTAATTTTAACTGAAGTTTTACTTTCAGACATTTATAGGTTCCTTCTTAATAAATGAAATCTATTTGCGATTTGCTAATATTACAATAAAATATATCATAGTTAATTATTGTATTTTAAGGAGGTCAATTGGTTAATTCGAACAGCAATATCTATAAAGGCTATAATCAAGCAAAACCAGCTGGTTATGATAAAGAAATTTCTCACACAAATTTTGGGACTCCTGGTGGTGAGTATCTTAGAAGGTATTGGCATCCCGTTGCCTTAACTTCTGAAGTAAGCACAACTCCTTTACAAATAAAAATTCTTGGGGAAGATTTGGTTATTTTTAAAACCACAAAAAATAAAATAGGATTAGTCCATAAAAACTGCCCTCACAGAAGAGCATCGTTAGTTTATGGAAAATGTGAAACAAACGGTATTAGATGTTGTTATCATGGATGGTTATTTTCTCCAGACGGAGAGATTTTAGAAACTCCTGGTGAAGATCCAGATTCAAAACAGGCAGAACAAGTAAGAAAAAAATTTAAATTAGGAGCTTATCCAATAAAAGAATTTAACGGAATTGTATTCGCTTATATGGGTCCCCCAGAAAAAATTCCTGCATTTCCTCATTATGATGCGTATGAAATTTCAGATATTGTAAGAAGACCATATAAAATTAATTATAATTGTAATTGGATACAAGTTCTTGATGCAATTATGGATCCAGTTCATACATCATTCTTACACGGTCAAAGTTCAGGAATACAATTTTCCGAAGGTTTTGCAGAACTTGGTGAAATAGAATTTTTTGAAAGAGGAATGCAATATCTTGGAGCAAATACAAGAAGAGTTGATGATAATATTTGGGTTAGAGTAAATGAATTAATTCTTCCTAATTTCACACAGGCCGGATCAGCTTTTGCTGCAGACGGTACCAAAACTCGATATTTTGGCAGAAGTTCTTTTACTAGATGGGTAGTACCTGTAGACGACGAACATTGTGTAGCTATAGCTTGGGGTAATTTTGGAGATAGAGCAGATCCAATTGAATATAAAAATAAAGAAGGTTGTGAAAGAATTGAAGCAGGTGAAATTATAGATCGAACATGGGAAGAAAAACAAAAGAGTCCAGGAGATGCTGAAGCGGTCGAAGGAATGGGATTTATAAGTCAACATAAAGGTGAGCATTTAATGCCAACTGATCATGGAATAATGTCCTACAGAAGACATATAAGAAAATCAATAAAAGCATTGCAAGAAGGAACAGAACCCAAACAATTTAATAATAATGGAGATGCGATCAAAACATATGGTCAAGATACAGTTTTAAGAGTTCCAAAAAGAAATGTAGATGATCGAAAATTTATAAAATCAGTTGGTGCTGCAGTATTGAAATTACAGTTTGACTCAGAAAAAATGCCAAATAAAGACCGCGACTCTTTTATAATAAAAGAATTATCTAATATGGAAAAGAATGGAGCATTTTGAAAAATAAAAAAATTAAAATTCATGTTAAAAATAATCATTGGGCACCAGGTTCTTTCCCTACCGACGCTGAAGGAGAAAAAAATTTTACAATAACCAAAGATCGTTTTGATAATGTTCTTAATAAATTTCCAGAAATTAAAGAAAAAATAGAAGTTTTTTTTGACTGGGATGAAGAAAATTTTAAAAAATCAATTGCAAATTCTGATATTTTACTAGCTTGGAACTTTCCAACAAAAAACCTTAAAGAACAAGCTCCAAATCTTAAATGGATACATGTTATTTCAGCGGGAGTAGAGCATTTGCTTCCTTTAGACTGGATGAACGATGATTTAGTTTTGACTAATAGCAGTGGAGCTCATGCTAAAAAAGCTGGCGAATTTGGTTTAATGAGTATTTTGATGTTACAAAATCATATGACAAGATTAATTACTCATCAGAAAAATAAAGAATTTGTTTCATTATTTAGTAATCCAGTTCATGGAAAAACAGTAGTTGTAGTCGGTACAGGATCACTTGGAGGATCGATGGCAAAACATGTTTCAAAATTAGGTGCAAACATTATCGGAGTTAATAGAAGAGGGAATAAAGCTGAAGGCTGTTCAAAAATTATAACAATAGATAAAATTGATAGTGTTTTGCCTGAAGCTGACTTTTTATATTTAGCACTTCCTGAAACACCTGAAACTAAAAATTTAATTAATAAAAAAAGACTCGACATGTTAAAAACTACATGTGGAATTGTAAATATAGGAAGACAATCAGCAATGGATTATGATGCATTAAGCGAGAAACTTAAAAAAAATGAAATAGCGGGAGCGATACTTGATGTATTTTCTCATGAACCATTAGATAAAAGCTCGAAACTTTGGGATACTCCTAATTTAGTTATTACACCACATGTATCCTCAGACGATGACGGAAATTATGTCGAATTAACCCTTAGTATATTCTTTAATAATTTAAAACTTTTTATTGAGAGTAAAGAATTATCAAATCAAGTTGATAAAAAACTTGGTTATTAAAAACTATATTGCATCTATAGAATTTAAAATTTTAACCTCTCTAGGCTTTTCCAGCAAATCTTCTATTTTAGATCTATAATCTTTATAATGTTCTGTTTCTCTGTGCAAATCTAAAGCGACAGAATTTTTATAAATTTCAAATAGGTGGAAAGATATAATTTTATCATCTTTATTTTTTTCTTCATAAAAATTATAAAGTTCATTACCTTCTTCTGACCTTGTGGGTTTTATCATAGACAATATAATTTCCTTGACTTCTTTAACTTTATCTTTTTTTGGATGAAAACTTGCTAGAACTATTATTTTAGACATTACTAATTTCCCTTAATTCTTAAGAATAATTTATTTTAAATGTACTCTTATATTCCTATTTAGTATCATAATTATATAAAAAATGATCAAAGATATTATTAAAAATTTAAAACCTTCGTCTACACTTCTTATTAATGAAAAATCAAATAAATTGGAAAAAGAAGGCAAAAAAATATTTAAATTTGGATTTGGCCAATCACCATTCAAAGTGCCTCAAGATATTGTTAATGAACTTAAAGGTAATGCGCATCAAAATAAATATCTCCCAATGCAAGGTCTTGAAGATTTAAGAGTTTCTATTGCGCAATATATTTCAAAAAAAAAAGATCATAAATATTTAAGCTCTAATATAATTGTTGGTCCAGGATCAAAAGAATTGATGTTTTTATTACAAATTTTATTTGATGGAGAAATAATTCTTCCAGCTCCAAGCTGGGTTTCTTATGCACCTCAAGCAATAATTGGAAGAAATAAAATTAAATGGATTCAAACAAAAAGTGAAAATAATTGGTTTCCAACAGCTAAAGAAATAGAAGATGTAATTAAAAAAGATAAACAAAAAAAATATTTAATATTCCTTAATTCTCCAAACAATCCATCTGGACAAGTATGCACAAATTTAAGTGAAATTTCACAATTAACAAAAAAATATAATTTATATTTTTTGTCTGATGAAATTTATTCCGAGTTAACTTTTGAAGATAATTATCAATCTATATCAAATTATTCTCCAGAAAATACAATTATAAGCACAGGTTTAAGTAAATGGTGTGGAGCAGGAGGCTGGAGATTGGGATACTTTATATTACCAGAAAATCTAACAGAAATTACAAATCAGCTTAAGGTTTTAGCTAGCGAAACATTTTCATCAGTAAGTTCACCAATTCAATATGCAGCAATTGCGGCACATAAAAATGATCATGCAAATTATATTAATCATTCAAAAAATATTTTAAAATCTGTTGGTAATTATGTTTATGAAAATTTAAAATCAAACAATGTATTGATTAATAAACCGCAAGGTGGATTTTATTTATTACCCGAATTTATTAATAAAAAATTTTCAACATCTACTGAATTGTGCGATAATATTTTAAAAGAAACAGGTGTAGCATTATTACCAGGTTCAGACTTCGGTTTTTCTGAAAAAAAAATGTTAGCTAGGTTAAGTTACACTGATTTTGATGGAGAAAATTTTATGAATAATACTGTTCATAATGAGGAAATTAATTATGAGAAAATTAAAAAACATGCCCCAAAAATAATTGAGGGCATAAATAGACTTAAAGATTGGTCAAATAACTAAAATACAACCTAAGATATTATAATAATTCTAAACTAGACATCATTGACTTAAGCAGATACATTTTTATATTAAATAACACATGGGGGAAAACATGAAAAAAATGATAACTACTTTTTCTGCTGTTTTAGCTCTTGTTGTTTCTACGTTTACATTTTCAACTGTAGCAAAATCTGCTGAGTTCTTTACAATAGGAACTGGTGGACCTACTGGAGTTTATTTCCAAACAGGAAATGCTATTTGTAAAATGTTGCATAAATCAGCAATAGCAAAAGAACACGGAAGAAAAAAAGGTATAGATAAAGCATACAGATGTACAGCTCCATCAACTGGTGGATCAAACTACAATATTGGTCAAATCAAAGAAGGTGAATTTCAATTTGGTGTAGCTCAGTCTGACTGGCAATTTCATGCCGTTAATGGTTCAAGCAAATGGGAAGGAAAACAGTTTAAAGGATTAAGAGCTGTTTTTTCAGTTCACAATGAACCTTTCCAAATTTGGGCTAGAAAAAAAGCAAAAGTTAAAGACTTTAAAGGTTTAAAAGGTAAAGTTGTTAACATAGGTAACCCTGGTTCTGGTCAAAGAGGAACAATGGAAGAGCTTATGAAAGCAATGGGAGTAGACAATGGTTACTTTAAATCAGTAACTGAGCTTACTTCATCTGAACAAGTTAAAGCACTTTGCGATGGTAAAATAGATGCGTTTGGTTATTCAGTAGGATTTCCAAATGGTGCTATGGAACAAGCAGCTACTTGCGGAGCTAAAGCATTACCAATTAATCTAACAGGTGGACCTGTTCAAGGTTTAATTGATGGTGCAGATTATTATGCTTCAGCAACAATACCAGCTGGTACTTACACTGGACAAAAAAAAGATGTAACTACTTTTGGTGTTAAAGCTACTGTTGTTACTAGCAATGCAGTTGAAGCAGATCTTGTTTATTTAGTAGTAAAAGCAGTTTTTGAAAATTTCGACGATTTTAGAAAACAACATCCTGCTTTTGCACCTTTAAAAAAGGAAGATATGATAGCTGATGGTTTGTCAGCACCTTTACATGAGGGCGCTATTAGATACTATAAAGAAGCTGGATTGATGTAATCTAGTTAATAAAAATTAAAAGGCCCGATATTTATATTGGGCCTTTTTTTTTGTTAGTATATGATTTCAATATGAATCAACCAGTCAATACTAATATACAAGCAAAAATTGATGAGGATCTCTCACCTACAAAAAGACTTACTGGTTTTCATCTAAAAATTGTTTCTGCAATAGCAATTATTTGGTCATTTTTTCAACTTTGGTACGCATCTCCATTCCCATTCATGTTTGATTTTGGAATGTTCAAAGGCTTACCAGCAAGAGCAATTCATTTAGGATTTGCTCTCTTATTAGCGTTTTTAGTTTTTCCAACTTTTAAACGAGGAAAAGTTAACTTCATTGACATTACGATTGGAATTATTGGAATATCATGTTGTCTTTATATCTATTTTTTTTATGATGATTTAATTGATAGAGGTGGCGTTCTACACATATTAAAATATAACAACTATAGTATTCCGATTGAATTAATAATTGGTTCAACCGGTATTTTAATTTTATTAGAAGCCACAAGAAGAGTAATTGGAATACCTTTAGTAGTTATTGCAGTCTGTTTTTTATTATTTTCTTATTATGGTCAGTATGCTCCTGAAATTATATCTCATGGAGGATTATCTTTAAAACGACTTGTAGGATTTCAATGGTTTGATCAAGAAGCTATTTTTGGAATTCCAATTGGAGTTTCTGTAGATTTTATATTTCTATTTGTTTTATTTGGTGCTTTTTTAGAAACAGCAGGTGGAGGTAAGTATTTTTTAGATTTGGCATTTGCAATGGTGGGTAAAACACGAGGAGGACCAGCAAAAGCTGCTATTCTTGGATCTGGTATGACTGGAATGATTTCAGGATCTTCTGTTGCAAATACAGTTACTACTGGAACATTTACAATTCCAATTATGAAGCAAACAGGATTTTCAAAAGAAAAAGCTGGTGCAATAGAAGTTGCTTCATCTGTTAATGGACAAATTATGCCACCCGTTATGGGTGCTGCCGCATTTGTAATGGCAAGCTTTATAGGAGTTACTTATTTTGAAATAGTAAAACATGCATTTTTACCAGCAATAATTTCATATATAGCTCTTTTTTATATTTCACATCTAGAAGCATTAAAACTTGGACTAAAAGGAATTGAAGAAGATAAATTACCTAAATTAAAAGAAACTTTTTTATCAGGTCTTCATTTTTTAATTCCTATATTTGTTTTAATTTATTTATTAGTTTATTTGAGGCTTACAGCTTCCTACTCAATTTATTATGCAACTATCTCATTAGTTTTTGTAAATCTTTTGTACAAAATTGTTATTTCAAGAAAGAATAATAATTATAAAGAAAATTTATCAATTTGGTATAATGAAACTGTTGTTGGACTTCAAAAGGGAGCAATTAATATGATTGCTGTTGGAGTTGCAATAGCAACAGCTGGAGTAATTGTTGGAGCGGTTGGATCAACTGGATTAAGTACAAATCTAATTATTGTTATTGAATCTATTGCAAAAGATAATGTTGTTATTTTACTCTTTTTAACAATTATTTTATGTTTGTTACTTGGAATGGGGCTACCTACTACCGCAAATTACGTTGTTGTTGCATCACTAATGTCCATGGTGCTTGTAGATGTTGGTAATGCATCAGGTTATATTTTCCCTTTAATTGCTGTTCATTTATTTGTTTTTTATTTTGGTTTAATGGCTGATGTCACACCACCTGTTGGTTTAGCGTCTTATGCTGCTGCAGGAATATCTGGAGGAGATCCATTAAAAACAGGCGTTCAAGCATTATGGTATAGTTTAAGAACGGGAGTTTTACCTATTGTATTTTTATTTAATCACGAACTATTATTAATTGGTATTGAAAATATTTGGCATGCAATATTAGTAATTATAACATCATTAATAGGAATATTAGTTTTTTCAGCAGCTACACAAGGGTGGTTTATAAATAAATTAAGATGGTTTGAAATAATAATCTTTTTTGTAATATCCATATCATTTTTGTCACCAGAATTTGTTTTAAATAAGTTTTATCCAAAATTTAATTATATTAACTTAAATGATGCAAACATGGTTACTTTTCAACCTGAAAAAGATGTTCATATAAAAATTACGAGACCGAGTCCATATGGAGAAAGATATAAATTATTTGAAATTAAAAAAAGAACATTTGATGAAGAATTTAACTTAGAAAATTACGGTCTAAGCCTAGTTAAAAAAGATAATAAAATTATTGTTGATACACTTGATTGGAAAGGTGAGGCTAAAAAAAGTGGTTTAGAGATGGATGATATTATCACTGAGTTAAAAACAGAAAATTTTGATCGACCAAATAAAGATGTAGTTTACGTATTTTCATTTATTTTATTATTAATATTTGGCTATTTTAATTATACAAACTATAGGATAAGAAAAAACCAAAACTATCTTTGATATTCAATAAATTTTTTAAGAGAAAGGTTTAAAAATTTTTCATAAATCAAACCTTTGTTATTTGATTTTGAACCATTTAAATAAGATTTATTCATTTTAAAATCATAAGACGGTTCAAAAAAGAAAGGTATAGACATTCTCTTTTTTTTATTCCAAAGCACACGGTGGTTTGTCGCTTTAAATTTTCCTTTACTTAAGAATTCTAACGCTCTTCCAGTATTTACCACTAAGGCATTTTTATTAAATGGAACATCATACCATTTTTGATTTTTTCTATTCTGTACTTGTAGACCACCTTTTTTATCCTGATAAAGAACTGTAAATATCCCACTATCTACATGAGTTTCACATCCAAGAGCGACACCGTCTTGTTTTGATATCTCAATAGGTTTTGATTGATTAGGATAGTAGTTAAATCTTAAAGTACTTAAAGTTTTATACCTTGAAAATGCATCTTTAGAAATTTTAATGTCTTTATTGTAAAGCTTGATTATTCCTTGAAATAGAATTTCACATAAATCATAAATATCATCAAAATAATTTGATAATATTTTTATTGAACTTTTATCTATAGATTTATTTAGATCAATATACTCAATATATTGATTTTTAGTATTATTGGCATATTTTTTTGTAACTTTTAAATCACCAATATCTAAGCCTTCTTTTCCATTCACATCATTTGGAAAATATCCTCTATAAATATTTTTATTTTTGGAATTCCATTTTTTTGGTGAAAGTTTTCTTTTATTTTTATCAGATGAATTGAAAAATTTATTTCCTACATTGCAAATATTTTTTATTTTTTTTTGACTTATGCCGTGGCCAGTTACCTGAAAAAAACCTATATCAATACAAGCTTTTTTAATTTTATTTATTATTTTAATTGAACTTTGGCATTCATAACCATTTTTTACTATTGAAGAAATATTTATTGTAGGGATTATATTTTTTGTCATTTATCTTAGTGGTTTTTCAGTAGCAATTAATTGTTCTTGGGCTTTTTCACGCATAAAAATATAAATACCACTAGAGACAATTATTAGTATTCCAATGACTGTATTTAAGCTTGGTATCTCATTAAAATATATCCAACCTATTAACGGTGACCATAACAATATTGAATATTCGAAAGGAGAAACTACTGCAGGAGATGCTATGCTGTAAGCGGTAAACAAAAAAAGAAAAGCTACAGTAGCTGTTAATCCAGTTGCAATCATAAATAAAATACTAGATTCTAAGTCTACAAACCATTCTCTAAAGATAAATTGGGAAGCAGGATGATCTGAGGTATTATATTGTCCATCCCCAATTAAAAAATAGAAAATAGTACTAAAAATTATTGCTCCAAAATAAAAAGTAAATGTTTGAGTGTAAACACTATCTTTCTCAGAGGTTCTTTTTATAATTATCATTGATAGTGAATAACAAAATGCACACAAAATTGGTAATAAACTTAAATAATTAAAATTATTAAAATCAGGATTTAAAGTTATATATACACCGATAAAGCCGACAACCACTGCGGACCATCTTCTTATTCCTATCTCTTCTTTTAAAAATAAATGTGCAAATATTGTAATTAAAAAAGGGGTAACGAAAAACAAGGCTGTTGCAAATCCTAAAGGTAAAACAGTTAATGAAACATAAAAAGAGCTAAATCCAAAAAAGAAAAGAATCACACGACAAAAAGTTAAGAGAGGATATTGAGTTTTAAATACTATTTTTTCCTTTTTTAATTTTAAAAATATTAAAATAAGCCCGAAGCTAACCAAAGTTCTTATTAAATAAACTTCATAAAGTGAAACAAAATTAAAAATATATTTCATAATCCCGTCTTGTACTGAAAAAACCATCATTGCTATCAGTATTAAAATTATTCCTCTGGGATTATTATTTTTTTTGGACATTAGCCCATATATCACAGAATTATTAAGATGAAGATAAAATTATTATTGTTTAGGAAAATAATCTTGTAAACTTCCTTCTCTATAAACATCGGTTGTACTGCAATGTAAACTTCCACCAAACCCATAAGCCTCTCTAAAATCTACAGGCACTACTTCCATTCCGAGTTTATCTAACTGTTCAGCTTGATATACTTCACTTTTTTCCACACATACAGTTTTTGGATCTAAAACTAAAATATTCATTGATAACCATATTGAATAATAAGTAAGAGGAGGTGGAGAATTATGTGCTGGTTGAGCTGAATCAATAATTTCCCAACCATTATCCTCAAAAAGTTTTCTTTGCTCTTTAGGAAGTTTTCTTACAGGATTATTTAATATTAGACCAGGTCTTATAGGAGTAAAAGTTGCATCTATATGAATAGGGTAAGGATCACCTGGAAAATTTACAGTGTGAACACGATGATCAGGAAAATGTCTTTTTAACCAATCTATACCCTTTAAATTTGTAGTAAAACCATGTTGAACAATTAAGTCTTTACCAAACCTTAAAATATCTGCAGCATCAAAAAGAGGCTCCTCTTCAGTTGTTACAAAATATTTTTTTTCAGCCCATTCCAATCGTTGTTCAATACTTACTTCATCTGACAAATAATTTTTATGATAATCTTTATCTGTCAAACGAGGTTTAGGAGCAGACTCATGTTTCATGTCTGGATCTTCCATAAAGTATTGTTGTATCAATGGTCTATAAGCTAAATATTCAAACCACCTGCATCTAAAACTCATAGTTGCTTCTAACATTTCTTTTCCCACAGTAATAATTACATCCCTAGATGGCATACACCCAAACATATGTTCAGCCCTCCAGTCAGGCGTGGCAATTTTTTCATCAAATTTTAAGGGGGTTGGTCTGTCGACTCTAATTCCTCGACTTTCTAATGTTTTTACAAACTTATCTAAAAGTTCATTCGCTTTATCAATAGAATCTTGAGTTCTTCTACCATGTTTACCTTTCATAACAGAGTCGGGAGGTATTTTTACATCTACAGCAGGTTCTGGTGCTGGTATACAGCAGTTATCTGCCCTACCAACAATTACATGTTTTAAGGGATCCCATTCATTCCAACTACTTACAATGGTTTTTTTCATACAAGTAAAATAAATAAATTAATTAATATATATTTTCAATAATAATATTTTTAGTTTAGTGTGTATAAAATGAAAAAAATTCTATTGTTAACAATTTTATTCTCAATAAGTTTTAGTTTTGCTCTAGCACATCAACCAAAACTTATAAAGTATTCACCTTCTTCAAATAAACCTCATAATGTAGTTGAGCCAGAAATTTCAAAAGCTTATTATGGAAAACTAATTGGAGAACCGCATTATTATAAAATTGAGAGTAAAACCGAGTTTTCATTTTATGCAGGAATTACAATTCCTAAAATTGATGATAATATTAAATGGATTTCACTTGAGGTATTTGATGAAAATAATAATCAATTTTTTTTTGCAGATGGTAGAGTGTATAATTGGAAGGAATGGTATGAACCCTACGCAAGGGATTGGTATTGGATTGGTCCTCAAATAGGAACACATAACAATAAAGAATTTAAAGAAAGTTTAAAACTTGAAGCTGGAACTTATATAATTAAAGTTTTCAATGATGATAATCAGGGAAGCTATTCATTAGCTGTAGGGGATATAGAATTTTTTGGTGCAAATATATTAGAAAAAATATCTATTTGGGCTCCCATACTTTTTTATATAGGACCTTACATGGATATTTTCTATTGGAATAAATTTGATTTTAAAGCATATATCCCTCACGTATTTTTAATTATATTATTTTATCTTTTATATTTTATTATTAAAAAAATATTTTTTAAAAAAAAGAAATATTTTGAATAGATAAATTAATTGGAAGAATTTAAGATAAGGTCAGATGCTTTTTCTGCAATCATAAGAGTTGGAGCATTTAAGTTCGCACTCGGAATTTCAGGCATTACTGAAGCATCTACAATTCTTAAATTTTGTATTCCATTAACTTTTAAGCTTTCATCTACTACCGACATATCATCTACTCCCATTTTACAAGTACCACAAGGATGATAAGCAGTTTCAGCTTTAGATCTTATATATTCATTTAATTCTTCATCACTTTTTTTATCAGAACCTGGACCAACTTCTTTGCCAGAATGTTTTGCTAAAGAAGGTTGAGCTAAAATTTTTCTTGCAACATGAATGCACTCTCTTGTTTGTTTTAAATCATCCTCATTTTCTAAATAATTAAATAATATTTTTGGATAATCATAAGGGTCTGAGGAGTTAAGAGTTATTAATCCTCTACTTTTTGGATGATTCGGACTCGCATGCAATTGATATCCATGTGAGCTTGGATTAACTAAACCATGGTCAATAACAAATGAAGGAAAAAAATGAAATTGTATATTTGCAATTTCTCTTTCCGGAGAAGATTTTGCAAAACCTCCAGCCTCTAAAAAAGATTTAGAACATGGACCTGATTTAGATAAAAACCATTGTATTCCTGCCATAACTTTTGGGATTAATTTTGTATAAGTATAAAGAGTGTCAGGTGTTTTGCATTCTTGCATAATGTATGTTTCCAAATGATCTTGAAGATTTTTACCAACACCTTTTAAGTCGTTAACAACATTTATTCCTTTATCTTTTAAATGAATTGCATCACCTATACCCGAGAGCATTAATAATTGAGGTGAATTAATTGAGCCACCACTTAATATTATCTCTTTTTCAGCATAAATTTTTTGAACTTTATTTTTAATTTTGACCTCTATACCAATTGCTTTTTTTCCATCAAAAATAATTTTTTCCACAAATGAATTTGAAAAAACATTTAAATTTTTTCTTTTTTTTGCAGGATTTAAATAGCACTTTGACACACTAGCCCTTTGACCTTCGTGAATTGTAGTGTCAAACATACCAAATCCTTCTTGGTCTTCTCCGTTCATATCAGGATTAATAGTATGACCAGCTTCTGAAGCTGAATTAATAAATGCTTTAAATAAAGGATTATCATTTTTAGATTGATTGACCGTAAGAGGACCAAAAGAACCTCTGTATTGATTTTCTCCACCAGACCATGTTTCAATCTTTTTAAAATAGGGTAGAACCTTATCATAAGACCAAGACTTCAAACCAAAGTTTTCCCATCTTTCATAATCATTTTTATTACCTCTGACGAAAACCATTCCATTATGTGCTGAGCATCCCCCAATCATTTTTCCTCTTGGACAAAATAATCTTCTATTATTTAAATTTGGTTCTGGTTCAGAATAGTATTTCCAATTATATTTTGGATCATGCATTGTATATAATAATGCTAAAGGCATTTTTACTTTCCAAATATCACTCGATCCTCCTGCTTCAAATACAGCAACTTTGTTGTTTTGATTTTCTGATAATCTATTTGAAAGAACGCAACCAGCTGAGCCTGCACCAATAATTATATAATCAAATTTCATAAAAGTTTAGAGATTAATAAATTTCTATAATCATAAATAGATTTCATTTTGATATTTGCTTTTTTTGCCAATTCATCAAACTTTCTAAGTTTAATTGAATTTTTAAAAAAAGATGTTTTTTCAAAATTGTTACTTTCCTTTTTACTTAATATACCACCTTGTAACTTTAAGCTTATTTTTGATGGATTAGAAAGACTATTGTAATATCTTTTATTTCTTGCAAGGTATCTTTTGGCTAATACATGATATTTTATTGGCATTACTATTTCTTCCTTAAAAAAATTTTTAAGATATTCATAACCTATACTTTCATGATTTCCATCTTTGTTGTTTATTACTAATTCATTGGGATCCTCAATAATAAAATGGCCATAATCATGAAGCAAACAAGAACAAATTAAATCATCTTTTGATTTTGCCTTTTCCGCCAACATAGCAGCTTGTATCATATGATCTGATGTTGTTAATTTTTCACCAATATATAGAGATTTATTATTTATAAAGTTAGATATAATTTTATCAATTATATGCATTTTCTATTGAGGATGATCTCCTTCTATAGCTATCCTGTCCATTATTCTCTCATAACCGAGACCTTTTCCTGGAAAAAAATCTGCTATCGCATAATGAATAACACTTCTATTATCCCAAATACAAACTGTATTTTCTGTCCAGTTAAATCTACAAGTTAAATCAAGTCTTGCTTGATGTTCAAAAATTTGTTTTAAAATTTCATCACTTTCTTCTTTACCCATACCAATTATTTCTTTGGTATATGTCCAATTAACATACAAAATTTTTTTCCCAGTTTCTGGATGAGTTCTTACAATTGGATGTTCGTTAGAATATTCATCATAATTTTTTTTATTATTACCTTCCATTTTCTTATAATTTTTTATAAAAAATTCGGCACCCAGGGAGCTATGAATTGCTTTTTTATCTTTAATTTTATCTTTTATTTTTTCATCCAAAGTTTCCCATGCAAGCTCCATATTAGAGAAACAAGTATCCCCACCAACTGGAGGAATTTTAATGGATTTAAGTATTACAGCTTTAGTAGGTTTAAAATTATAACTTACATCGCTGTGCCAATTCTCACCCCACTGATTTTTTTCATCTTCAGCTTTTATAATTCTTACGATTTCTGGATAATCTTTTATACCCTTAACATAAGCATGAGTTTCTAATGGACCAAATTTTTCAGCAAGTGCAATATGTTGATCCGTTGTTAAAGGCTGGTCCCTAAAAAAAATAACTTTATGTTCTAATAATAAATCATTAATTTTTTTAAAGTTCTCATCAGAAGTGTCTTTTAAATCCAAACCTTTAATTTCTGCTCCTAAAGCGCCTGATAGTAGTTTTATTTCCATAATTTATTTTTTGAGTTTACCAGAAAAAACTAAATTATCATTGTTAAATTTAGAACTATTTTCTAAAATATAATTTTCCATAATTTTAGTTTTTTCATCTTCAAATTCTACAACTCTTCTTTCTTCTAAATCCACATACAAGGCTAATATTTCAATTGTTGAAGCTAAATATTTTTTATTTTTATGAACCATTTCAAATTTATATTGAAGTCTTTTTTTATCATGATTAAAATATATTAAATTTAAATCAACCTCATCTCCTTCCTTAAGTTCTTGATTATATGTTATATGAGACTCAACTACCATTGTACTTTTATTGGTTTCCTTTGCTGATTTTTCACCCATATTAAACTTGTTCATTAGTATCTCTGCTGCATTTAAATCAAAAATTAAAACATAATAAGCAACATTCATATGACCATTGTAATCTGTCCATTCTTTTTTAATTTTTTGAGTTGATATATGAATAGGCATTTTTTTAATTTTTATAACTAGGATCTTCTTTATCTAAAATTGATCTTATAGCTTTTAAGTGAAGACTCCCCATGTCTGTAGAATAATTTTCCCATTCTTGAGCAGTTTTTTCTGCTATTTCATGTTCAACAATTTTTAATTCTTTTTTAGTTGATAAAGCTGTAATGTATGTTTCACAGGCCTTCTCAAAATAATACAACTCATCAAAAGCATCAGATATCGTTTGCCCAGTAGTTAATATTCCATGATTTGCTAATAACATTACTTTATTGTTACCAATACAAGCAGCCATTTTGTCTGCTTCTTCTTCAAATCCCAAACCTCCAAAATCACTTAAAACAGCCACGCGATTATAAAAACGCATTGTATTTTGATCGATTGGTGGAAGTGTTGGGTCTTTAAGGGTTGATAATGCAGTAGCATATTTTGAATGAATGTGAAGAATACATCTAGCATGTGGTGCCTTTTTATGAATAGCGCTATGAATATTAATTGCTGTAGGGTCTACAATAGAAGGATTTTTTTTTATTTCTTCGATATTTTTTTGTTCTACAAGGACAAGATCACTAGCTTTTATATTGCTAAAATGTGCACCTGTTCCATTTATATAAAAATCTTCATTTGAATCTGAAGCACATACACTAAAATGGTTTGCTATACCCTCGTGCATATTAAGTTTTGCTGTCCATCTGAAAACTGCAGCTAAATTATTTAAAATTTCCAATCTTTCCATAAATAATATGATAGTATACTTTCTTAAAAATAAAAATGAACAATAAAGTATTTATATCTTGTGCGGTTACAGGTTCGGGCGATACAGCATCTAAGCATCCTGATTTACCAAAAACACCAGAACAAATCGCTAATGCTTCCATTGAAGCTGCAAAAGCAGGAGCAGCTATAGCTCACATACACGTGAGGGAAGAGGATGGAACACCCAGTAGAAGGCTTGAATTGTATAAAGAAGTTGTAGATAGAATTAGATCTAGTGATACTGACGTTGTTTTAAATTTGACAACAGGAATGGGAGGGGATTTAGATATAGGGCAAGGAAAAAATCCTCTAGAATTTGGCCCAATGACAGATATGGCAAATGTAATGGAAAGAATTGCAAATGCAGAACAGTTTCTTCCAGAAATATGTACACTTGACTGTGGTACTTTAAATTTTGGAGATAGTTCTGTAATTACGGTTAATACACCTAATGACTTGAGAAAAGCTGCTAAAAGATTACAAGATATAAATGTAAAACCCGAAATCGAAGCTTTTGATTTAGGAAACATGTGGTTTGGCTCTCAATTATACAAAGAGGGATTATTAAATGATCCACCAATGTTTCAAATGTGTTTAGGTATACCTTGGGGAGCACCAGCAACACCTTTAGCAATGCAGGCAATGAAAGATATTATGCCCAAGGAAGGTGTTTGGTCTGGATTTGCAATTTCTAAAAATGAAATGCCATTTGTAGCTCAAACTGTAATTATGGGAGGAAACCCAAGAGTGGGACTTGAGGATAATTTGTATCTAGAAAAAGGTAAGTTGGCAACAAATGCACAGTTAGTAGAAAAAGCAATAAGAATTGTAAGTGACCTAGGAGTATCAATTATGACTCCAGCCGAAGCTAGAGAAAAACTTAAATTAAAAAATTATAAATAATTTTTGGATTTTTAATCAAACCGAATAGTATTTCCATCAACAGGAATTACCTGACCAGATATTTTGATACTTTCATTTGAAATTAAAAAGGAACATACATTTGCAATGTCAGCTTGTGAAATCCAAGAGTTTATCGAACTCATGGATAAAAAATCATTTTCGATAACTTTTTTTGAAACCTTTAAAAATTTTGCTTTATCTCTTATAACTCTTGCCATTCTGTCTCCTTTTACAGTTCCAGGGCAAACAGCATTAACTCTAATTTTAAATTTACCTAATTCAATTGCTAATGTTTTCGTCAGACCTATTAATGCCCACTTACTAGCGGCGTAAGGCGAGCGTAATGCAAAACCCATAGTTCCAGCAGTAGATGAAATATTAATTATTGATCCACCTTTATTTTTTTTAAGCATGGGTATTGCAAGTTTTGTAAAATAGAAATGACTTACAACATTTATTTTTAAAGTTCTCTCCCAGTCATCAGAGTTTAATTTTTCTATATTTCCAGTTGGACCTGCTACTCCTACATTATTAATTAATGCATCAATTTTTTTTGTTTTTTTATATACTTGATTGAAAAAATCTGAAACTTCATATTCATCTGAAGCATCACATTCATAGGTAAATAACTTTTTCTTAATTAATGGATGTTTTTGAATTTTTTTGATAGATTTTGAGCTAATATCACAGATATATACAATAGCACCTTTCGAAAGACAATTTTTTGCTGTCTCCCAACCAATACCTGAAGCTCCAGCTGAAATAATAATTTTTTTGTTATTTAGACTTAGCTGCATCAGCCATATGTTCTTTTGTTAAAGCTTTTGAAAGTTCTTTTTGTGTTAAGTAACCCTTTATGTTTCCACTCTTATCAACAACTTCACAATTTGCATTTGAGCAAACAACTTTTGGTAAAAATTCGTCTAAAAACTGATCTTCCTGGACTTTAATAAGATTTGACTTGTCAATACCGTTAGATGAATCAACAGAACTCATAATAATTTTTGCTTTAATTACTTTTGCTCTATTTACATCTTTAACAAATGCCTCAACGTAATCATCAGCAGGATTCATTATTATATCTATAGGTGTTCCTACCTGTACCAATCTTCCCCCATTTAATATACCTATATGATCACCTAATCTTAATGACTCATCTAGGTCATGAGTTATAAATACTATAGTTTTTTTTAACTCACTTTGTAAATCTATTAATTGCTTTTGCATATCACTTCTAATCAAAGGGTCCAAAGCAGAAAATGCTTCATCCATTAACATTATATCTGTATTTGTAGCAAGAGCTCTTGCTAAACCAACTCTTTGTTGCATACCACCTGATAATTGATTTGGATATTGATGTTCAAATCCATTTAAACCGACAGCATCAATTTTTTCCATAGCGGTTTTATTTCTTTCTTCTGGTTTTTGTCCCTGAACTTCAAGTCCATAACCAACATTTTCCAATACTGTTTTGTGTGGAAACAAGCCAAATCTTTGGAATACCATGCTCATTTTATGTCTTCTAAACTCTATTAATCCTTTTGGGTCTAAATCCATTACATTAGTACCTTCAACAGAAACTACTCCTGAAGTTGGATCTATTAATCTATTTATATGTCGGATTAAAGTTGATTTACCAGAACCTGACAAACCCATACAAACAAAAGTTTCACCTTCTTCAATAGACAAAGATACATTATCTAGACCAACAGTATGTCCAGTTTTTTCTAAAATTTCTTCTTTTGTTGCTCCATCCTGAACCATAGGAAGAACCTTAGAAGGTTGGTCTCCAAAAATTTTGTAAACATTTTTAATTTCAATTTTGCTCATATTTTTACAACTTAATTTTTTTTGTTTTAGTTCTTTCTTGAATTTTCTCTCCGTAAGATTGTGTAATTCGATCGAATATAATAGCTAGTAAAACAATTGCAATACCTGCTTCAGTAGCCATTCCAACATTTAATTGCTGTAAACCTAACAAAACTTCATCACCAATACCTCTTGTACCTATCATAGACGCAATAACCACCATTGCTAATGCCATCATGGTACATTGGTTAATTCCTTGCATTATATTTGGAAGAGCTAAAGGCAATTGAACTCCCCATAATTTTTGTTTTTTATCTGCACCAAAAGCCTCTGCCGCCTCAACTACCTCCGTATCAACCAATCTAATTCCAAGATCTGTTAATCTTATTAAAGGTGGAACAGCATAGACAAATATTGCAAAAATAGCAGGCACTGCACCTAAACCAAACAATAAAATTCCTGGAATTAAATAGCAAAAACTTGGAATAGTTTGCATTAAATCAAGTATTGGTAATATGGCATTTCTTACTCTTTTATTTCTTGCCATCATTATTCCAACAGGAATACCAATGACCAAACAAAGCAACATTCCAATAACGACTATACAAGTCGTCATAATACATTTATCCCAATATCTAGGACTTAAGAAGCCTAGAAAGAAAACACAGAAAGCGACCATAATTGTTGTTCCCATATTTCTTCCACTAGCAAAATATGCAAGAGCAATTACTGAAATCATGAGTAATGGCCAAGGCAACCCAACCATAAAATTTTTCATATCTGTGTAAAGACCTAGTAAGAAATTATTAATTCCTTCAAAAAACATTCCATATTCTCTAATAAGTTTATCAAAACCTTCGTTTAAATAAGGCATTAATGGAAGATCTAGCCACTTAGGCCAGTTACCTAACCAAGACAAATCTGTAAATAAAATTGAAACACTTTCAGGTCTATATTTTGAACTTGTATACGCAACATAAACCATTGCAAAAAAAGCTGCTAAATATAGCGAATATAAAATATGTTTTTTATATTTTCCCATTTATTCTTTCTCAAAAAACTAAGAGCCCCTTAGGGCTCTTAGTATTAATAATTATTTCAGAAAATTATAGAGTATCTACAACTTTCGCCGCAACATCAGCTGGAACCCATTTTTTCCACATACCACTGTTCGATAAAAAATGTTTAGCTGTTGCTTCCATATCTCCACCCGATTCATCCATATAGAAAGCAAGTGATCTA
The DNA here is from genome assembly GCA_902559305.1 of uncultured Pelagibacteraceae bacterium. Classification (GTDB taxonomy): domain Bacteria; phylum Pseudomonadota; class Alphaproteobacteria; order Pelagibacterales; family Pelagibacteraceae; genus Pelagibacter. Next base: position 91,449 of record CACEHK010000001.1, on the reverse strand, counting down.
TTAACTTCAGGTGTTGGTACAGAATAAGCTCTAATAAAGTCTATGATTTTTTTATTAGATGATTTATTTGCAAACGTTGTTGATGCAGACTTTGTTAAAGCCATGTTTACGTAGGCACTTGCGCAAGTATCAGTATATGCATCAGGGCCATCCGCTTTAATTTTTTCTACAACCTTCATCATTTTTGTCCAGCACTCATTGTTATACTCAGGTTCTTCAAGTTGTACTAAGTCAACTTTTCCCATTAAACCTGTTGGTGTCCAGTAATATGAAAATACCGGTTTACCTTTTTTAAATGCACCAGCAATTGCCGCATCTAAAGCTCCACCAGAACCTGGATCAAAATTAGTGTAGTACTCATCTAGACCATAAACTTTATGTTTAACCATATTAATAGTGTAGCAAGTCCATCCAGAAATACAGCTTGTCATTCTACCTTTTCCTGGTGCTTCAGGATCAGCAAATAGTTTTGCAATTTCTGGTTTTTTCATGTCTTCAACAGACTTTAAACCATATTTATCTGCAGTTGGTTTATCTACATAGAAACCTTGAGTCGACGAAGGAGTGTTAATCCCTAACTCAATAATTTTACCTGCTGCTACAGCTTCTTCATGCATTTGAACAATATTATCTCTCCAAACTTCAGTGATAATATCAAGTTGTTGATCATAGTGTGCAGCCATAATTGGACTAGTACTACCTTTCGTTACCTCAACTTGACAGCCATATCCTTTCTCAAGAATATAACCAACAATTGCAGTATGAACATTTGCACTATCCCAGTCGAAATCTCCCAAATGCACTTTGCAAGCAGCATTAGCACTTGTTGTAGCAAGTGAAGTTACAGCTAGAAATGCAATCGAAAGAAATATTTTTTTAAGAAATTTCATGAATTCCCTCCTATTTGTTTAAACAGCCGGTATTAAAACTTGATCTGCAATAAAATACAACCATTAATGAGACTGTAATGGGTTAATAAATTGTGGAAAAAACAATTTATAACCATTAGATTCAATTATAAATTGAATTGAAAATAAAATTAAATAAAATATCAATTTAATATGACAATAGAAATTTCTAAAGTTTCAAAAAATGGTTCAGCATTAAATATAGAGTGGAGCGATGGTGAAAAAAGTAATTTTCACTTTATGTGGCTAAGAGACAACTGCCCAACAGCTCATGATAAAGATTCAAGACATAGGATGTTTAATATACTTGAAGTTTCAACAAAAATAGAACCAAAAATATGCAAAATTAATAACGAAGGTAAATTAGAGATAGAATGGAGTGAAGGAAATCATACTAGTTATTTTGATCAAAAATGGTTAAGAAAAAATTGTTATACAATAAATAATAATAAAAAATATAACTCTCCTTACCAACTATGGGATAACAAATTACAAAAAAATTTAGATACAATCAAAATAGAACATGATGAAATTATTAATTCTGAACAAGGTTTAATAAAGTGGTTAAAACTTTTACATTATAAAGGAATTTCAATAGTAAAAAATGCGCCAACAGAAAAGGAGTCCGCTTTTAAGGTTTTAAACAGAATAAGTCATACAAGAGAGACTTTTTTTAAAACACCTTTTGAAGTTATCAATATTCCAAAACCGAATAATTCAGCTTACACAGCACATGCTTTAAGAAACCACATGGATCTACCTTGGTTTGAAAATCCTCCAGGATATCAATTTCTTCATTGTCTAATTAATTCTACTCAAGGAGGAGATTCTTCCGCAGTAGATGCTTTTGCAGTTGCAGATTATTTAAGAAATAATGAAAAAGAAACTTTTGAAACACTGATAAATATACCACTTAAATTTAGAGATAAAGACTATACTCAAGAGGCACATAGAAGTTTTTATGCTCCAGCAATTTCTTTAACTAAGGATGGTGATTATAATGACATAAGATTCAGTGTGGCAACTATGGATGCTTTAGACTGCCATCCAGATGTTATGGACAAAATTTATAAAGCTCACCATAGATTTGGAAATCTCTTGCACGATGATAAATTTCAAATAAAGTTTAGGCTAGAGCCAGGAGATATTTTTTCATTTAATAATAGAAGAGTTCTACACGGACGAACTGAATTTAATCCAAACTCTGGTCACAGGCACCTACAAGGGTATTATATGGATAGAGATGAAATTATTGGAAGGCTAAATTATTTGAAAAAATAATTTATAAATTTTCAATTATTAGATTGTTTTCTTTACGATATTTTTTAAATTCCAATTTAGTTTTAATTGTATAATAATATTTTTTGGTCTTCAAATTTTTTACAGATATATTATTTAAAAAAAACTTATCTAATATCAAATAATCAATATTTTTATTTGTTGATTTTTTAACGATTATTTTAGCACTTGTTAAATTAGAAAAAGATAATCCTACTTTAATATTACTTTTTATTTTAAGTAAATTATAAATATTTTTATGTTTGAAAGAAATAAATACACATTTTGAATATTTTGATGTTTCCTTTATCAATTTTTTTAAAAGTTCTTTTGATAAAATAGGCTTTATTTCAATAAATAAAGGAAATTTATTTTCTGAAATCTTTAGTAAATCTTTTAATAATGGAATAGGTTTTTTATTTTGTGTGCTGATTTCTTTAATTTTAGAATAATCTAAATTTTTTACACTTTCTTTATTTCTAAAAATTCTATTTAAAGTAAAATCATGAAAACATATAAATTCATTATCTTTTGTTGCATGTATATCTGTTTCAATTCCATAACCTTTTTTAAATGATTTTTTGAAAGAATTAAGAAGGTTTTCTTTGTATTTTTTACTTACAATCCCTCTATGGATTAATAAACGTACCATTGACAATTATTATTTCCAGCCAGTTATTGTTTTTACCTCTAGATATTCTTCTAATCCCCACAAACCTCCTTCACGCCCATTTCCAGATTGTTTGTATCCGCCAAATGGAGTTCCAGAATCTGGTGAATTTCCATTAATATAGACGATTCCTGATCTAAGTTTTTTTGATACTCGTTTTGCTTTTTCTTTATCTTCAGTTTGAAGGTAGTTTCCAAGTCCATATTCTGTTTCATTAGTAACATTAATTGCCTCTTCTTCAGATTCAAATGGAATTATAGATAGAACTGGTCCAAAAATTTCCTTTTTTGCTATTTGCATATCATTAGTAACTTCAGTGAATATAGTTGGCTTAATAAAATATCCCTTATTTAAACCGTTTGGCATCTCAGGGCCTCCCGCTGCTAATTTTGCACCTTCATTAATACCATCTTTAATAAGATTTATAATTTTATCGTACTGAACCTTCGATACTACTGGCCCTATATGATCTCCTTTTTTTGATGCAACATCCACTTTAATCTTATTAGCTTCATCAACTGCCTCTTTTACAGCTCTTTCGTATATAGATCTTTCGACAAGCATTCTTGTTGGAGCGTCACAAGACTGCCCAGAATTACTCATTACATTTCTTATTCCATCTCTAACCGCGTTAGCATAAGAGTCTGCAAATACAATATTTCCACCTTTGCCACCCAGTTCTAGGCAAACTCTTTTAATTGTATTGGCCGCATTTTTTGTAATTAATTTCCCTGCTCTTGTTGATCCGGTAAAAGAAACCATGTCAATGTCAGGATGGCCAGAGACATAAGTTCCAACTCCATCTCCATCTCCATTTACTAAATTAAAAACACCTGGTGGAAAACCAGCTTCATCAATCATTTCTGAAAACAACATTGCCGAGATAGGAGCTATTTCAGATGGTTTAAGTATCATTGTACAGCCAGTAGCTAAAGCAGGTATTACTTTAAGTGCAATTTGATTAATTGGCCAGTTCCAGGGAGTAATTAATCCGCAAACTCCAATAGGTTCATAAAATATATGATTATTTGATTTCGTATCAAATTGTTCATCAAATTTAAAATCTTTTAATCTGATTATAAAATCTTCTAGGTGTGCTTGGCCTGAAGCAGTTTGAACATTTGATGACCAATCAATTGGAGCTCCCATCTCTTTAGAAATTGCTTCGGTCATTTCGGCATATCTTTTTTTATAAATTAATAATAAATTTTCTAATAATTTAATTCTTTCTTCTTTAATAGTATCTTTCCAAGATTGAAAAGCATTCCTTGAGGCATTGACTGCCAAGTCAACATCTTCTTTAGACCCTAAAGAAATTATAGCAAATGTTTCTTCATTAGATGGATTAATTACTTCATAATCATTTTTTTTTGTGGGCTCTATCCATTTACCATTAATATAAAATTTTCTTTTATCTAACATTTTTATATTTCAAACCCTTTTTCCTCTGGCTCATTATCAATTAACTCTTCCGGGAAGCCTATAGCTCTAAAATCAATATTATATTTGTCCTCAAATCTTTTTACCACCATTGATGACCAAGCTCTTGACCCAAATTTTTTTTCAGCATCTTTAAAGATATTTAATATAAATGGTGATATTTCCAAATCTGTGTTTAATTTTTTTGAAAGATCGTTAAAAAGATTCATATCTTTTTTTACTAAGTCCATTGTAAAATTAATATTGTACGAACCATTTAAGATTACTTGACTTTCAGTTTCATGAACAAAAGAATTTCCAGATGACACAGCAATACCTTTGTAGGTTTTTTTTAAATCTAAGTTAGACTTTTTTGCAATTGTCCACGCCTCACCAAGTGCAGCCAAATGCACGGATGCTAAATAATTGGTAATTACCTTTAATACTGATGCAGAACCGAGTTTTCCTGTATGAAGAATTTTTTTTCCCATAGCTGTTAAAACCGGTAAAACTTTTTCAAAGCCTGATCTTTCTCCACCAACAAATATAGCAATATTTCCAGTTTCAGCTCTATGGCAACCTCCACTTACTGGTGCATCAAGAGGTATAGCTTTTTTATCTATAACTAATTTACCCAATCTTTTAACTTCATTTTCATCAGTTGTACTCATTTCTAACCATATTTTATTTTTTGAAAGTCCATTAATTATTCCATCGGCTGACTCCATTACATCAGCAGATACTTTTGGAGAGGGCAAACAAGTTATTATTAAATCAGTTTCTTCAGCAAGTTGCTTAGGAGAATTTTTAACTTTTGCACCTTTGCTTTTAAATTTGTTTGTTAATTTTTTATCTAAATCAATTACGTTTAGGTCAAATTTATTTCTTAGCAAACTACCTGCTAATTTCCCACCAACATTGCCAAGACCTATGAATCCAATTTTCATTAATTTTTTTTTGCAAAAGATAATTTGATACTAATTTAATTTTTTGATTTATGATAGTTTGTTTTATTATGTAGCTTCAAGAATATCTAAAGCTTGAAATAATAATTCCAAAGCATCGTAATGTCTGCTATCATCAGGCGTATCCTCTAGCTCTTTATGTAATGCCCATCCTTTTTCAATTAATGCTTTGGCCTCATCAATTTTTTCTTGAGGTAAGGTACTATTTTCAATCATTTCCATTAATTCAGGATATAAAACTGGGCAGCTATTAGATTGTGCTTGAGACGAAACAAAAAAAGTAAAAGTAATAATTAAAGCAATTTTTTTAAGCATGCACAAAATCTATTTGAGTTTACGAAATTGTCAACAGCTCTATTAAATATATGTTCATTTTTTATTCTATATTGTAAGATATTAAATGAATTCAATAAAAGTAGATCCTAAATTCAACTCAGGAATTAATTCTAAAATAGGATTAATAGCGCTCTCAACCGATTTTATGATTGAAAAAGATTTTAAACAGATCATCGAAAACATGAATATTGATCTATTTGTAAATCGAATTCGTAGTTATTATCCTTTAACAAAAGAAAATTTAATTAAAATGGCCGAAACTGTAACAGAAGTTTCAAAAGATATACTTCCTGATGAAAAATTAGATTGTGTTGTTTATGGATGCACCTCGGGAACGATTGCATCAGGGTATGATTCAATTAAAAACAAAATTAATTTAGCAAAACCAGATGCAAAAGTTGTAACTCCAAGTTCCGCTGCTGTTAACGCACTTAGAAAAATGCATGTTAAAAAAGTATCAATTTTTACACCTTATTCAAAAAAATTAAATAATGACGTAGTAGAATATTTTAAAAAAGAAAATTTTATTATTACATCAAATTCATATTTTGATATTTCGTATGATAATGATATTGCAAAAATTGATCCTGATTATTTATTTGAAGTTATTACAAAGATGGATTTAGGAGATGCTGAAGCTGTTTTTCTTTCTTGTACCAATTTACCAGCTTTAAATATTGTTGATAAATTAGAAAAAAAATTAAATAAAATAGTTTTGTCAAGTAACCAAGTTTTAATTTGGGACACTTTACAAAATATCAAGAAAACAGAACAAGTTAATGGTTTTGGAAAATTATTTTGGAGTAATTAATAATGTTATTTTCAAAAGAAGAATACAAACAAAGACTTAAGAAAGTTCAGAAATCAATGCAAGATAAAGGTATTGATTTATTAATTTCTCAAGATACTAATAATATGAATTATCTAACAGGATATGATGCCTGGTCATTTTATTATGCCCAGTGCGTTATAGTTCATGTTAATGCCGATGAACCTTTGTGTTTTGTAAGAGCACAAGATGCAGGTGGAGCCTACATAAAAACCTACTTAAAAGATGAGAATATTATTATTTATGATGAAAAATATATTCATGTTTGGCCAGTACATCCTTACGATAGATTGGTAGAATTTATAAAAGAAAGAAAATGGGACAAGCTCTCTATAGGTGTAGAGATGGATAGTCATTATTTTACCGCTTACTCTCATGAAAAACTAAAACAAGGTTTACCAAATTCTAAAATTAAAGATTGTGAAAGATTAGTTAACTGGGTGAGACTAGTTAAATCCGAGAATGAAATAAAGTATATGAAAATAGCATCTCAGATCACTCAACTAGGAATGAAAACCGCTTTTGAAGCAATTAATCCTGGAGTAAGACAGTGTGATGCAGTTGCGAAGATATATTCAACTTTAATAAGTGGAACAAAAGAATATGGTGGTGACTATTCATCTATTGTACCTTTAATACCAACTGGAAAAGGAACTTCTGCCTCACATTTATCTTGGACAGATGATAAATTTGTAAATGGAGAAGCATCAATTATTGAAATATCTGGCGTATATAAAAAGTACCACTGCCCGATGGCGAGAACTGTTTTGCTTGGAAAACCAGATCAAAAAAAAATAGATACAATGAAAAGAACAAGAGAGGCACTCCAAGCAGGCATTGATGCAACAAAACCAGGTAATACAGCAAACGATGTAGCACAAGCTTTTTGGAAAGTTTTAGACAAATATGGAATAGAAAAAAAATCTAGAACAGGTTATTCAATAGGCATTGGTTACCCTCCTGATTGGGGAGAGCACACACTTAATATTCAAAAAGGAGATAAAACTATTTTACAGAAAAATGTGTGTTTTCATATGATTGCTGTTATGCAATTTGGAGAGTGGGGAGTTGAAAGTAGTGAATCAATTAGAGTATCTGAAAATGGAGCTGAGAACTTTTATAAATTTCCTGGTGACCTTCATATTAAAGGTTAATTAATCCTTGAATTAAGCTTTATCTAATGTTTTAAATGCGCATGCCTCAAAAAGATAGTTTCGTGAAGTTCGAAAATGTAGATAAAAGTTACGATGGTGAAGTTTTGGTTGTCAAAGGATTAAATTTGGATATTCCCCAAGGAGAATTTTTAACGATGCTTGGACCTTCAGGTTCAGGAAAAACAACAACATTAATGATGTTGGCAGGTTTTGAGACACCAACAAGTGGAGAAATATATTTAGAGGGTGAACCCATAAGTTCAATCCCACCATACAAAAGAGGAATCGGAATGGTTTTTCAAAACTATGCATTGTTTCCTCACATGACAGTAAATGAAAATTTAGCTTTTCCTTTAGAGGTTAGAAAATTGCCAAAGGCGGAGATTGATGAAAAAGTTCATAAAGCACTATCAATGGTAGAACTTCAAGATTTTGGAACAAGAATGCCTATGCAATTGTCAGGAGGACAACAACAACGTGTTGCATTAGCAAGAGCTTTGGTTTTTGAACCGAGGTTAGTTTTAATGGATGAGCCACTAGGTGCACTTGATAAAAAACTTAGAGAACAAATGCAGTATGAGATTAAACATATACATGAAAACATTGGTATCACTGTTGTCTACGTTACACATGATCAAAGTGAAGCTTTAACGATGTCTAATAGAATTGCAGTATTTAATGATGGAAAAATTCAACAAATTTCTACACCCGATGTTCTTTATGAAAAACCAGACAATTCTTTTGTTGCACAGTTTATAGGTGAGAATAATCAGATAAGAGGTAAAGTAAAATCTGTAAATGGAAAAAACTGTGTAGTTGTTACAGATAATGGTGATGAAATAGTTTCATTAAAAATTAATGTTAATTCAGTTGGCGATTCATCATTATTATCTTTAAGACCTGAAAGAGTATGGGTTAATGCTGAAAAAGGTAATTATGAAAATAGTTTTGATGCTAAAGTAGAAGAATTAATTTATTTAGGAGACCATGTTAGAACTAGAGTTAATGTATGTGGAAATAATCAATTTATAGTAAAAATTCCTAATTCTTCAGATCATTCCGATTTAAAAGAAGGAGCCTCTGTCAAATTATCCTGGAAGGCTGAAGATACTAGAGCTTTAGATTTTAAGGCTTAAATATAAATAAAATCAACATTTTTATCTTAAAAAAACTCTTTGATCTCTATATCTCAATATGTTTTACTTTAATTATAAAAACTTAAATTAAATTTAATTTAAAGGGGAAAATAATGAGAAAAACAATCAAAGCAGCTTTCCTTGGTTTAATCTCTATGGCGTTCGTTGGATCTGCAACTGCAGATATTACTTTCGTTTCATGGGGTGGAGCTTATACAGCCAGCCAACAGAAAGCTTATATAGATACTTGGAGCAAAGGTTCTGGAGTTACTGTTGAAAACTATAACGGTGGTCTTGGAGAAATCAAAGCTCAAGTAGAGGCAAACAACGTAACTTGGGATGTTGTAGACGTACTTCCTGACCAAGCTATCACTGGTTGCGACGAAGGATTATTTTTAAAAGTTGACCAAAGTCACTTTATTGATGACATGGTTGTAAAACCAGTATCTGAGTGTATATCACCACAGATTTTCTGGTCTTATGTTGCTTTTTATGATCCAGCTGCGTTTCCTGGAAAAAAACCAAAAACAATCAAAGATTTCTTTGATGTTAAAAAATTTCCTGGAAAAAGAGGAATTCACACTTGGGCAAATGCTTTAATCGAAATGGCATTAGTTGCTGACGGTGTAAAACCTAAAAACGTTTATAAGGAAATGAGTTCTGAAGGTGGAATCGATAGAGCTTTTGCAAAATTAGATACAATTAAAGATCATGTTGTATTCTGGTCTGCTGGTTCTAAGCCACTTGAATTAGTATCATCTGGAGAAGTTGTTATGTCACTTGCATACAACGGAAGAATTGGTGCTGCTATTTTACAAGATGGTAAAAAGTTTAATTACATCTGGGATGGACAGGTTCTTGAGCAAGAATATCTTGTTGTTATAAAAGGAACTAAAAATGAAGCTGAAGCAAGAGAGTTTGTAAAACATGCTTCAACTGCTGAGTCTTTAGCTCTTCAAGCAAAATACATTCCATATGGTCCTATGAGATCATCTAGTATTGACATCATCAAAAAAGGTGAGCCATATTTCAATACTGGAGTAGATGTATTACCTCACATGCCTAATACTCCTAAGAGATTAAGAAGATCTGTTATTGCTGACCCATTCTGGTGGGCAGATAACGGTGCTGAAGTTTCTGAAAGATTTGGAGTTTGGAAAGGTAACTAAAACTTTAATTTTATTTAAAAAAAGGCGAGATTCGTTCTCGCCTTTTTTTTTATATTGGAGTAGATTCAATAAATTTTATGAGCAGTGAAACTATCTCAGGACCAATTCTTACAAGTGATGGAATACCTTTAAAAGTAAGTTTAAAGAAAGCTGAGAGAATTAATAAAATTCGTGCATTTCTTTTAGTGCTACCTCTTTTAGCATTTATACTTATTACTTTTATAATTCCAATTGGAGACATGCTTTCAAGAAGTGTTGATGATAGATATATCAATACAGTTTTCCCAAAAACATTTGAGGTTTATAAAAAATGGGACAAGAAAGGTTTACCTTCTGAAGAAGTTTTCAAAACAATGTTTCTTGAAATTGGAGAGGCTAAAGGATTTAAAATTGGAAAAGCAAGTACTAGAATGAACTATTCTAAATCTGGTTGGAAAAGTTTAATTAAAAAATCGCAAAGAAAATTCAAAAAAATAAAAGAGGGACCATACAAAGATAAAATGATTGCGGTAGACAAAAGATGGGGTGACCCAATTTATTGGAAAGCACTTGGTGAAATGGTTGATCCTACAACATTTGGTTATTATCTAAATGCAGTTGATTTAAAATACGACTCAAATAAAGAAATAATCGCACAACCTGAAAATAGAAGAATTTATATTCATACATGGATTAAAACCTTTAAAGTAAGTCTACTGGTTACAATTTTTACTTTGATGTTGGGATATCCTATAGCTTATTTGCTTGCAACACTCCCACTAAAATACAGTAACTTATTAATGATATGTGTTCTTTTGCCTTTTTGGACTTCTTTACTGGTTAGAACGGTTGCATGGATGATCATTCTTCAGCAAAAAGGAGTATTTAATAATTTAATGGTGATGGCAGGTCTTATTGCTGACGAAAACCGATGGAAGCTAATGTATAATGAAACAGGTACAATTATTGTGATGACCCAAATTTTATTGCCATTTATGGTTTTACCTTTGTATAGTGTAATGAAAACTATCTCACCAAGTTATATGAAAGCAGCATTAAATTTAGGAGCATCACCTTTACATGCATTTTGGAAAGTTTATATGCCAAATTCTATTCCAGGAATAAGCGCTGGAGGACTTTTAGTTTTCATTATAGCAATTGGATATTTTATAACTCCAGAATTAGTTGGAGGAAAAGATGGACAAATGATAGGTAATTGGATTGCTTATCATCTTAAAACCACTTTAAACTGGGGTCTATGTGCAGCTTTAGGTTCAGTTCTGTTAGCAGTAATGCTAGTTTTTTATTGGCTGTACAATAAAATAATAGGAGTTGAAAATATTAAGTTAGGATAATTATGGCTTTACCGGTATATGCAACAACACCTCAGAGAATAGGCTACTATAGTTTTTTAACTTATTGTGGATTAGTGTTTTTCTTTTTAGTTGCCCCAATATTTATTGTTTTACCTTTATCATTTAGCTCTTCTCCATTTTTTGAATTCACCAGAGAGTTTATGACACTTGATCCATCAGGTTGGTCATTAAAATGGTATAAACAAATGGTAAATATTTGTGGTGTAGAAGTAACAACTGTTTGTACAGATAAATGGATGAGAGGAACTGTAAATAGTTTTTATATTGGAATTGTTTCCACATTTATTGCAACAGGATTAGGAACTGTGGCTGCCCTAGGTTTAAGTAGACCACACATGCCTTTTAGAGCGTTAATTATGGCTATTTTAATTTCACCAATGATTGTACCTTTGATTATTACTGCTGCAGGAATGTTTTTCTTTTACTCAAAATTAGGATTAACGCATAGTTATACTGGTTTAATACTTGCGCACACAGCATTAGGGACTCCATTTGTTGTTATAACTGTAACAGCAACTCTTACAGGATTTGATAATAATTTAATCAGAGCTTCTCAAAGTTTAGGTGGAGATACAATGAAAACATTTTTTAAGGTTATTATGCCATTAATTCTTCCAGGGGTAATTTCAGGAGCATTATTTGCATTTATAACTTCATTTGATGAAGTTGTAGTGGTTCTATTTGTTGGAAGTGTTGAACAGGTCACTATACCAAGACAAATGTGGGCTGGGCTAAGACAGGAGATTAGTCCAGTAATTTTATGTATGGCAACTTGTCTCGTAGCATTATCTATTGGTTTGCTAACAACTGTGGAATTGTTAAGAAGAAGATCTGAAAGATTAAGAGGAATTAAGAATAGATAAATTTGAAATTTTTCTTAAGATACGTATAACCAAAAATAATCTTTTATGAATATAAAGAAAGTTGTAATTATTGGCTCTGGTACAATGGGGAGTGGAATAGCAGCTCATTTATGTAATGCTAATGTTCCAGTCACATTATTAGACTTAAAGACAGAAATATCTGAAAAAGCAAGAGACAGAATATACAAATCAAGACCACCTTTGCTAATAGATAAATCAAAAATAAATAATATTAATATAGGCAATATAGATGACGATTTTGATTCAGTTAAGGAAGCTGATTGGGTTGTTGAAGCTGTTGTTGAAAGAATTGATATTAAGCATAATATTTATGAAAAAATTTTTAAATCAAGAAAAACAGGTGCAATTGTTTCATCTAATACATCTTCAATACCTATAAAAATTTTATCTGAAAAATTAACAGAAGAAGAAAAAAAAGATTTTTGTATCACACATTTCTTTAATCCAGTTCGGTATATGGGATTATTAGAAATTGTAAAAAATGAAAATAATGATCTTGATAAAATTAATTCATTAAAGAAATTTTGTGAGCGAGAGTTAGGAAAAGGTGCAATAGTTTGTAATGATACACCAGGTTTTTTAGGAAATAGGGTAGGAGTTTTTGCAATGCAAGTAGCAATGACCGAAGCTTTTAAAATGAAATTGTCAATTGAGGAAGCCGATGCAGTATTTGGTCGACCTATGGGAATACCAAAAACAGGTGTATTTGGTTTATACGATTTGATTGGTATAGACTTAATGGCTGATGTTTTAAAAAGTTTTATAAAAGAACTTTCAAAAAATGATCCTTTTCAATTAGTTGCAAAAGAAATTCCATTAATTACAAAATTAATTCAATCAGGCTATACTGGAAGAAAAGGTAAAGGTGGCTTCTATAGAATGAATAAGCAAAACAGTCAAAAGGTATTAGAAGCAATTAATCTTGAAACAGAGGAGTATTCCTCTTCAAAAAAAATTGATCTTGGTATTGAAACTGTAAATTTAAACTTACTAATTAATAGAAAAGATAAATACGGCAAATATGCATGGTCAGTTATTTCTCAAATAATTAAATATGCATCATCATTAGTTCCTGGTATCACAGATAAATTTAATGATATTGACGAAGCTATGCGTCTTGGTTTTAATTGGGCCATGGGACCATTTGAGATGTTAAAGTCAATTGGAGTTAAAAATTTCTTTGATCGTATTGATAGTTTTGAAAATAATAAATTCTTAGAAAATTTATCAAAATCAAAAGATGAAGATTTTTATGGTGAAAGACAAAGGTATACAAATATTGAAACTTTAGGAAAAATTAAACCAAAAGCAATTCGAGTAGACAAAAATAAATCTGCTGAAATTTATAGGTTTAAAGACTTCAATATTGTTGAGTTTACTACAAAAGCTTGCGCTTTAGACTATGACTCTATGGATGCATTAAAAAATGCAACTGACAAGCCTTTAATAATTATAAATGAAAGTATGCAATTTTCAGCAGGTGTAAATTTAACTTATACTATGAATTTTGCAGATAAAGGTGATTTTAATTCTATAGAAAAATTTATTAAATATTTTCAAGAAACTTGTAAGCACTTAAAATATTCAGATCATCCAGTTATTTCAGCTCCATCCGGTTTAGTTTTAGGAGGAGGAGAAGAGGTGGCTATACAATCAAATTTTGTAGTAGCGCATACAAATATTGTAATGGGTTTGGTTGAAACAGGAGTAGGTCTTGTGCCAGCTGGTGGAGGATGTAAAGAGGTTTTATGGAGATGGTCTCAAGCTCCAGAGGCTAAAAAAGATTGTGACTTTGCACCTTTAAAAGTATTTAATATTATTGGTTATGGAACTACTGCAACTTCAACCGTTGAAGCTGAACCACTAAAATTTTTAAGACCAGAAGATAAAAAAGTTATGAATAGAAACAGTTTGTTTGAAGTTTCAAAAAAATTAATATTAGAAAATAGAGATTTTGTACCTCCAAAAGAATGCTCATTTAATTTATCAGGAAAACCTCTTAAAGAAAAAATGATAAAAGTTTTAGAGAAATTATATAATGAGAAGATTATACTAGATCATGGTATAGAGGTTGGTTCAGAATTAGCTAATGTTTTAAGTGGAGGAGATACAACAATAGACAAAACACTTTCTGAAGACGAATTATACAAATTAGAATTAGAGTCATTTATGAGGCTAATAGAAACAAAAAAAACTCAAGAAAGAATTAAACATACTTTAAATACAGGTAAACTTTTGGTAAATTAGAATGACCCAATTGTCTGATCACCAGATAAACTTTTATAAAGAAAAAGGTTATGTTGCTCCAATTGATGTTTTGTCAATTCAAGAAGCTAAAGAAATTAGGAAAGAAATAGAAATTATTGAAAAAAAATGGCCGAACGCTCTTGAGGGCTTAGGACGGAATTATGTACATATGATTTCTCCTGTCTTTAACAATGTATGTCTTAATAATAAAATATTAGACGCAGTTGAAAGCATTATTGGTAAAAATATACTTATTTGTGGAACAACACTTTTTATTAAAAATGCTAATGAAAAAGGATTTGTAAGCTTTCACCAAGATGCCAAATATATTGGATTAGAACCTCATAACTGGGTTACAGCATGGATAGCAGTAACAGATTCAAATGAAGAAAATGGCTGTATGAGAATGTGGCCCGGGTCTCATAAAGGAGAACTAAAAAATCATGAACAAAAATTTGATGATGGAAATTTACTTACAAGAGGACAGACAATTGAAAATGTACCGATAGATGAAACTGATCCTGTAGTTTTAAAAGCTGGACAAATGTCATTACATCACCCAACTATAATTCATGGTTCAGGTTTAAATAGAAGTAAAGATAGGAGAATTGGATTTGTAATACAAAGTTATATTGGAAGTAATGTAGAACAAGTACTTGGAAAAATTTATGTACAAAAAGCAAGGGGTGAGGATACTCATAAATTTCATGAATATTCTGATGTTCCAAAAGCTTTAATGACTAAAGAGGATATAATATCATGGAACAAGGCAAAGGACGAACTATCAAAAATATTTTATAATGGATCGACAAAAAAAGGAAAATATTAATAATATGAATAGTTTTATTTCATCTATTTATTATTGCCCAGTTAAAACTTTATCATTTCAAAGTATTAAAAGTTGTGATGTTATAAAAGAAAAAGGGTTGATTAATGATAGAATATTTGCATTTTCTAGAGGAGTTGATTTAGAAAAAGCAAGGTCTATGGAAAAAAATCCAAACGAAAGAAAATTAATTAATTTACTAACTTTAAAAAATTCACCTGTTTTAAATAAATATAATTTCACTTATGATCAAGGTAAACTTGCTTTAAATCTTAGAAAAAAAAAAATAATTTCAATATCACCAGAAAATAATGAAGAAAAAATTAAACTTTCAGAAAAATTAATTGAATTAGAAAGTTCTTTAGCAAAACCAATTTTTCTTTTAAAAAATACCAAATTTCCATTTTTTGATACTACTCATTCTAATAATATTTTTAACTCAATATCATTAATAAACTTGAATAGTGTTAAAGACTTTGAAAAAAAAATTAATGAAAGAGTTGAGTTTGAAAGATTTAGAGGTAATTTTTACTTTGAGGGTGTAAAAGCAGGAGAAGAAAGAAAATGGATAGGCAAAATTATAAAAATTAACAATATTTCTTTTCAAGTTGAAAAAAATATTCCAAGATGTGTAGCTATAAATTTAAAACCAAAAACTGATGATAATTCTTTAAATTTACTCCAGTCTCTTAAAAAAACTTACAATCATTTTGATATGGGAATTTATTTAAGAGCTTTAAACGATGGAAAAATAAATGTTGGTGATAAAATTCAATTATCCCAATAACATTTTTTAAATATTGTTAAGTCAACCTCTGATTGAAAAAATAATTTTGTGTATACAAATAACCATTTTTTTAGTTAAATTATTTAAAATAAATTAAATCGAGAGGGAAATAAATTATGAGTAGATTATTTAAATCTTTTATTGTTCTTCTTGTTATTCTTTTTAGTGTTTCTTCAGTAAGTGCTGCAACACTAACTCAAAGATTAGCAGACGGACATAAATTAAGACTTGGATTTGGTACAGCTGTACCATGGGCTTACGCTGGAGATAATGGTGAGGCACTAGGATTTGTTAATATGATCGCTTTAACAGTTCTTGAAGAAATGGGAATTACGGAACACGAAACTAAGGTTTTTGAGTGGTCAGGATTAATTCCTGGTATTAATGCCAATAGATCGGACATGATAACTGGTGGTATGTATATTTTAAAAAGTAGATGTGCAAACATCAATTTTTCTGATCCAATCGGAGTTTTTGGTGATGCAATGTTAGTTCCTAAAGGTAATCCTAAAAATATTAATAACTACCAAGATGTTATTGATACTGGTGCTACACTAGTAACAGGTGCTGGTTTCAATACTGTTGAAGCTGCTAAAAAATTTGGTGTTCCAGATAGCCAAATGCTATTAGTCGAAGGTGAAGTTGGAATATTAGCTGCCATGAAAGCAGGCAGAGCTGATGCAGCTGTCCAAACTTTCTTTGGTGCAAAAGAGCATGAAGAAAAAACAGGTGGTGCATTTGAAGTTACTGATCCTAAATTAATGCCAAAAGAAACTGTAAACGTAGTAGGTATTGGTTTTAGAAAAAGTGATGAAGAATTTAGAAAAGCTTTTAATGCTGCTTTAGCTAAAGTTATGGCTAACCCAGCTAAAATGTTAGAGAGAGCCGGTAAGTATGGGTATGATAAAGCTCAATTACCTCCACCTGATATGACTACTGAGTGGGCTTGCTCAACTAAATAGTATAAGAAATATATTTATTTAATCAGGCGACTAAAAAGGTCGCCTGATTTTTTTCAATTTAGTTAAAGGTTTTTAATGAGTTATTTTGCATTTTTAGCCGAACATGGACCTACGCTTTTATTAGGTACAGTCACTACAATCAAAGTTTTAGTTTGTTCAACTATTCTTTATGTAATTATATCCATGATATTTGGTTTAATGCGTTTATCTAAAAATCCTGCAATTCAGGGAATAGCTACTTGCTATATTGAATTTTTTAGAGGAACATCATTGTTAGTTCAATTATTTTGGGTTTATTATGTATTACCTTTTTTTGGTCTTTCCTTGGAAGCTTTTGTTGCAGGTGTAGTAGCCTTGGGTATGAATTTTGGGGCTTATGGCGCAGAAATAGTAAGAGGAGGTATACTTGCAGTTCCAAAAGGTCAATGGGAAGCGGCACACGCACTTAATTTTAGTTCTGCAAAAAGAATTAAAAGAATTATTATACCACAAATATTTCCAATTATTTTACCACCTGCTGCAAATTTAACAGTAGAACTTTTAAAAGCTACAGCACTTGTAGCTCTTGTTACAGTTGTTGATTTAACTTTTGAAGCAAAACAAATTAACTCTATTACTTGGCTTTCAGCACAATGTTTTGGTACTGCCTTATTAATTTATTATATTATGGCAAGGTTTGCCCTTGTTCCTTTTTTAAGATGGTTAGAAGTATTAGCTGCAAGAAAGGTTGGAAGGTAAAAGGTATAACATATGGAAATGGGATTTAGATGGGACTTTGCTTATCAAATTTTACCACAGATGTTATGGGCAACTTTAAATACTATAATCGCTGCAGGAGTAGGTTACGCAATAGCCTTAGTTGTTGGATTGTTATTTTTACTTGGTCAAAGAACTCCTTCTAAAATAGTAAATGTAATTAACAGAGAAATAGTAGAATTCATACGTTCTACACCACTTTTAATTCAATTATTTTTTGTTTACTTTGTACTACCTCAGTTTGGAATAAAATTGTCAGCATGGTTGTGTGGAATGATTACAATAGGTTTACATTTTGGAACTTATTTGTCAGAAGTATATAGAGGAGCACTAGAAGGAGTGTCAAAAACACAATGGGAAGCATGTAGAGCATTAAATTTTTCGACTATTTATACTTATAGAAAAATTGTTTTGCCCCAAGCATTTCCAATAGCAATACCTGGAATGGGTAATTATTTAGTTGGAATTTTCAAAGATACTCCACTTTTATCAACAATTGGTGTTGCAGAATTATTTCATGCGGCAACAGCTGTAGGTGGTTATAATTATAGATATTTGGAACCTTACACAATGGTTGGTATAATATTTTTAACACTTTCTATACCAGCAGCCATGTGGGTTAGAAATTTAGAAAAAAAAGTTAATGTAGCACAAGGAAAAGTAAAACAATAACAGATTTAAATTATGGAAATTAAAAATTCTGAAGAAATCATAGTAAAATTTGATGAAGTTACAAAACAATATGGAGATCTTGTAGTTTTAGATAAACTAAATTTAAATATTAAAAAGAATGAAATGGTTTCAATCATTGGTCCATCTGGTTCAGGAAAAACAACAGTATTAAGAGTGTTAATGACTTTAGAAAAAATTAATGGTGGAGTTATTCATTTAGACGGCGAGCCACTTACCCATATGGATACAAATGGGAAACTAGTAGAGGCTAATGAAAAATATTTAAGAGATAGACGTTCAAAAATTGGAATGGTATTTCAACAATTCAATTTATTTCCCCACATGACAGCTCTTCAAAACTGTATTGAAGCGCCTGTAGAAGTTCTTGGAATGAAAAAAGAAGAAGCAGAAGAAAGGGCACTTGAACTTTTAGAGCTAGTTGGATTAACAGATAAAAAAGATCAGCATCCTTCAAGACTTTCAGGAGGACAACAGCAACGAGTAGCTATTGCTAGAGCCTTAGCAATGAGGCCAAAGGTTATGCTTTTAGATGAAATTACATCAGCATTAGATCCTGAAGTTGTAGGAGAAGTTTTAAATGTAATTAGATCTTTAAATAAAGAACACAATCTTACAATGATAATGGTAACTCACCAAATGGGTTTTGCTAGAGAAATTTCAGATAGGGTTTGTTTTTTTAATGAAGGAAAAATTTTTGAGCAAGGTCCACCAGAAAAACTATTTGGAGACCCTAAAAATGAAAGAACAAAACAATTTCTTCATGCTGTTCTTGACGCAAATTGAAAATGCATATAAATCAAAGAAAATGTCCTTAAAATACTTATCAATATTTTTTGTAATTCTTACATTATTTTTTAGCTTATCAAATTTTAACAAAGACTATGCTAATTGCATGAAAGCAACCAAACATAATTATATTACTAAAGCAGGAATCGATCATATTTCTGCACAATGTGAAGCTTTCATAAAAGACAGAGTTATGGTTAAATAACCATACTTTGAAAAAAAATAAAAAAACTATTCAACCAGTTAGTGGAACTAAAGTTCCAAGATTTGCAGGTCCTTCGACCTTTGCAAGATTACCTGAATTAAGAGATGTAGAAAAATGCGATGTTGCAATAGTAGGGATACCATTTGATGCAGGTACTAGTTATAGACCTGGTGCAAGATTTGGACCACAAAGCATTAGGCAAGCTTCGAGACATTTGAGAACAAACTATCATCCTGATTATGATAGTGAACCATTTGTTGAACAACAAGTTGCTGACGCTGGCGATATAGCATGCAATCCATTTAATATTCAAGAAGCAATTAAACAAATAGAAACAGGAGCAACAGAATTATTAAATAAAACTGGAGGTATAATTAGCATGGGGGGTGACCATACGATCGCATTTCCTCTTTTAAAAGCAGTAAACAAAATTAACAAAGGACCTGTAGCTTTAGTTCATTTTGATGCACATTTAGATACTTGGGATACATATTTTGGAGCACCTTTTACCCATGGTACACCTTTCCGAAGAGCACGAGAAGAAAATTTATTTTTAGATGATGCCTCAATGCATGTAGGTATAAGAGGACCTTTGTATAGTAGAAATGACCTTAAAAATGATGCAAGTTTTGGATTTAAAATTATTCATTGCGATGAATTTCAAAGTCAAGGAACTGATAAAATTGCTGAAAGAATAAGAAAAAGAGTTGGAAACAATCCTTTATATCTATCAATAGACATAGATGTATTAGATCCAGCTTTTGCTCCTGGAACGGGCACACCTGAGATTGCAGGAATGACAACAAGAGAAATGGTTAATGTTTTAAGAGGGCTGTCAGGTTTAAAATTAATTTCAGCTGATGTTGTTGAAGTATCCCCAGCTTATGATCATGCGGAAGTTACATCTTTAGCTGCAGCAACTATTGTCTATGAATTAACAAATTTATTTGCAAAAAAAAAACTATAGGTTACATTTTATAAATGTTTGATAAAAAAAAATTTTACATTGATGGAAAATGGATTTCACCGATAGAACCAAGAAATCATACAGTAATAGATCCATCTAATGAGGAACCATGTGCAGAAATATCACTAGGTGGAAAAAAAGATGTAGATAAAGCAGTTACTGCTGCAAAAAAAGCTTTTGAAACTTGGGCTTTCACAAAAAAAGAAGAAAGATTAGAGTTATTAGAGAAGTTATATACAGTCTATAAAAAACGATGGACTGAAATGGCAAAGCTAATTTCTCTTGAAATGGGAGCACCCATGACGTTTTCAACAGAAATGCAAGCCGCTACTGGAGCAAGCCATATAAAGTCATTTAAAAATATTTTAAAAGATTTTAAGTTTGAGAAAGACTTGGGAGAAGAAAAAAATAATCAAAAATTACTGTATGAACCAAAAGGAGTGTGTGCTCTAATTACACCATGGAATTGGCCAATAAACCAAGTTAATTTAAAAGTAATTCCAGCACTAGCTTCAGCATGCACAGTAGTATTAAAACCATCTGAGATAGCACCATTGTCATCCATGTTACTTGCTGAGATGATAGACGAAGTTAAATTTCCTTCAGGAGTTTTTAATTTAATTAATGGAGATGGTGCAACAACCGGGAATGCTTTAACGAGTCATCCTGATATCAATATGATTTCTTTTACAGGTTCAACTAGAGCTGGTGCGTTAATTTCACAAAATGCAGCAAAAGATTTTAAAAGAATCAGTTTAGAGCTTGGAGGAAAAGGTGCAAATATAATCTTTAAAGATGCTGACTCAGATGCTGTTGCAAGAGGAGTTCAAAGATGTTTTAGAAATTCAGGTCAATCATGCAATGCACCAACAAGAATGCTTGTTGAAAAATCAATTTATGAAGAAACTGTTCAAAAAGTAAAAGAATTAGCAAATAATACCAAAGTAGATTCTCCACAAAAGGAAGGAGATCATATTGGACCAGTTGTTTCAGAGGTACAATTTAATAAAATTCAAACTTTAATTCAAAAGGGAATAGATGAAGGTGCAAAACTAGTAGCAGGAGGTACCGGAAAACCTAAAGGATTAGAAAAAGGTTATTATGTAAAACCAACAGTTTTTGCTGATGTTAATAATCAAATGGAAATAGCAAGAACTGAAATTTTTGGTCCAGTTTTATCTATAATTCCCTTTGAAAACGAAGAAGAGGCTATTTCAATAGCTAACGACACTCCTTATGGCCTGACAAATTATATTCAAACACAAGACAAAGAAAAAATAAAAAGAGTCGCAAGAAAACTCAGATCTGGAATGGTAGATGTAAATGGAGTTGGCATAGCAGTTGCATCACCATTTGGCGGCTATAAACATTCTGGAATTGGAAGAGAAGCTGGAACAGAAGGTTTGATAGAGTTTTTAGAAGTAAAAACAGTTGGTGGTTGGAATTAATATAAAATTTAAACTAGTTGATCAAATTGAGTTTTAATAATCATAATACAAGCCGTTTTTAACAAAGCTGCAATAAAGCCTTGATATTATCTGTATAAAATCTACCGTTAAATAATTAGAAAACATGGAAGGAGGAAGATATGAGTAGATCTTCTAAATTATATAATAAGGATTTAGCTCCAACACCTAGTTCAGAGAAAAAGTGGGGATGGTTCGAAATCTTTAACGTATGGGCTAACGATGTTCAAAGTTTATTTGGATATACTTTGGCGGCTTCATTATTTATAGCTTCAGGTTTAAATGGATGGGCTGTATTTCTTGCTTTAATATTAGCAGGATTTTTTATAATGTGGCTAGTTAACCTATCAGGAAAACCAAGTGTTAAACATGGTATTCCTTATCCAGTATTTGCTCGTGTAAGTATGGGAGTTTTTGGTGCGAATTTTCCAGCAATGGCTAGAGGACTTGTAGCAATGTTTTGGTATGGCGCTCAAACTTATGCAGCTTCAACAGCAGTCGCACTTTTAATTACAGGTTTAACAGGGATACAGGGCGAACCTGTGTTACTTGGAATGTCAGGAGTAATGTGGATATCATTTATTTTTGTGTCACTTTTCCAAGTTTATCTGTTTTGGCAGGGAATTGATCTTGTTAGAAGATTTTTAAACTTTGCTGGACCAGCGGTTTATATTGTGATGATTGTTTTAATGATAGCTATTTGGGCTAAAGCTGGTGGTGGACTATTATCAGAAGTTGGAGAAATATTTTCAGGCGGAGAACGTTCAGGTGGTTTCGAAGGCTTGGGATCATTTGGTGCTTTTTTGGCTGTATTTTCAATTATGGTTGGATATTTTGCTGCAGTAGTTATTAACTTTGGTGACTTTGCTAGATTTGTTAAAAATGAAGATGAAATGAAAAAAGGAAACCTATGGGGATTAGTAGGAAATGTAGTTTTCTTTTCATTTATAACTTTAATGATTACTGGTGGTACAATTGCAATATTTGGAGAATACATTGCACAACCAACAGAAATGGTCGCTAAAGTAGATAATTTATTTTTAACTTTAATTGCAGCATTTGCATTTTTTGCAGCTACAGTTGGTATAAATATGGTAGCGAATTTTATACCTCCAGCGTATGACCTTGCAAACTTAATGCCAGACAAAATAAATTTCAGAACTGGTGGATTAATCACTGCTATTTTTGGATTTGTAATTGGAGGTATGTGGGTTGCCGTTATAACTCAAATGGGAATGTTTCCATTTGTTAATACATTAGGAGCAATTTTAGCGCCAGTATTTGGAATAATGATAGTTGATTATTATGTAATCAAAAATCAAAAACTTGATGTAGATGATTTATTTTCTGATAAATCAAGTGGAAAATACCATTACAACGGGGGATTTAACGGAAAAGCAATGTTAGCTTGGTTAATCTCAGGTTATGTTGCAGTTGGATCTGTTTGGCCAAATATATTATTTGCAGGTTTAGATGATTTCTTCGCTAATTTAGGCGGCGGAGGAGGATATGCTTGGATGATTGGAGCAGCTTTAGGCGCTATCATTCATATGGCAATATCTGGAAGAGGTAAATAAATAGTTTAAATTCAAAAGCTCGCCGTCATGTTGTGCAGCGGCGGGCTTTAATATTTTAAAGTAATATTTTCTTTATCTAAATTTTCTATAACTAAGTTGTCTCCAGATCCTTTTCGATCGACAACAAGGAAATTCATATCTTCTGTTGCTATTAAGGGGAAATGCCAAATTCCGGGGTTATAATTTATTCCAATTCCTGGTGAAACAATAAAAGCTTCAATTTTATTTAAATCAGGTCTCTCACCTTTAGGTGCAACAAAAGCTATAAAAGTTGTTTCTTTCATTGGTATAAAAGCTTGGCTTCCTAAAGGATGTTTTTCCATCATGTCAATTTTCATAGGAAAACTTCTTCTTATGGCAGAAAATATACTAATGGTTGTTTCACCATTTTCATTAGAAGTATTCAAGTTAGCTATACCATCATATCTTCTTGCATATCCTTTATTTATGTCCAAAGGCTTAATATCTTTTGTCGAAATAACATCTCCAAATTTAGAAAAATTTTCTTTTGTTATTTTTATTGGTGTAATAATTTTTTGCATCATTCTGGTTTACCAAAAGCTCGAATTCTTGAAATTCCACCATCTGGGAATATATTAATTCTAATAAAATTTATTTTTTTATTTTTCATTATCTTGTTATTAAAGTTGTGTTTTTTATGTGCATAGAGTTTAATTTTGTTAATAAGAAAGGACCACTTTTTTGACTTGTTAACAATATTTTTTTCTGAAATTTTGTTAGGAATATAGGCTGCTTGTATAGAACATTTGTCTGGGTAATTTCCCTTAAAATGATGAGTGTCTAATTGAATTTTATTAATTTTTCCCGGTGATGAGCACTTTATTATTATCCAATCAAAATTTTTTCCTCTACTTCTTCTAGTTTCCCATCCATCACCCATATTTTTTCCAACACCTGGAGCAAGTATATTTTCTGCTCTTCCAAAATGTTCGTTATTGCAAGCAATCGGTACCGCTCCATTTACAACAGATGTTAAATTTTGAATTTTATTATAAATTTTATTATTAGTTTTCATGGAGCCATAAACTCTTAATCTTGCAACTCCTCCGTCTGGAAAAATATTTAACTTTATATGAGTAAAATAATTTTTATTCTTTACTTTAAAAAAATGATGACTATTTGCTTTAGTTCTACTTTTTTTAATAATTGTTATCCATTTAGTTTTTTTATCAGGAATTTTTTTTTTACTATTACAGGCTTGTAACGAAATTTTATTAGGATGATTTCCAGAAAAGTAAGATGTATCAACATCTACTTTTTTTATAAAACCGGGTTTTCCAAACTTTAAAATTACATAGTCATATCCTTTTATTCTTTTTCTTCTTGTTTCCCATCCATCCATCCACTTACCGTGTTTATCGAATACCCCTTCTTTAAATACAGGAGGCCATGGGTTAATTATTCTTTTAGCAGGTGCAAAAAATTCATCAGTTCTATAAACAATTTTAGAACCCAGTCTCGATTGAGCTAAATCAATTAATCCATTTAAGTAAATAATATTATTTTTTTTCATTTTCTGTTAGTTTGGATAATTTTTAATCCAATGTTTTGCAATATCTATTCTTTTACAAATCCATACATCATTAAACTTTAGGACATAATCTAAGAATTTTTTTAGCGACTGTATTCTTCCTGGCCTTCCAATTAATCTACAATGCAAACCTACAGACATCATTTTTGGATGTTTTTTACCTTCTTCATATAGAGTGTCAAAACTATCTTTTAAATATGTATAAAATTGATCTCCACTGTTAAAACCTTGATTTGTTGCAAATCTCATATCATTGTTATCCAAAGTATAAGGAATAATTAATTGTTTTTGATTTTTTTTATATTCCCAATAAGGTAAATCATCACTGTAAGAGTCACTATCATATATAAATCCTCCATCACTAAATACTAAGTCTCTAGTATTTGGACTACATCTTCCTGTGTACCAGCCCAAAGGTCTTTTACCAAAAATTTTTTTTATAGTTTTAATAGCTAATTTCATATCTTTTTTTTCAGTACTTTTTTTTACATTTTGATAATCAATCCATCTCCAGCCATGGCAGGCGACTTCGTAATTTCCATTCTTTATTGCTTCACATACTTCTGGATTTCTTTCCAAAGCCATTGCAACTCCAAAAATTGTTATAGGTATTTTTTTTTCTTGAAATAATTTATGAAGTCTCCAAAAACCTCTTCTTGAACCATATTCATACATAGATTCCATATTAATATGCCTAGCTTTAAATGCTTGGGCTCCTATAATTTCAGATAAAAAAGTTTCAGAATATTTATCACCATGAAGAATATTATTTTCACCTCCTTCTTCATAGTTAAGAACTATTTGCAGAGCAAGTTTTGCATTATTTGGCCAAACCACTTTTGGTTCTTTAGATCCATAACCTATCATATTTCGTGGATATTTTTTTGACATTTATTTAATTTTGTATTGATTTATCTTTAACACCATTCAAGAAATTTAAACATTTATTAATTTCTTCTAATTTAATAAATTCATCTATTTTATGAGCTTGTTCTATTGATCCTGGACCACATACAGCAGTGCTTATACCTATTTCTTGGAATAGACCAGCTTCTGTTCCAAAAGAAACTACTTCTCTTGAATTATCACCAGTTATGCTAGAAACAAACTCACATGCTTCAGATTTTTCATCACGATCAAATCCAATTATTTCTCCTATTATTTCTTTTGAAATTTTTGAATCTGGGTAAACTTTTTTCATATCTGGCAAAAGTATTTCATTTACATATTTATCTAGTTCTGCGTTTAAATATACCGCATCATCCTTAATCACAGGTCTTGTTTCCCATTTAACATGACACTTGTCAGAGATTACATTGTGTGCAATCCCTCCAAATATTCCCCCTACAGAAAGAGTTGAGTAGGGAGGATCAAATATAGAATCTTTTTGAACTCTATCTTTAAGTTTTTCTCTTAGTTCAATAAGTTTATTAATATATCTAGCCGCATACTCAACTGCGCTGACACCTTTGTGAGGTTGAGAACTATGACCAGCTAAACCCTCAAAATATGTTGTATATTCATAAGCACCTTTATGAGCATCAATAATTTTCATATTTGTAGGTTCGCCCACAATACATATTCCCTTTTTAATTCCTCTTTTTTTTAGTTCTTTAATTAATAATGGAGCTCCTATACACGCTGTCTCCTCATCAAATGTAAATGAAAAATTAATATCCCTATCCAAATTTGATTTTGAAAAAACTGGCGCAAAGGCTAATACACATGCAATAAAACCTTTCATATCGCAAGAACCTCTGCCATATAGTTTATCGTCTTTAATTGTAGCTTTAAATGGATCAGTAGACCAACCTTTGGAAACAGGCACCACATCTGTATGGCCTGATAAGATTATTGGAATTTTTCCATTGGGTTTTTTTGCCTTTAAAGTAGCAAAAAGATTTACTCTTTTTTTTTCATCATCAAATGTTTTAAATGAAGTTGCACCTTCTTTCTTTAAAATATCATCACAATAATTAATTAATGAATTATTGTCCTGACCAGAAATTGTTTTAAAAGATATAAGGTCTGATAAAATTTTTATTGAATTATTGTAAAGTTCTTTAGTATTATTTTCTGTACTCATAAATATAATCAATTATATATTAAAAAAATGAAAGAACAAATAACCTACGATATTTTTAACAAAGTGGATATAAGATTAGGTACTGTTATATCTGTAAAAAAAAACGAAAAAGCTCGAAAACCTTCATTAGTGATAGAAGTAGATTTTGGAAAAGATATAGGTATTAAACAATCTTCTGCCCAAATTACACATTATTATAATGAGGAAAATTTAAAAGGAAAACAAGTTATAGCTGTTTGTAATTTTCCAGAAAAGAATATAGCTGGAGTAGTATCCCAAGTTTTAATCTTGGGATCAGTAGATGCAGAAGGTAAGGTTACTTTAGTCCATCCTTCACAAAAAGCTGATAACGGACTTCCAATAGCTTAATTAAATGCACCCAGAACTGTTATTATTAATTGGTATATCGTTTTCGATGGGATTTACACCTGGTCCAAATAATGCTGTAGCTTCTTATTCAGCATTTAATTTCGGAGTAAGAAAAACACTTCCAATAATTTTGGGTGTAGGTTTTGGTTATACAGTTTTAGTAGTTTTATTGATATTTGCCCTAATTTCTATTTTTCAAAAATATCCCTATATACAAGAGATAATTAGAATTTTAGGTTCTTTATTTTTAATCTATTTAGCGTACAAAATATCTTTTTCAAAAAATAAATCCAAATCAAAAACTGAAAACCCTGTTAAATTTTATGAAACATTTTTTTTCCAATTTATAAATCCTAAAGGAATAATTGCAGCGATTACTCTTATTTCTAAATTTGTATCTCAAGAAAATTATATTAGTTCTTCTATAACAGTAATTATAGTTTGTTCAGTTACTGCTTTTTTAAGTATAACAAGTTGGGCATTATTAGGTAAATTTTTAAGAAAATTCGCGACAAATAATGAATTCATTAAAAGGTTTAATTATGCTATGTCCATCCTACTTGTTGGATGTGTAGCAAGTTTTTATTTATAAAATATGAAACCTGGAAATAAAAATTCATTTAAATGTCTTAAATCAATAAAGATAAATAATTTTGATTATAAATATTTTTCTTTATGTGAGGCTGAAAAAAATGGTTTAAAAGGAATTTCAAATTTACCAAAATCATTAAAAGTTTTGTTAGAAAATTTACTTAGATATGAGGATGATTTGTCAGTTACTAAAGACCAAATAAAAGCAATTCAAAAATGGTTAGAAGAAAAAAAATCAAGTACTGAAATAGCTTACAGACCTACAAGAGTTTTATT
Source organism: uncultured Pelagibacteraceae bacterium (assembly GCA_902559305.1). Classification (GTDB taxonomy): domain Bacteria; phylum Pseudomonadota; class Alphaproteobacteria; order Pelagibacterales; family Pelagibacteraceae; genus Pelagibacter. The sequence goes on along the minus strand of CACEHK010000001.1, from coordinate 63,200 downwards.
ACAAGACTATACTGGAATCCCAGCGGTAGCAGATTTAGCAGCAATGCGAGAAGCAGTTAAAAAAAAAAATAAAAATCCAAATACAATAAATCCACTCTCTCCAGTTGATTTAGTAATAGACCATTCAGTACAAGTTGATCAATTTGCAAAACCTGATTCATTTGAAAAAAATGTTGATATAGAATTCGAAAGAAATGGCGAAAGATATTCTTTTTTAAAGTGGGGACAACAAGCTTTCAACAATTTTAGAATTGTTCCACCAGGAACTGGTATATGTCATCAAGTTAATTTGGAGTATCTATCAAAAGTTGTTTGGTCTGAAAAATATAAAGAAGATGAATATTTATTTCCTGATACATTGGTAGGAACAGATAGCCATACAACAATGGTAAATGGATTATCCGTGCTTGGTTGGGGTGTTGGCGGAATAGAGGCTGAAGCTGGAATGCTTGGACAGCCAATTTCAATGTTAATCCCTGAAGTTATTGGTTTTGAAATTAAGAATAAAATGCCCGAAGGTATTACTGCTACTGATTTAGTTTTAACAATTGTAAAAATTTTAAGAGACAAAGGTGTTGTAGGAAAATTTGTAGAATTTCATGGAGATGGATTAAAAAATCTAACACTTGCTGATAGAGCAACCATCGCAAACATGGCCCCAGAATATGGTGCAACTTGTGGCTTTTTTCCAATTGATCAAGAAACATTGAAATATTTAAAATTTTCAGGACGGGATAGTCATGCAGTTGATATTGTAGAAAAATATTCAAAAGAACAAGGACTATGGGCAAGTGATAACGTTGAGTTTACTGACAATGTTTCATTAGATATGTCTTCTCTTGTTCCGACAATATCTGGACCAAAAAGACCTCAGGATAAAGTTTTATTAAACCAAGCAGCAATTGAATTTAAAAAAGTATTTGAAAATACCACTAAAAGAAAAGAAAAAAATATTTCAAAAGTGACTGGAAATAACTTTGAAATTAAAGATGGCTCTATATTAATAGCTGCAATAACATCGTGCACAAACACTTCTAATCCAAACGTTTTAATTGGAGCAGGTTTGTTGGCAAAAAAAGCTGTAGAATTGGGATTAAAAACTAAACCTTGGGTAAAAACTTCATTAGCACCAGGATCGCAAGTTGTTACTGATTATTTGAAAAAAGCTGGTCTTAATAAATACCTGGACGAACTAGGATTTAATCTAGTTGGTTATGGATGTACTACTTGTATTGGAAATTCTGGTCCTTTGCCTGAAAATATTATAGAAGCAATTCAAAAAAAAAATATTTATGCTGTATCAGTTTTGTCAGGTAATAGAAATTTTGAAGGTCGAATATCCCCACATATAAAAGCAAATTATTTAGCTTCCCCACCACTTGTTGTTGCTTATGCCTTAGCAGGTCACATGGAAATGGATTTATACAAAGATCCATTAGGTAAGAGTAAAAATGGTAAAGAAATATTTTTGAAAGATATTTGGCCCTCAAATAAAGAAATTGAAGATTTAATAAAAGATTCACTTAATCCCAAAATGTTTACTAAAAGATATTCAAATATTTCAGAAGGACCTGTTCAATGGCAAAAAATTGAAACTAAAAAAAGTAGTATTTATAATTGGGATCAAGAGTCAACTTATGTAAAAAAACCACCATTCTTTGATAACCTACCAGATGAACCAGAAGGATTTAAAAAAATTAGAGATGCAAGACCATTATTAATTTTAGGCGACACAGTAACCACCGATCATATTTCTCCTGCTGGCTCTATTCAAAAAGAAAGTCCTACAGGAGAATATTTTATGCAACATCAAATTTTACCAAAAGATTATAATTCATATGGATCTAGAAGAGGTAATCACGAAGTAATGATGAGAGGAACATTTGCCAATATAAGAATTAGAAATGAGATAGCACCAGAAACAGAAGGTGGGTTTACAAAGTTATTTCCTGAAGAAAAAATTATGCCCGTATACGATGCTGTCGTAGAATATAAGAAAAGAGGAACAGATTTAGTCATTATAGGAGGTAAAGAATATGGAACTGGCTCATCAAGAGATTGGGCAGCAAAGGGTACAAAGTTATTAGGTATAAAAGCAGTTATTGCTGAAAGTTTTGAAAGAATTCACAGGTCAAATCTTGTTGGAATGGGCATTCTGCCTTTACAATTTATAAATGGAATAAATAGATTAAATTTAGAACTTAAAGGCTCTGAGTTAATAAGTGTTTTAAATATAGAAAAAGGCATTTTACCTGGTTGTTTTATAGATATAGAAATTAAATATTTATCTGGGGATATTAAAAAAATAAAAACATTGTGCAGAATTGATACTAAAAATGAGTTAGAATATTATAAAAATGATGGAATATTACAATTTGTTTTAAGAAAAATGATTTAAAATGGACGAAGAAATATCAATAATAAATTCTAATACAAGAAATGAAAAAATAAAAAATTTTTTTATTAAAAATAAAAAATTAATTGTAGGTATTTTATTAACAATTTTATTAATTATTTTCACTTATTTTTTTTATGCAGAAATAAAAGATAGAAAATTTGAAAACTTATCAGAAAAATATAATAATATTGTCATTAATTTTGAAAATTTAGATAAAAAAACTGTAACACAAAATCTAATTGAAATTATTAATGAAGAAAATTCTACATATTCTCCATTAGCATTATATTTTATTATTGATAATAATTTAGAAGTTACTAATGATGAAATTAATAATTTTTTTGATATTATTATAAACAAAACAAACCTAAATAAAGAAATTAAAAACTTAGTCATTTATAAAAAAGGCCTATTTAACTCAGAATTTGAGACTGAGAATAATTTATTAAAAATTCTTAACCCAATTATAAATTCTGAAAGTGTATGGAAGTCTCATGCACTATATTTAGTTGCAGAATACTTTTTTCATAAAAATGAGAAACAAAAAGCAAAAGAATTTTATATTCAAATTTTAGAATATAAAAAAAGCAATGAAAAAATAATTCAAGAAGCTCAAAAAAGATTAAATAGAGATTTTAGTGAATAAGATAATATATTTTTTTTTTCTATTAATATTAGTTTCGAATTGCTCATTAGATACAAAAACAGGATTATGGACGCAATCTGAAAAATTAGACTCAGAAAAAGGTAATATTACAAAAAAATTATTTGAAGAAAGCAAAATCTATGAAAATGAATTTAACCCTTCACTTAAAATTAAACTTAAAAATAAATTTAAAAAAAATAGTTTCATAAATAACTTAGCAAACAATAATGGAATTATAAAATTTGATGGTGAATTAAAAAAAATTTCTAAATATAAGTTTTCTAAAATAAAAAAATTTGATCAATATCAACCTGAGCTATTAATTACAAAAAAAAATAACTTAATTTTTTTTAACAATAAAGGGACAATTTTAAATTTTGCTAATAATAATAAATTAAGTTGGAAAAAAAATATTTACTCAAAAAAAGAAAAAAAACAAAATCCAATATTATATTTTTCATCCGATGATAAAACTTTAATTGTTGCAGACAATTTGGCTAAATATTATGCAATAAATATTAATAGTGGAGAATTATTATGGTCAAAAAGTAATATTGCTCCTTTTAATTCAGAGGTAAAAATATTTAAAGATAAGTTTTTTGTTATAGACTTTGAGAACGTTATTAGGTGTTATTCAATTAAAGATGGTGAGGAAATTTGGAATTTTAAAACAGAAAAATCTTTTATAAAATCACAACAAAAGCTATCGCTAATTATAAACAATAATAAAGTGATATTTATTAATACCTTAGGAGATTTGAGTTCTGTAGATATCGATTCTGGAAAATTGGTTTGGCAAACTCCTACACAGAGTAGTACTATATATGAAAATTACTTTTCTCTAAAAAATTCAGACCTAATTGCTGCAAATAATACAATTTACTTTTCAAATAATCAGAATCAATTTTTTGCAGTAGATGAAACCAGTGGCTTAATAAAATGGGAACAGACGCTGAATTCGAATTTAAGACCAACTTTTTCTGAAGGTTTAATATTTACAGTCACTTTAGAAGGATATTTTGTAGTAGTTGACTCTAGAAATGGAAATATTGTTAGAATGACAAATGTATTTTATTTAATTAAAAATTTTAAAACAAAAAATATAAAACCAGAAGGTTTTATAGTAAGTAAAAATAAAGTTTATTTAAGTTTAAATAATGGAAGATTAATTATAATTGATATTTCTACTGGTAAACCAATGGATATTATTAAAATTGATAATGAAAAAATTTCTAGACCTTATGTTAACAACAACAATATGTTCATTGTTAAAAAAAATGCAATTATTAAATTAAATTAGAATGATTTTGAGATTTTTAGAAAAATTGGGTAGAAAAAAAACTGTTTTAGATAGAGGCCCATCTCATCCAAAATATAATGAAGCAAAACCTTGGCTAAATAGATATTACTTATTATTTAGATATAGACCAAAGTGGTTTCCATTTAATATCTTGATTCATGAAATGTTAGATGATGACCATGGAGAGGGCGTTCACAATCATCTTTGCCCGTACATAACTATAATAATTAGAGGTGGCTATTGGGAAACAACAAAAACAGGAAAACATTGGAGAGCTCCTGGATATATTGGTTTAAGATCTGCAAATAACTTCCATAGAGTTGATTTAGAGCCAGGCACAAAGCCTATGACTATATTTATTCCTGGACCTTTTGGATTAAGAAGAGGTAATAGAGCAGAATATGGAATTGATTTTAAAACTAAAATTAAATGAAAGGATTATAAGCCCATTGCAATATAGCTTGTCTCTGTTTCCTTCTGCAACCTAGATCATTTTTTTCACAATTTTTTTCAATTGCTGAAACATGTCTTCGAAAATTTTTCCATCTTTTAATTTGTATTTCATCTATATGTGGAATTCTTCTTCCATTACAAAATCTACAATACCACTGAAACCATCCAAGCGGATCTTCTTTAAAAATCCATCCTTTTTCAATCCAATGTTCCCTTGGTAATCCTGATTTAACTTTAAAACGATTTATGTTTACATCAAAATTTTTACTTAATTTAGCATCTTTTAGCCATGAAGATGGAAATTCTTTAATCTTGGACCCAAAATAAGATCCTCCAAAAACCCCAAGTTCTAGCATTTTTTTAGGAGTTAATTCCGGTTTAAAAATTTTATAAAAATCTAAATTAGCTAATTTTTTTTTAAATATTTTTTTCATTTATTTTGAAATTTTATTCTTTTAGTAACCTTTGGTACAATTCTTCATCTGCGTCACCTTCACAACCAAATACAAGTACATTTGAGTTTTCATTAAGATCAATTTGTTTTCTTATTTCAAGATCATTACTTAATGCAATTAAGCTTGATATTCCTGGCGTAGAACATTCTCCACCTACAATTTTTTCATCACTAAATGCTTTATTAGCAAGGTTTTTAACAGTTTTTGACACATAATCATCGGAAATAGTTACGCAAAAATGAATTGATTCTTTTAATATTTCCCAAGGCACTAAAGATACCTCTCCACAAGACATTCCTCCCATTATGCTTTCCTCTTCGATGGTGATTTTTTCAATTTTTCCTGTTTTAATACTTTCTAATACACACGCTGCAGAATTTGGTTCTACTACTATAATTTGAGGTATATAATTTAAATATCTAGAAATACCAGCTACCATAGCAGCTGCCATTCCACCAACACCAGCTTGTAATATCACATGTGAAATTTTTTCATCTTTAATTTGTTTAGAAATTTCTTTCATCATCACAGAATATCCAGCCATAGTTAATTTTGGTACCAGTCTATAATCTTCCCAGGCAACATCTTGTACTATTTGCCAGTCATTTTTGTTTGATAGTTTGATACATTCATTTAAAGAGTCTTCATAATTTCCTTTCACTCTAATTACTTCTGCACCAAAGCTTCTCATAACTTTAGCTCTAGACTCACTAACAAATTCACTAATAAAAATTTTACACTCTAAACCGTTTTTTTGTGAGCCCCAAGCAACAGATCTTCCATGATTTCCAGCTGTAGCTGTTGAAATAGTTTTTTTATTATTTCCTTGGATTATTTTTTCAACCGCATAAGCACCGCCTAATGCTTTGAATGATTTTAAATGAAATCTTTTAGATTCATCCTTGTAGTAAATCTTATTAATTTTAAGTTTTTTATTTAATTTGTTTAATAAAATTAGAGGTGTAGATGAATAACCATCCCAGTTTGATATTATTTTATAAGCTTCATCAATATCTTTAGAGGTTAAGATTTTTAAAATTTTATTCTTGTCAAAATTACTATTTTTATTTATTAAAAATTTTTCATATCTCCATTGGGAGACTTCAGAGTTAGAAGACATTATTCAACAATCTAAAGTATTATTTTTTTCCCATTCAGTGACGGAAGAACTCTTATCAAAAGAGTCATTTTGTTCAAAATCCTCTATTTCTTTTCTTTTTAATTTTAAATAACTATTAATTACATCATCACCAAAGGCTTCTCTTAATATTTTATTTTCATCCAATTCCTCTAAAGACTCTTCAATGTCATTTGGAAGCCTTTCTAGATTCGGATAGTTTTTATAATCAGTATACATATTGCATGTTAATGGTTCTCCAGGGTCAGTTTTATTATTTAATCCAAATAATCCAGCAGCCAAAACTCCAGCTTGTAAAAGATATGGATTTGCAGCTCCATCCATTAACCTAAGCTCAAATCTTCCCGCATCTGGAATTCTAATCATATGGGTTCTGTTATTACCGGTATATGAAATACTACTTGGTGACCATGAAGCTCCAGACTTAGTTGCTGGTGCATTAATTCTTCTATAACTATTAATTGTAGGATTAAATAAAGACGATAAAGATCTTGCATTTTTTAATAAGCCACCAACAAAATGATATGCTGTTTTGCTCAAACCATACCGATCTCCTGTGTCTAAAAATTTATTTTTCTTTCCGTTCCAAAGTGATACGTGTGCATGACATCCATTACCTGTTAAATTTTCAAAAGGTTTAGGCATAAACGTTGCTCTTAATCCATGTTTTTCTGCTAGACTTTTTACCATAAATTTAAAAAAAACATGTCTATCTGCTGTAACCAAACAATCATCATAATCCCAATTCATTTCAAATTGCCCATTTGCGTCTTCATGATCATTTTGATAAGGGTTCCAACCTAATTCAATCATACTGTCACAAATTTCTTTAATTAGCTCATATCTTCTCATTAGAGCAGATTGATCGTAGCAAGGTTTTGACTGAATATCCCTACTATCTGCAATACTTGAGCCATCTTGTGAAATTAAAAAATATTCGCACTCAACACCTGACTTCATTTGAAGATTCATTTTATCCAATTTTTTGATTTGATTTTTTAGCATAACTCTGGGTGATGCTTTAACTTGTTTACCATCCATCCATAAATCTGATGCTAACCAACCAACTTCTTTATTCCATGGTAATTGTATTAAACTGTCTGGATCTGGTATTGCAAACATATCGGTATCAGCAGGAGTCATATCTAACCAAGTAGCAAAACCAGCAAAACCTGCTCCATTTTTTTGCATTTCTCCTATTGCCTGAGCTGGAACCAGTTTTGATCTTAAGACACCGAATAAATCTACAAAACTTATTAAAAAATATTTTATTTTTTTTTGTTTAGCTAATTTAGAAAGATCTTTTGCCATAAATAGTTTTAATTAAATAAATTTATAATTTTATCTTTGTAGTATATTAGATTAACTACCACAATTATTATTATTGCCACGACAAGTCCATACTTTGCTTTTGGCCAAGCAATTCTTGACATTTTTTCGGGTGTTTTATTAATGTTTTCTGATTTTTTTTCGTCCATGATAAATAAGGGCGCATAATTAAATGCGCCCTATATTTTAATTTTATTTACCCATCGGTAACATTGCTTTTCCAGTCATTTGAACCAGGTCTTCTTCTAGCAATCGCATCCGATTTGCTTTTCTCTTGCATATTCGAAATGAAATGCCAACCTATCCAAAGCACCACTAGAATAAGAACTAAAATTCCTTCAGTTCCAACACCAGGGTAAACTGGTCCTTGCACTTCAGCTGCGCTAAGGTGATCTATCCAATTTGTAACTGTTGCCATATGTTTCCTCCTTTACCTTGAGGATGACGCAACAGCTTTTTCATCGCTTTTTGCATCTTCCATTATTGTATAGTCTAGACCAGCTAACTCTACTTCTTTTGGAATTCTAAGTTTACCCATTCCTTGAAGTATTTTAGCCAATATCCATCCTGGTAAGAAACCAAGTACACCGAACATAATTATGGCACCAATAAACATTCCCAAAGGATTTATTGGAGCGTAGTCTGTTCCTACCCACATAGCTCCTACACTATAACCTGATGAAGGATATCCGTTTAGAACGAAACCACAAATTATAAGTCCTGCGACACCGGCATAACCGTGAACTGCAACAGCACCAACTGCATCATCAATTTTGAACTTACGTTCAACCCAGTAATGCAATCTGTATGCTACCCACACTCCAACCATTGCAATTATGAATGATTGAATTGGATGATATAAATCATTTCCTGCAGAAGCACATATTATTCCAGCTAGTCCACTTGAGTATGTCCAGAAAGGATCTCCTTTAGATATAAGATATCCGGCCATTAAACCTCCAGATAACGACATCAAGAAGTTCATTGTGATTGCACCTAACGTTGTTGGTGTTACGTAAATGTTAGTTGCTGTCCAGAATGATACTCCTTCCATTCCATATTCAGGTCCTAGATCAAAAATTGGTATATTACACGCTGCATAGAATCCCCAGAAACCAGTATAAATTAAGAATAATCCAATAGTTACTAACCATGGATTTCTTGGTCCTATATTTCTAGGTTCACCGCTAGATGAGAATTTTCCTATTCTTGGACCTAAAACTGCTAGAACCCCAAGAGCAAACCCTCCTGCTACTGCGTGAATAACACCTGATGCATAAGCATCATGGTATCCCAATATTTTTAACATCCAACCATCGAAATGCCATCCCCAAGCAGCATCAATAGTCCAGAAAACTGAACCAATTGCTATTGCCAATATACCGAATGCAAATGTTGTAATTCTTTCAATTACAGCACCTGATACGATTGAAGCAGCAGTCCAAGAGAATAATAAGAACGCAGCCCAGAATACACCGCTGATACGGTCATTTAAGTTTGTTCCCATTAAGTCACTAGTTGGCACATACCAAGCTGCACTGAAAGCAGAATCATCTGTAATCAATGCCGCACTTTCATTCATTATAGAAGGTGCTAAACCTGGTCCAGTTGGAAACGCCCAATAAATCCACCAACCAAATAAAAACCACGTAACTGTTACCAATGGTATTAGCATTGTGTTTTTCATTAAAGTGTGTTGGTGATGTTTATATCTTGAGGCTCCAACTTCATACATACAGAAGCCTACGTGGATCAGGAACATAAGTACCACTGTTATCCAATAATAGAACTCTGTAAATATGGTAGTCAATGCAGTAAGTTGATCTGTCATTGCCTTCCTCCTTTACTTTGTTAATTTAAACTAACTAAGAAGGATTCTAGATGTTAGAAAAGTTATCACAATAGTTAAAAAGCCAAATTTTTTAGTATTATATTGTTACTACACAACCTACAGTAGATGAAATTAATTAAAATTTTCTGTATGCTTTTTTAAGATCAACAAGTGGATGATTGGGTGACATTTGGAATTTAACAAGAAGCTCTCTTGCTATCATGTCTCTATCTTGTTGATTGTTTGGTAGCTTAATTTTTTTCGGAATTGTAACCCATCCATTAGCATTTCTATCAAAAACTGCAGGTCTATCTTCTTCATAACCCATATGAACATCTTCAAGCCAATTTAGATCATCCCACCCCATGTGCTCAATATATTTTTTTAGAAATGGTGTAAGTCTTTTATAATCAGGAAGCAAGTTTACATCATATCGGTAACCAATAGTTTGTCCTATCATTTTTTCTCTAGCTGATTCTTTCTTTTTTCCTAGTTGTGCTTTCAATTCTTTTTTTTTATTTTTTTTCTTTTTTTTTTTTCCCATAATTTTCCTTAAATTTTATGAAAGTCATCAACTCCTACAGTATGATTTGTGCCAGACAATGGAACTTTAGCTAGAGCAGATGCTTCCATAGTTAGTGCTGCCAAATCCTCTGGCTCTAATGAATGAATATTTGTTTTACCACAGGCTCTTGCCAACAATTGAGCTTCTAGTGTCATCGTATGCAAGTAATTATAAACTCTTAAAGCTGCATCATCTGGATTTAATCTTTTTCTAAGTTTAGGATCTTGTGTTGCAACACCTACTGGGCAACGACCTGTATGACAATGATAACAATGACCAGCTGGAACTCCCATTTCTTTTTCAAAGTTAGATTCTGGAATTTCTTTATTACAATTAAGAGCAATCATTGCTCCAGTACCAATAGCAATGGCATCAGCGCCTAAAGCCAAAGCTTTTGCCATATCAGCACCATCTCTAACTCCACCTGCATAAATTAGTGTCACTTTTCCAGTTTTACCCACATCATCAATAGCTCTTCTTGCTTCTCTAATAGCGGCAATTCCTGGAATACCAGTATTTGCTGCAGCGATATGAGGACCAGCTCCAGTAGACCCTTCCATTCCATCTAAATAAATTGAGTCTGGGTCACATTTAGCGGCCATACGAACGTCATCATAAACCTTGGCTGCGCCAAGCTTTAATTGAATTGGCACTTTATTTTTAGTTAACTCTCTTAATTCTTTGACTTTTAGAGATAAATCATCTGGTCCTAGCCAGTCTGGGTGTCTAGCAGGGGATCTTTGATCAATCCCTGCAGGCAAAGATCTCATTTCAGCAACTTGATCAGTAACTTTTTGACCCATCAAGTGACCTCCCATTCCTACTTTTTGACCTTGTCCTATAAATACTTCTATACCATCAGCTAGTTGAGCGTGATGAGGATTAAATCCATATCTAGATTGAATACATTGGTAATACCATTTTTCAGAATATCTTCTTTCATCAGGTATCATTCCACCTTCTCCCGAGCACGTAGCACTTCCTGCCATTGTTGCTCCTCTTGCTAAAGCAGTTTTTGCTTCATATGAAAGAGCACCAAAACTCATACCAGTTATATAAACTGGAATATCAAGCTCTATAGGGTTTTCACATCCAGGACCTATTACAGTTTTTGTTTCACATTTTTCTCTATAACCTTCAATTACGAATCTTGTTAATGTCCCAGGCAAAAATACTAAATCATCAAAAGTTGGAATTTTTTTCATTAAAGCCATTCCACGCATTCTATATCTTCCTAACTGAGCTTTAATATGTATGTCGTCGATTACTTCTGGAGTGAATATAGAATTATAACCTAATAAACTTTTATTTCTTTTTGCAAACTCACCTTTGCCGTTGGAGTGGCCGTTATCTTTTCCATTTTTCTTTTTTGCCATTATATAGCTCCTTTTTTTTCAGTAGGTTCTAAAGCATCATAGTTCCACAGTTTTTTACCTGCAACAACCTTGGTCATTTTAGATACATCGAAGTTTTCACCTATTTCTGCCACTCTAAGTTTTCTATTCAACCAATCTATATCATCTTTTGTCATAGGGGATTCTACCGCATCACTACCAAACGAACCTATTTTTCCTCCTACATAAATTGTTCCATCATACATAGAGTCTCCAAGGTTAATTCCTACATCACCCAAAATAACAATTCTACCTCTTTGCATCATAAATCCTGTAAAAGCACCAGCATCACCACCAATAATTATTGTACCTCCTTTTTGGTCTATACCAGTTCTTGCACCAACACTACCTTTGCAAATTAAATCACCACCTCTAATAGCTGCTCCAAAACATGATCCTGCATTTTTTTCAATCACTACTTTTCCAGCCATCATATTTTCTGCACATGACCATCCAACCCTTCCGTTTACTCTAACTATTGGTCCATCAATTGATCCAACACCAAAATAACCTAAACTTCCTTCAAAAATTAGATTGAGTTTATTTAAAATTCCAACACCTAAACTATGTTTTCCTTGAGGATTTTTTATAACAATTGTTCCATAACCTTCACTCATTAAATTATCAATTTTGTTATTAGCTTCCTTACATTCCATATTTTTAACATCGAGTTCAGTTCTTTTGTTAAAATCTACATCATAGGTACCCCAGTAAAAAAAATTTTCAGCTTCATCCGGATTAAAAAATTTTTGTTGAGTCTTTCCTGTTAAAATTTCTGTGTGCATACCCATTGACTGGGCTTTTGTTTTTTTTTCTGTTGTTTTTAAGTTTGCCATACTTTTACCTCTCCATCAAAAGGATCATAAGTATCTATTTCTTGTGGAAGGATAGATCTTATTGCTATTTCTTCAGATCCCATTGCTACTAAATCGTCAGATTCATATAATACTAATGGTTTTGCTGCCATTGTATCTTTTGCCATACCTAAAGAGTCTTTTGTAGCAACAAAGTAAGTAAAAACACCATCAAGTCCAGTAAGACTTTCTTTCATACCTTCCTCTAAAGTTGCACCATTTCTCATTCTTTCAGCAAGAAATACAGCAATCAATTCTGAATCACATTCTGACATAAAACGCATACCTTTATTTTCAAGTACTCTTCTATTATTCCAATAATTAGTTAACTGTCCGTTATGCACTACAGACACATCTGCGAAAGGATAACCCCAAAAAGGGTGGGCAGACTTTATATCAACACCCGACTCTGTAGCCATTCTTGCATGTCCTATACCATGTGTTCCTTGTACTTTATTTAAACCATATCTTTCCGATACTGCTGTTGCATCACCAAGATCTTTAATAAGTTCTAGGGATTTTCCAATAGAAAGTATCTCAACACTTTCAATACTTTCAATTGCTTTAGAAAATTCCATTAAATCTTTTTCATATTTAATTTCATATCTATAAGAATAAGGAGTTAGTTTTTCCTCCTTAATAATAGGTGCGCCCAATTCTGAGAGTTTTTTATCTACAGTTTTTTTTCTTTCATTATAAACACTTTCATCTTCATTCACTGATGTACTTCCTTCTCCAACATTTTCACCTACTTTAAATCTCAATATAAAATTTTTACCATCGTTATTGGCATAAAGAGCATATCCAGTTGAATCAGGACCTCTATGCTTTAAAGCTTGCAACATGTTTTGCAATTCTTCTCCAACGTTTGAAGATTTTCCTCTATGAATTAATCCAGCAATTCCGCACATAGTTTTTCTCTTATACTTATTTGTTTATGGAAGACAATCTAAATAGGTATCAAGATCCCATTGAGTTGTCGCACCTAAGAATTTTTCCCATTCATCATTCTTATACCAATGAAATACTTTATACATTTCATCAGGCATAGCTGATTTAATTACTTCGTCTTCAGCCAATCTATCCAAAGCTTCTCCTAAACTTAACGGAAGTTTTTTGACATCTTTACCAGCTTTTTTAGCTTCATACATACTTCTAGACTCAGGTTTAGATGGTTGTAGTTTTTTTGAAATACCATGATCACAAGCTTTTAATAAAGCTGCACCTAGCAGATATGGATTGTGCATTGAGTCAACTGATCTATATTCAAATCTTCCAGGAGCTGATACTCTTAAACCGCAAGTTCTATTTTGATATCCCCAGTCAGCATAAACCGGAGCCCAGAAACCTTGATCCCAAAGTCTTCTGTAGGAATTAACTGTTGAAGATCCTAATGCAGTTAAGGCAGGTAAATGTTCCATTATTCCTGCAATTGATTGTAAACCAATTTTACCTGGTAGTTGCATATCTTTTGTGTCAGGCATAAAAGTATTTGTACCTCCTTGCACATAACCAAAAACTTCTTCTACTCCTGGTAATTTTTTATTACCTAATTTGTTTGTTACAACTTTTCCACCTTTCCATAATGACATGTTTGTATGACATCCGCTTGCAGATACACCCATAAATGGTTTTGTCATAAAGCACGCTATTAAATTATGTTCTCTTGCTACTTGGGCGCAAATTTGTCTGTAAGTAGAAAGTCTATCAGCGTTTCTTAAAACATTATCGTATGTCCAGTTTAATTCTAATTGTCCTGGAGCATCTTCATGGTCACCTTGGATCATATCTAATCCCATGGCTGATGCGTATTCAATTACTTTCATAAATACAGGTCTCAATGACTCAAATTGATCAATATGATAACAGTATGGTTTAGAAAAACCTGATCCAGTAGGAGTGCCGTCTGGATTTTTTGTCAACCACATCATTTCAGGTTCTGTTCCAACTCTTAACTCTAGACCGTGTTTTTTTTGAAATTCATCCATGAATATTCTTAGATTTCCTCTACAATCAGAGGTTAAATGTCCTCCTGGATTTTGTCTTTCTTCTCTATTTCTAAAACATGTAACAAAAACTCTTCCAATTCTTTTATCCCAAGGTAATTGACAGAAAGTTTCAGGGTCAGGTATACCTACAAGTTCCATAGCCTCAGGACCGTAACCGATATAATTTTTATGTCTGTCTACAAATAAGTTGGCAGTAGATCCATAAACTAATTGAAATCCTTTTTCTGCAGTTCTTTCCCAGTGGTCTGCGGGAATTCCTTTACCAACAACACGTCCTGTTACAGATATAAATTGGTAATAAATGTATGTAATTCCTAATTCGTTAATTTTTTCTCTAACTCTTTTTACTAATTTCGCTCTTCCTGGTTGATTTACGTGTTTTTCTAGATCTGTCATTTTCCCCCTTAAATTATAAGTTTAAAAAGGTAACTGAAAAAAAATTATCTGTCTAGATAGATAAATTAACTCCAAGGGAATGGACTGTTCGAAGTAGGGTGCAAATCACCTTTCTCGTATCGGTTGAATCTAAATGGTTTTAATAATTCGCTTTCATTTCCTAAAATTTCTTCTGCTACAAGTTTTCCAACTCCCATCATTTTGTAACCGTGATTAGAATCAGCAATTACGTAAACATTTTCGCAAAATTTATCAAAAACTGGAAAACTATCAGGAGTAAAACAACCCAAACCTCCAGAAGGACCTTGTTTGTATTGATTAGATCTGCCTTCAAATCTTTTTTGACAATGTGCTAATGCTGATGACCACATATGTGCAAAATCATCTGTTGTTTGATAATCTTTAGATTGTAATCCATAAGGATCTATTTTTACATCTTCAACTTTATTATCAACTTTAAATGGAGCAGCTCCACCTTGAATTCCTAAATTTTCACAAATATCAGGTTTATAATAAATTCCCCACATTTTATCTGTGATCAAAGATTTATCTCTATCTGAATATAAAGGTTGATCGCTATCTACATGAATTAATGGTGGCATTTTACCGTCGTCTGTTTTTAAGAATCCATCACCCACATTCATTACACCTTCTTGTAAAAACCAATATTTCCACATATTTTGATTTTTTTTAATTTCTCCATCATATTTTACAGATATTTTTTGTGGCAATTCTAGCATTTCCCAAATTTTGTAAATCCATGGACCAACAGCAACTACAACCTGTTCACATTCAATTGTACCTAGGTTAGTTTCAACACCAGTAACTGCTTTGCTATTACTTCCTCTTTTAAATCCAGTTACCTCAACTCCAGTAATAACATTTGCACCTTCTTTTTTTGCTTTATTCCCACATGCATTTATTGCAATCTTATTTGGAGAATAACCACCTTGTTTTTCGTGCAGTATACTTGTAATTCCTTTTGCTTGCCAATCGCTGAACATATTTTTCATGTAATTAAAACATTTTTCTTCACCTTCAATAAATTCTGAATCGTATCCTATTTTTTGCTGCTGTTCATAAACAGATGCCATGTCTTTTCTCATAGACTCCGTGTTGATTTGCATAAAACCAACTGAATGATAATTAAACTCTTCTGAATCTTTTTCCCAAACATCAACGCTATGCGCCATTAACTCTCTCATCGCTGGCTGAAAATAATTGTTTCTTACAACACCACACGCAATTCCACTTGCACCAGCAGCAATTCCAGTTTTGTCTAAAACTACAATATCGTTTTCTTTAACTGAATGACCTTTTTCTCTTAATTTTTCGCCAATGTTCCAAGCAGTGCTTAATCCATGTATCCCTGCACCAATAATTACAAATTTTGCTTTTTTTGGAAGTTCCATGTCAGGACTTTATTTTTAGTGCGACAGAAATATATAATTTTTTTTATATATAAAAAATATAAGTAAATGTACAACCTATGATTTAGAAGCTTAGATTTCTCAAAGTGGACAAATAATCGTTAAATTCGTTGATAAAAGACTTACTTGGTTTGATAAACTTTTTTCTTTGGTCGTTAGAAGTCTTTTCTAAATAAAAAAATCCTTTTTCACACGCTTCATTTATTATTAAAGCAGATTTTGGTCTAGAAGTTTTAAATAATTTAGTCTTTAATTCTTCAACCGACAAATTTTCCTTTAATTTATAAGCTGACATAACTAATAACATCATATGATAATGTGAAGGAGATTTTCTAAAAAAATAATTACTTGAAGTATGCGATAGCTTCATTTGATCTTCCCAAAATTCAAGAAGATCCTTAGTTGCTTTATTCATTTTTTAAGATTTAACCCTAAGTTTTTTTGGATCATAATGAGGAAAAGAAACAATTTTTGCTGGAATTCTTTTTTGATGACCATCAATTTTTCCAACTTCAACTTCGGTTTCTACTTCTGAATGTCCTACATCTATTCTACACAAAGCAATATTTTTATTTAAAGTAGGAGATATACATCCACTTGTTATAACACCAACTTGAGATCTTCCAATATGAACACAGTCACCATGGTTTGCTTTTTCTTTTCCTAACAATTCAAGACCAACTAATTTTTTTTGAGGATTTTCTTTTCTTTTTATTAAATTTTCTTTACCTATAAAATCTTCTTTTTTTGTTTTTAATGGAACAGTAAATCCAACACCTGCCTCAAAAGGATCAATTTGTCCGTCAAATTCATTTCCAAATAAAATTAAACCCGCTTCAATTCTTAATAAATCTAGCGCTCCAAAACCCGCAGGTATTAATCCTTCATCTTTTCCTGCTTCCATAACTTTGTCCCAAACTTTAGGAGCATCTGATGGATGACACCAAATTTCATAACCAAGTTCTCCAGTATAACCAGTTCTAGAAACAATAAGTGGGATACCATTTAAATCTTCAACTCTACAGATGGTAAATCTAAACCATTGTAATTCAGATATCGAAGGTTGCGTTGGAGGTGTAAAAATAAATTTTTCAAGAATTTTTCTACTATTTGGACCTTGTAATGAAATATTATTTATTTGGTCAGTGGAGTTTTTAATTAAAACTTTAAAATTCTTCTTTTTTGCTTGTTCTTTTAACCATTCACCTGCGTATTCATCACCACATACCCATCTAAAACCATGATCACTCAATTTCAATAATGTACCATCGTCAAACATGAATCCATTCTCATAACACATTGAAGAATAAACAACCTGTCCTACTGAAAGTTTTTTAATATTTCTTGTTAGCGTGTAATTCATTAGTTCTTCTGCATCAGGACCTAATATTTCAAATTTTCTCAATGAAGATAAATCAATAACTACTGCTTTTTCACGACAAGCTGTATATTCATTTACTACTCCATGTTTCGTATAATCGTTAGGCAACCAGAAGCCTCTTGCATCTATAAAATTCCTCGTAAGTTTTGAAGTTCTTTCATGGAATCCAGTGTTTCTAGTTAATTTTGTTTCTGAATCTGTTTTCATTCTAAATGCAAAAGATTTTGTAAATTCTTTTTTTTTATCATAAGTTCTAACAAAAATATCAGTAGGGTTCCATGAATTACAAGCATCAATATCACTTGGACACGCTGTAGTGCCACAAGTTAAGTCCTTAAGAGCTTTAAATATGACATAATCTCCAGGTCTTGAAAATGATTCATCTGATAATACAGAGTTTAAGCCACCTGCTGAAGTATTGAAAAAAAGGTTAATTGCATGCCAGCCTTTCTTTTTTTCAACTCCAAACTTTTCCATTGAATTATTTAAATTATCAGAGCAATTCGCATGACCAAAATATCCTGCATCTTCATAATATTTTGATGTACAAGCTAGGTTAAAGGTATCATGTTTTCCAACTGTATCTCTAATAACTTCGATTAAAGGTTCATGGTCTGTATCATAAAATTTTGAAAATAAACCTGGTCCTGGAAAAGTGCTTGCCATAAAAGTTCTTGTTGTTTGCCAATCAAGACCTTTTTCAATTTTTTTATCTAGCTTTGCAGTGTCAAATGCTACAAAATCTGAACATTGTCTTCCCGTTGGTGAAATTACCTGAATATAATCTCCTTCTTTTACTTGAAATGAAATTGCAGTTGTACGATCAATATTTGTCTCGTTTAATGGATCAAACATAGGATCAGGTATTACAGAATGTTCTTTATCTTTTGTGATTTTTGCTCTTTTAACGAAAATAGTTAAGTCAGTAGGTGGGTTTTGTTCATGAACTAACATTTCTGGTCCAGGAGCAGCAAAAATACAATAACATTTATCTTTTGATTTAATTTTTATTTTTTCTCCCCATTTAGTATCTTTTTCAAAAAGAATTGAAGCTTTTGACTTTGAAATATCTAGGTTTCTTTTTTTTAACTGTCGAAGAGCTACTAAAGAGCTTTCATTTTTTTTTAAAAGTATTTTTTTAATTTCTGATGTATCTTTTTTTTCTTTTAAATTTAAAATTGAAAGTTCCGATTTTCCTTCCTTATTAAAAACTGAAATTTCACATAGTTGGTTTCCCTCATTGTTTACAATCTCAATTTCGTCATCTGGAAAAACTTGAATACCTGTAAGTCCACCTCCATTAACTGTGTATCTTTCAACTCCAGGTGGCAAAACATTTAAGCCAGGTTCTTTAATATTAGCACTAGTATTTATCATTTTTAAAACCCTTCAAAATGAGCATAATATATCTATCTCTTATTGACTATACATTTAATTCATCAGATACTAATTCAACTTAATATTAAGGAAAGGGGAAATAAATGAGAAAAATAATATCTCTTTTATCTGCTTTAGTTATTTCATTAGTTTCATTTAGTGGAATAGCAAATTCTGCAGATAGTAAGAAACCTATTGTTATCCCGACACACAATTGGTCAAGTCAAATTGTAATGGCTTACGTAATTGGTGGAATTATGGAAGACATGGGTAATAATGTTAAATATGTAAACGCTGACTCACAAGCAGTTTATGAATCAATTCGAATTGGTGATGTGACTATATCACACGAAGTTTGGGAATCTGCTTTTGGTAAATCATTTACAACAGCTTTAGACAAAGGTGGTTTACTTGATTGGGGAGACCATGAGGCTAGAACTCTTGAAGATATGGGATATCCTAACTGGGTTGCTGAAAAAGGTTTATGCCCAGGTCTACCAGATTGGACTGCTTTAAAAAATCCAGACTGTGCAAAAAACTTTACAACACCTGATTCACCAGATGGAAAAGGAAGAATGTTGGAAGGACCTCAAACTTGGCACGGTGACTTAATTCCGCAAAGAGTTGATGCATTAGGCTTAGGAGATCTTTGGTGGGTTAAATTTGCTGGAAGTGCAGATGCACTTTGGGCAGAGTTAGCAGCAGCTAAAAAAGAAGGAAGAGGAACTATCATCTTTAACTGGACACCAAACTTTACAGATGGTGCTGGTTTTACATTTATAGATTTTCCTCCATACACAGCTGGTTGTAGACCAGAAGATGGTGGAGATGGTAAATGTGGTTCGCCAGATGGTTATTTGAAAAAAGCAGTTAATGCTGATTTTCCAAAAACTCATCCAAAAGCGGCTGCAATGTTCAAAAAGCTTTCATTCTCTACAAGTCAAATTGGTGCAATGGCAGCTTTAGTTGACATTGATAAAATGACTCATGAAGATGCAGCTAAGAAATGGCTGAAGGATAATAAGAAAGTGTGGAAAGAATTTACACACGATCATTAAGGTCATAACAATTAAATTAATTAAATCTCCCTCAACAATGTTGGGGGGGATTTTTTTTTAACTTCAGAATAATGATTACTAAAAAGTTTAAATTTATATTAATAAAACATTTTTTTTACATATTTTTTAGCTTGTTATTTTTTAATTTAACATTAGCAAAAGATGTAGATATTCAAGAGGATATCAATCTTAGTTTTGTATGTGATTTAGAAAAAAAAATACTTAAGAATTCTGAATATAATTATGAAACTTTTCTGGCTGAAGATTTAGATGATAAGGATTTAGATAAATTTGATATTGAAGCAAAAAAACCAGAAACACTTTTGATTAGTGGATTATCTTTATTTCTTTCAGATACGGCAAAACTAAATGTTAAAATAGTAAATAAAGATGTGGTTTTATTTAAAGCAATTGACCAAGAAAAAAATTACTCAGAGTCTGGTATTATAAATAGAAAATCAGGCGAATTAGTTCATGAAATTACAAGAAACGTCAAAAGTGAAAACTCAGAAAAAGATATTTCTTTTTATTCATGCAGAAAAAGAAACACAAATGTCTGATTTTTTTTTAATTAATTTTGTGTAAAGTATCGTTATGAAAAAATTTATTATTAGCATAATTTTTAGTTTTTTAATTACATCTGAAGTTCTAGCTCGTAGTACTGGATGCAAGGAGGGAAATTGTGAAAATGGTTATGGTAAGTGGGTTTATACAGATAAAACAACTTATGAAGGTGAGTGGGTTAACACAAAAAAACATGGTCAAGGAACAGAAACTTGGCCTAATGGATATATTTATAAAGGCGAATTTAAAAACAGTGAGTGGAGTGGACAAGGTACTTTAATTTTTCCAAATGGCGCAACGTATATTGGAGAATGGGCAAATGGTTTTATGAATGGAAAAGGAACTTTTACTTGGTCTGATGGTAAAGAAAAAACAGGCATCTGGGTTAATGGTAAATTACAAGAATAATTAAAATAATGATAAAAAATAATTATATAAATAGATTAAAAGAGTTGCCCGAAACAACAAAGCAATTTGGTGGTCTTCTTATCTTAACACTTATTATAATTTTATCTTTTGGCATTTTAAATATTTATTGGGGAGGAGGAGATGAATTAATTAAAAAAATGAAATTAGAAGAAGAAAGAATCGCAGAAGAAAAAAAACTTAATGCACTTATATCCCAACTTCCATCGGGTATTCTAGTAACATTTGATGGAACAGATAATTTTAGATTGACTGATGAACTATATGAAGCAGTTTGTAATGCAACAAAACTTCTTCCTCAACGTGCTATCATGGCTGCACATTTTTTAAATTATGAAGCTTACGAACTATATAATATCAATGGTAATAAAATTGATGAAACGTATGTTAGATGGGATAAAGAGAAAAACAAATGTTTTG
This sequence comes from uncultured Pelagibacteraceae bacterium, assembly GCA_902559305.1. Classification (GTDB taxonomy): domain Bacteria; phylum Pseudomonadota; class Alphaproteobacteria; order Pelagibacterales; family Pelagibacteraceae; genus Pelagibacter. The sequence continues at coordinate 41,776 of CACEHK010000001.1, read as the reverse complement.
CTGGTTACACTGTAAGTGGAGCTAATGTAGGAGTAAATAAATCAGCAAATGTAAGTGGAGAGGTTTTAAGTTTTTTAAGCACTGGAATTGATACAAGGGTTTATTTTATTAAAAATTTTTAAGGAGGAAAGGAATAAATTATATAGATTTTATTTTATCTTAATTTCGTATAATTTGATTAGAAATTTATGTCTGAACCAGTAATTAAATGTGAAGCTGTTTTTAAAATTTTTGGAGAAAATGCCAAAAAAATGCTTCAAGAATCAAATGGCAATGTAGACGCAAAAACTTTTCAAGAAAATGGATGCATAGTAGGCGTTAACAATGCTTCATTTGAAGTTTCAAAGGGAGAAATGTTAGTTGTAATGGGCTTGTCTGGATCAGGTAAATCAACTTTATTAAGATGTATTTCTAGATTAACTGATGCAACAGGTGGAAAAATTTTTATAGAAGGTCAAGATTTACTTCAATTGAACAATAAAGAACTAATTGAGCTTAGAAGAAATAAAATGGGAATGGTTTTTCAGAGTTTTGCTCTACTTCCTCATAAAACTGTTATAGAAAATATTGCTTTCCCACTCCAAATTAAAGGAATTAAAACTGAAGACAGTATTAGTAAAGCAATGGATATGGTTAAACTTGTTGGTCTTGATGGAAGAGAAAATTATTTTCCAAGAGAACTTTCTGGAGGTCAACAACAAAGAGTAGGTATTGCGAGATCATTAGCAGTAGAGCCAGATATTTGGTTTTTAGATGAACCTTTTTCTGCATTAGATCCATTAATTAGAAAAGAAATGCAGGATGAGTTTTTAAGACTTCAGGATAAATTACAAAAAACAATTATGTTTATTACACACGATTTTGATGAGGCTTTAAAACTTGCTGATCGTATTGCTATCATGAAAGACGGAATAATTGAACAACTAGACACACCTGCAAATATTGTTTTAAATCCAGCAACTGAATATGTAAGGAAATTTACTGAAGAAGTACCAAGAGAAAAAGTTCTATTAATAGAAGATGTAATGGACCCATCTACTAATGATAATTTGGGTGATTTAAAGGTTTTAAAAGATGAAATTATTGAAAATGTTGCTGAAAAAATTTTAACACAAGAAAAATCAGTAGCAGTTATAGATAATAACAACAAAATTGTAGGTTCAATTAATCCAGCAAAAATAATTAATACGGTTTTTGGAGGAAGAAAAAATAATAATTAAATTATGGAATTTATAAAAAAATATCCAAAGTTATTTCAATGGTTATTTTTATTAATTGTATTTTTTGCTTTATGTTTTGCGATTGATGTTCCTGAAACATATAAATTTATACGAGGCCAAGCAGAATTTGTTAAAGATCCCAACCAAAGCTCATTTGTTTTTCTTGGTAAAGAAGTAAGATATTATGCCTTTGATGTATTTTGGAGATTACCTCCTTTACTTGGATGGTTACCTATCTGGATAAATGATTCATTATTTTTTTTAATGAATGAATGGATGCCAATTGAATTTTGGAACGAAGATACTCAAGAATTCAGAACTCGGCCTTTAGTTTTACAAATAAGTAGAAACTTAACTGCTTTTATGACTTTTCTCATAGAGTTGATCAGAGAGATTTTATTAGGTGGACTTGAAACTATAGTTGCATTTACTAGTTGGGATTGGATAGACAAAAACCCTTGGGCAGAGCTACCAGGTCTACCATGGACTATTGTTGCTGCTGGTTCGGCAATACTTGCTTATAAGCTAAGTGGTAAAGGTCTAGCTTTGTTTGCCGGCTTAGTTATGGTTTACATTTCTATATTTGGACAATGGAAACCCTCAATGCAAACTCTTTCATTTATATTAGTTGCAGCACCACTGTCATTTATTTTTGGCTTAGGCTTAGGTATAGCGGCATTTAAAAGTAAACGTGTTGAGAAAGCTTTATATCCAATACTTTTAGTTATGCAAACAATGCCACAATATGCAGTATTGGTTCCTGCGCTTGTTCTTTTTGGAGTTGGTGATCATGCTGCAGTAATTATAACTATGGTTGTTGCTGTTCCACCAATGATATTATTAACTATATTAGGTTTAAGAGCGATACCACCAGAAGTTATTGAAGCAGGTAGAATGAGCGGATGTAACAACTGGCAACTAATGTTTAAAGTATTAATTCCAACCGCAAGAAGAGATATTTTAATTGGAGTAAACCAGGTCATCATGGTGTGTTTTTCTATGGCTGTTATTTCCGCATTTATAGGTGCAAAAGGTTTAGGGTTTAATTTATTACTAGCCTTAAACCAACTCAATATCGGTTTAGCCTTAGAAGCTGGACTGTGTATTAGTTTAATTGCAATTCTTTTAGATAAAATGTCTTTAGCTTGGGCAAATAAGCAAACAGATTATTTTGGCAATCTGACATTCTATCAAAGAAATAAAAATATTTTATTCTTTGTTGCAACAGTAATTATAGGAATTGTACTTGCTTATGTTGGAACTTTTTTGTTTAAAGGTAGTTACAACTATTTATTTGAAGTTCCACATAACAAAGGAATATCAACAGCAGATTTTTGGAATAAAGGTGTTGATTGGATCTTTGATACGTTCTTTGTTTATATAAAAGCATTTAATACATGGTTAATTCAAGACGTGCTTCAGCCAATGAGAGCTTTATATTTAAGAATGCCTGCGGTTGCTACATTAGTTTTGGTTGTTGGAGCTGGATATTTAATTGGTGGGATTCGTTCAGCATTAGTTGTTTGTGGATTAACATTATTTATAGCTTTAAGTCCATGGTGGGATAGAGCTTTAGTTACAGCATATATGGCAACTTTTGGAGTTGTTATATCTTGTATAATTGGATTTACAGTTGGAACTTTATGTTTTCAAAACAAACATTCTGCGAGTTTTATGCTGGGGGTTTGTGATATATTTCAAACCTTTCCTTCTTTCGTATACTTAATTCCAGTGATGATGCTTTTTGGTATAACTGATACATCAGTTTTAATTGCAGTTATAGTTTATGCAACAATACCAGCAACAAGGTATACAATTGAAGGTCTTAGAAGTGTTCCAGTTGGTTTACATGATGCCGCAACAATGTCAGGTGTAAATAAATTCCAAAGATTGACCAAAATAGAATTTCCTTTAGCATTTCCTCACATGATGCTTGGCTTAAACCAAACAATTGTATTTGCATTGTTTATGGTGATCATTGGAGCATTTATTGGAACTGAAGATTTAGGGCAATATATTTTAAAAGCATTATCAGATAAAAAAGGAGCTGGTATAGGATTTACTCTTGGGATTTGTGTTGCTTTTATAGGTCTAATATTTGATAATTTAATTAGAACCTGGGTTGAAAAAAGAAAAAAACACCTTGGCATAAATTAAAATTGTGAAAAAATTTCTTGTTGCTATTGACCAAGGCACAACATCTAGCAGAGCCATCTTATTTAGTTTAACGGGTAGACCTATTTATACTTCTCAAAAGGAATTTAAACAATATTTTCCAAAAAATGGATGGGTAGAACATAATCCAAGTGAAATTTGGAGTACAGTAAAAAAAGTTTTATTTGATGTAATAGTGAAAAGTAAAAAGTTAAAAGGTGAAATTATTTCAATAGGAATTACAAATCAAAGAGAAACCACTATTCTATGGGATAAAAAAACTGGAAAGCATATTTATAATGCAATTGTTTGGCAGGATAGAAGAACTGAAGATTATTGTAAGAAAATAAAAAAAAAAGAAAATTTTATAAGAAAAAAAACAGGCTTATTTATTGATCCATATTTTTCTGCTACTAAAATAAAGTGGATATTAGAAAATATTCCAAAAGCAAAAAATCTTATAAAGAAGAAACGATTATTATTCGGAACCATTGATAGTTTTTTAATATGGAAACTTACAGAAGGTAAAGTTCATGCTACTGATGCAACCAATGCATCAAGAACAATGCTTTTCAATATTAATAAAAATAATTGGGATAATGATATTTTAAAAATTTTTAAAATAAATAAAAATATTTTACCAATAGTAAAAAACTCAGCAGATGATTTTGGTAGTACTAGTAAAAAAGTTATAGGTGAAAAAATATCAATTTCAGCTGTTTTAGGAGATCAACAAGCCGCAGCATTTGGCCAAGCTTGTTTTAAAAAAGGATCTGTAAAAAGCACATATGGTACTGGAGCTTTTGTAATTATGAACACTGGTAATGAAAAATTAATTTCAAAAAACAAATTACTCACAACAATTTGTTATAGATTAAATAATAAGAATACTTTTGCAATTGAGGGGTCTATTTTTGTTGCTGGTGCTGGAGTTCAGTGGTTAAGAGATAAAGTAAGGTTAATAAATAACGCTTATGAAACAGAAAAAATTTCTAGATTAAATAAAAATAATGATGGCGTCTATATTGTACCTGCTTTTACTGGTTTAGGTGCACCTTATTGGAACTCGAGTTCTCGCGGATTAATTACTGGACTAACAAGAAATAGTGATTGGAAAGATCTGGTGCGTGCAATGATCGAGTCTGTTGCATATCAAAGTTACGATTTATTTGAGTCTATGAGAAAAGATGGATTAAAACCGAAGATTGTTAAGATAGATGGTGGAATGGTCACTAACAATTGGTTTTCACAATTTTTATCTAATATAATTGATGTAAAAGTTATAAGACCAAAGGTTAAAGAAACTACAGCTCTAGGAGTAGCTTTCATGGCAGGTTTAAAAATAGGAGTTTATAAATCTCTTTCAGATATTTCAAATTATTGGAAAATAGATAAAAAATTCACTCCAAAAATAAGCAAATCAAACCGTACTAAGCTGTTGAAAGGTTGGCAACAAGCAATTAGAAAAACCTTAGTTTAATGAAAAAAATATTAATCATTGGTGGTGGGGCCATGGGTTCGGCATTTACAATACCTTGCTTAGAAAACAAAAATAAAGTTACTATTACAGAACCTTATAGCAAAGCTTTTATTAAAAATCTTTCTTCAAAAAATAAATTTCATTCAAGTTTAAAGGTAAATCTCCCAAAAAGTTTAAAATTTAGAAAATTTTCCACAAGTTTATTAAGAGAAAAATTTGATTTAATTGTAATCGCTTTAAGCCTATCAGGTATTGATTTTATCAGCAAAGAACTAAAAAAGCTAAAATTAAAAAATCCAATATTAGTACTCACAAAAGGATTAAAGTATGAAAAAAAAAATAATAAAATTTTGACAATTTCAGAACAATTAAAAAAAAATTATAATGGAATGAATATTTCAGTTTTAAAAGGTCCGTGTTTAGCCAAGGAATTGGCTAGGAAAAATCATACTAGCGTAATTATAGCTAATAAAAATATTAAAATAGCCAAAAAAATAGGCAAGATGATTTCTACGAAGTATTACATTGTCGAATTTTCTAATGATATTATCGGTGTTGAAATATGTTCTGCAATAAAAAATATATATGCAATGATAATTGGAGCAGGCCTTAGTTTAAACAGGTCATCAAGTTTATTTCAAAAGTCAATAAATGAAATGAAATATTTAACTAAATATTTTAAAGGAAAAGAGGAAACAACACTAGGACTTGCAGGAGTCGGTGATCTATATGTTAGTGCAGCAGGTGGAAGAAATAGTAAAATGGGAAGTTATTTAGGCAAGGGATTTACATTTAAAAGTGCAAAAAAAAAATTTATGCCAACAGATACGGTTGAAGGAGAACAACTTGCAAGAGAGATAGCACCATATATATCAAAAAAAATAAATAAAAAAAAAATTCCACTTATGTCTAATTTATTAAAAACTATCTTAAAAAATAAAAAATTAAATATAAGATAAAAAATTCCCTATTAAAGACTAATAAAAGAATTTATTTTTTTGATTGATTTAAAAAAGCTTTTGAAGAATCATCCATTGCTGATGCCCATGGCGTATGATGAACCGGTGCAATAGATCCAGTTACAGGTGATGAAAAAGATTTATTCCTGTAAGTCATAATATCTTCTACCTTGTGGTGTTCCCATTCTTTAAAATGTTTTCTAATTAGCTCAAAATCAATTTTTGGATAATCAGACAACCCATGAAGTTCTTTTGTATATTCAGTTTGAAAATCTATCATTTGATCTGGATTTTCTAATTTTTCTTCTAAAGCAACCCATTTATTAATATCTTTTTCTATTTCTGAGCTATTTGGAATTTTAACTTTTCCCATTATAACATCTCTCGCATACCACGCCTGACAGTCAAACATATTAAAAGTATGAAATTGATCTTGCATACCCAAATAAAGCAATTTGTGATTATCTTCCCATACAACACCTTTGTATAATTTTGGTGGATATAATCTGTTTCTAGTTTTTAATTTTAGGTCTTCACTTAAAAATGGGAAATGATGCAGGTAGCCAGAACACAAAATTATTGCATCAGCTTCTTGTTCGTGACCGTCTTTGAAGATTGCTTTATTTCCAACTAGTTTATCTAAATAATGCACTTCTTTTACTCCTTTAGGCCATTTGAATCCCATTGGATTATTTCTGTAACCTATAGTTACACTTTTTGCTCCATACTTGTGGCATTGAAGAGCAACATCTTCAGCTGAATAACTGCTTCCTAAAACAATAACATTTTTTCCTCTAAACTCTTCTGCATCTCTAAAATCGTGTGAATGCATAATTCTTCCAGGAAAAGATTTCATTCCAGGGTATTCTGGAATAAAAGGAACTGAAAAATGTCCAGTAGATACAACTAGATAATCAAAAATATCGTTTGAGTAACTATCATTTTTTTTATCATGGGAAGTAATCTCAAACTTATCTCCATTGAAAATAACTTTAGAAACACTTGTGCTAAATCTTATTTTATTTTTTAGTTTACCTTTTTTTACTCTGCCAGTTATATAATCATACAAAACTTCTCTAGGTGGAAAAGATGGAATAGGTTTTCCAAAATGTTCATCAAATGAATAGTCTGCAAATTCTAAACATTCCTTAGGACCATTTGACCATAGATACCTGTACATACTATTTGGAATGGGATCACCATATTGATCAGATCCAGTTCTCCAACTGTAATTCCACAATCCGCCCCAGTCTTCCTGTTTTTCAAAACAAACTATTTCAGGTACTTTTTCACCTTTTTTTTCAGCTTGCTCAAAGGACCTTAACATTGAAAGACCACAAGGTCCTGTTCCAATAATAGCTACTTTTGTCATTGAATTTTTCTCATTTAAAACAATTTTATAAATGCATTTTACTAACAAAAAAGTAAAAATTGCAATAATATTTTATTATGAAAATAAATTGGAATTACCCCACTTCTGTATGGGTAGGAGAAAACAGAATTAAAGATTTGCCTGAAGCTTGTAAAAATTTAAGTATATCAAGCCCGTTATTTGTTACAGATAAAGATCTTATAAATCTTGATATGACCAAGAATATCATTTTAGAGGTTAAAAAAAAATTTAGTAATTTATCTGTATTTTCAAATTTTTCAGGGAACCCTATAGGTGAAAATGTAGAAGAAGGGGTTTTGATGTTTAAGAAAAAAAATTGTGATGGAGTTATAGCTTTTGGTGGTGGGAGTGGGCTAGACGTAGGAAAAGCAATTGCGTTTATGTCAGCACAGACTAGACCAATTTGGGATTTTGAAGATATAGGGGATTATTGGAAAAGAGCAGAAGAAAAAAATATAGCTCCTATAATTGCTGTTCCTACTACAGCAGGAACAGGATCTGAAACAGGAAGAGCATCAGCAATAATTGATAAAACAAATAGTGTAAAAAAAATAATTTTTCATCCAAAAATTTTACCTTCAATAGTTATTTTAGATCCAGTTTTAACTATTAATCTACCACCAAAACTTACAGCTGCAACTGGTATGGATGCATTGGCACATAATTTAGAGGCATTTTGCGCACCAGGTTTTCATCCAATGGCTGATGGAATTGCATTAGAAGGAATAAAGCTAATTAAAACTTCCTTATTAAAAGCTTTTAAAGACGGAAAAAATATTGAAGCTAGACAAAATTTATTAGCTGCTTCTTCAATGGGATCAACAGCTTTTCAAAAAGGATTAGGGGCTATACATTCGTTAAGTCATCCAGTAAACGCAAAATTTAATATGCATCATGGATTATCAAACGCAATTTTTATGCCATATGTTTTAACATTTAATAAAAAATCTATCGAAGAAAAAATTAGTTCAATATGTCTTTTTGTTGGAATTGATAATAATTTTAACAGTTTTTTAAGTTGGATATTAGAATTAAGAAAAGAGCTTAAAATACCACATAGGTTATCAGAATTAATTGAAATAAAACCAAATGAAATTGACGAACTTTCTCAAATGGCATTAGAGGATCCTTCCACTTCTAGCAATCCAATTAAACTTAAAAAAGAGGATTTAAAAATCATGTATCAAAATAGCATCGAAGGTAAACTGTTTTAATGAAAAATTTAAATTTATTAATTGTTGAAGGAAATCTAATTAGTGAAAATAAAAATTTTAAAGATGCTGGAATTCAAACACATACTGAAAGCTTGAAAGAAAGTATCGCAAATTATAACAATAATGTTAATTATGAAATATTAAATCCATCTAGTGAAGATAATTTTAATAATATTATTGATAAACTTGAAAGTTTTGATGGACTTGTATGGGGAGGAAGTAGTTTAAATATCTATAATGATACACCTGAAATAAAAAGGCAGATTTACTTTATGAAAGAGTGCTTTAATAAAGTAAAAAATATTTTTGCAATTTGTTGGGGTATGCAAGTTGCTGTAACTGCAGCAGGTGGAACAGTAAAAAAATCAGAAAATGGCGCACACATTGGTATCGCAAGGGATATTAAAATTAGTGTCGCAGGTCTAAAACATCCAATTTATAAAGATAAAAAAAAATTGTTTAATACACCAGCATTTAATTTTGATGAAGTTGAAACTATTCCAAGTGGATCAATATTGCTTGCTTCAAACCTGGTCAATAAAGTTCAAGGGATACAATTTGAAAAAGGAATAAGCAAAATTTGGGGCATACAATATCATCCAGAAATAACCTATGACAAAATGATTAGCTTAATAAATTTTAGAAAAGATAGATTAATAAATTTTAGAAAAGCATTTAAAAATGAAACAGATATAGATGATCATATAAAAAATATTGAAGAAGAAAACCAAAGAACAAATAAACACTCTCGAATGCAGGAAGTTAAAAATTGGCTTGAATTTATAAATGAAAATTAATTTAAAAGATGATTTAATTAAATATTTTGAAAGCGGATGTAAAAAAAATCTTTCAATAGGAGTAGAAAATGAAAAATTTTTATTTGATTTAAAATCAAATAAACGTGCTAATTATGACCAGATTAAAAATATACTAACTTTTTTAAAAAAATTTGGATGGAAAGAAATCAATGAAGATTCAAATATTATTGGTTTAACAAAAAATGGGCAATCAATTACATTAGAACCTGGAAATCAAATCGAGCTTGCAGGTGGACTATGCAAAAATATTCATGAGGTATGCAGTGAGTCTTTTACTTTTCAAGAACAGCTAGATAAGGCAAATGAGAAATATGGTCTTAAAACCTTATCAATAGGTTACGATCCATTAACTGATCTTAATGATGTGCCTAATAATCCAAAAAAAAGATATAACATTATGACCGAGGAAATGCCCAAGAATGGTAAATTAAGCCTTCATATGATGTATCAAACATGTGGTACTCAAATCAATCTAGACTACTCATCTGAAAGTGATTTTAGAAAAAAATTTAAGATTATTTCTTTTTTGACACCAATAACTATAGCTTTGTTTGCTAACTCGGCTATAAAAAAAAATAAGCCCTCTGGGTTTTTATCATATAGATCAAAAGTTTGGCAAAGCACCTCGAGAGGAGGTTTGCCAAAGTTTTTTTTAGAAGATATGACTTTTGAAAAATATTGTGACTTTGCGTTAAACTTTCCTCTTTTATTTATTTACAAAAACAATAAATATTTATCGTCGAACGGTAAAAAATTATCAGAAATTGCAAATGAAAATATGATAAATATGGATGACTTAAAATTACATTTATCAACAATTTTTACTGAATTAAGATTAAAATCTTACATTGAACTTAGATCAATTGATGCATGTGAATGGGATTGTCATTGTGCTGCGCCAGCTTTTTTTACTGGAATAATTTATGAAAATTTAGATGAAACATATGATTTAATTAAAAATTGGAAAATTAATGATATTTTAAATGCTTATTCAATTTCACACACAAAAGGATTAAAAACAGAAATCGATTCAAAATCAATTTTGTATTGGTCAAAAATTATTCTTGAGATAGCTAGAAATGGATTAAAAAAAAGGAATTTCATAAATAAAAATGGAAATGATGAGACTGTTTATTTAAAAAATATTGAAAATATTTTAACTAGTGGCAGAACTAAGGCTGAAGATGCTTTAATAAACTATATATAAATGAATAAAATAATAGCAATACAATCAGATGATATAAAAAAAGTAAACGTTAAAACTGACACTTCTGTTTTGTTAGCAAAAGAAGCTCAAGATCAAGGATACAAAATTATATGGTATGAAACAAAGGACTTAAACTTTATTAATTCTAAAGTGCTTGTTTATGGAAAAGAAATTAAATTTTTTAATAATAAAATAAAATTTTATAAGATAATAAAAGATATTAAATTTGATATATCAAAAGCTAAATATATACTGATAAGACAAAATCCTCCATTCGATATAAACTATATTAATTCAACCTATTACTTAGATATTCTGGGAGGCAGAAAAATTATTAATAACCCAACATCTATAAGAAATGTATCTGAAAAATTTTATTCTGCTAAATTTATTAAATATATGCCACCAACAATTTTTACTAAAAATTTTTTTGAGATTAATAATTTTTTTAAAAAATATAAAAATATCGTTATCAAACCTATAAATGGGTATGCAGGAAAAAATATTTTATTTATAAAAAAAATAATAAATAAAAAAAATATTTTAAAATATTTAAAAAAATTTGATCATGTAATGGTTCAAAAATATCTTCCAAGTATCAAAAATGGAGATAAAAGAATTTTTATAATAAATGGTAAAGTAAAAGGCGCAATCAAAAGAATACCTAAAAGAGGATCAAATTTAGCTAATATTTCGCAAGGTGGAAAAGCATTTGAAACAAAACTTAATAAAAAAGAACTTAAAATATCAAAAGCTATTGCTAAAAGTTTATTTAAAAGCAAAATATTTTTTGCAGGCATTGATTTAATTGATGGATATTTAATTGGAGATATAAATGTAACATCCCCAACGGGCTTGCCTCAATTTAAAGAACTTACTGGAATAAATTTAGCTAAAGAATTTTGGAATGAAGCTAAGAGATTAAAATAAACCCTCTATTTCACCCTTGCTATTTAAAAGTATAGAATTTGCTGCTGGAACTCTTGGAAGACCTGGCATAGTCATTATTGAACCACAGATAACAACTATAAATTCTGCCCCAGAAGATAACCTTACTTCTCTAATAGGGATCTCATGACCAGAAGGTGCACCCTTAAGTTTGGGATCTACAGAAAAACTATATTGTGTTTTTGCTATGCAAACAGGTAGTTTGCCGTAACCATTTTTTTCAAAAATACTTAACTGCTCTTTCACTCTTTCATCAGCAGTAATTTTATTTGCTCTATAAATTTCTTTGGCAATTTTCTCTATTTTATCCCATAGTTTATCATTTTGATCATACAAAAATTTAAATTTGTTAGAATCTGATTTATCACAAATTTTAACAACATTTTCTGCTAATTCTTTTGTTCCTTTTCCGCCATCAGCCCAATGAGTACACTTGCTAACTTTAACATCTATGCTTTTACAATAATCTACTAAAGCATTTATTTCTTTATCTGTATCCATAACAAAATGATTTATTGCAACAATTGTTTCAACTCCAAATTTTTTTACATTATTGATGTGTCTTTCTAAGTTTACCAAACCTTTTTTTAATGCTTCTATATTTTCCTTTTTTAAATCTTCCTTATCAACACCACCATGCATTTTAAGAGCTCTGACAGTAGCCACTATAACTACACAACTTGGTTTAATATTTGATTTTCTACATTTAATATCCATAAATTTTTCTGCACCTAAATCAGCTCCAAATCCAGCTTCAGTAACTACATAATCTGATAGCTTTAAGGCTGACTTAGTTGCTATAACCGAGTTGCATCCGTGAGCAATATTTGCGAACGGGCCACCATGTATTATTGCAGGGTTGTTTTCTAAAGTTTGAGTTACATTTGGTCTTATAGCCTCTTTTAACAAAACAGTCATTGGACCTTGGGCATTTAAATCTTTGGCATAAACTGGTTCACTATTTTTATTATATGCAATTGTTATATTTCCAATTCTTTTTTCTAAATCTTTTAAATTATTTGAAAGACAAAATATTGCCATGACTTCTGATGCTACTGTTATATCAAAGCCATCTTCCCTTGGAAAATCTTTAGCAACTCCTTTAGTATTGATATTTATTGCTCTAAGAGCTCTATCATTCATATCCATAACTCTTTTCCAAACTATTTTTTTATCATCAATATTTAATTTATTACCCCAGTAGATATGATTATCAATTAAAGCGGATAAAAGATTATGAGCAGAAGTTATGGCATGAAAATCTCCAGTAAAATGTAAATTTATTTGTTCCATTGGAACTACTTGCGCATATCCACCACCTGCCGCACCACCTTTCATACCAAAAGATGGACCCAAGCTTGGTTCTCTTAAACAAACAATTGATTTTTTTCCTATTTTATTAATTCCGTCTGAAAGACCAACAGAGACTGTTGTTTTACCTTCCCCAGCTGGAGTTGGAGTGATTGCAGTAACCAAAATAAGCTTACCATTTTTTTTATTATCTAATTTTTCAAGATATTCAAAATTGATTTTAGCAATATGTCTTCCCATTGGACTAAAAGCATCTGGCTCATTCGGAACATTTATTTTAGCAAGAACTTCATGAATTGGTTTCATTTTTGCTTCTCGGGCTATTTGAATATCAGATTTTGACATAATTTAAGGAGCCTTATATATTGTTTTCTAACTTTTGGATGAATTCTTATCCTTTTTTATCAATTTTTTAAACATCTAAAAATTATATATAAAAAAAATAAGAATTATTTATATTTATTTATATAAAAAGTAACCATGCAAAAATATTCTATATTTAGTTTAATTAAAAATGCATTTTCTAACCATGAAAACTGGGAGGTTGCATGGAAAGATCCTACCCCAAAAACTGAATACGATGTAATTATTATAGGAGGTGGAGGTCATGGACTTGCTACCGCCTATTATTTAGCAAAAGAACATAATATTCAAAATGTAGCCATCATAGAAAAAGGATGGATAGGAGGAGGGAACGTAGGAAGAAATACTACAATTATTAGATCAAATTATATGCATGATGAAAATGGTTTATTCAGCGAGTTTGGAATGAATTTGTGGAGAAATATGAGTCAAGATTTAAATTACAATGTAATGTTTTCCCCAAGAGGAATTATAAATCTTGCACATTCTGATGCACAAATGAATGCCTACTCTAGAAGAGGTAATTCAATGAGATTAAATGGAATTGATGCAGTTCTTTTAAGCAGGGAGGAAGTTAAAAAAATAATTCCAATGGCTGATTTTTCTAACAATGTAAGATTCCCTATTTTTGGTGGACTAATGCAGCCTAGCGCTGGAACAGCTAGACATGATGCTGTTGCTTGGGGATATGCACGTCAAGCAGATTCAATGGGTGTAGATATAATTCAGAATTGTGAGGTTATAGGTTTTGATGTTTCAAATGGAAAAATTAAAGGCGTAAGAACTTCCAAGGGAAACATTAAGGCAAAAAAAATAGGTCTATGTGTTGCAGGAAGCACAAATATTTTAGCAGAAAAATTAAATATGACTTTACCAATTGAGACACATCTTTTGCAAGCTTGTGTATCTGAACCAATTAAACCACTATTAGACAAAGTAGTCACATTTGGTGCTGGACACTTTTATTGTAGTCAATCTGACAAAGGCGAAATGGTAATGGGCGGTGATCTGGATGGTTATAATAGCTACGCTCAAAGAGGAAATTTACCAACGTTACAGCACGTTCTAACCGAAGGAATTGCCATGTTTCCATTTTTAAGTAAATTAAAAATGCTGAGAACTTGGGGAGGAATAATGGATATGTCTATGGATGGATCTCCCATCATAGATAAAACACATATTGAAGGATTATATTTAAATTGTGGTTGGTGTTATGGAGGATTTAAAGCAACACCCGCATCAGGATGGACTTTTGCTCATACAATTGCACAAGATAGGCCTCACGAATTAAATTCAGGATATAGTTTAAATAGATTTAGTACTGGAAATTTAATAGATGAAAAAGGCCTAGGAACAAAGACTTGGATTTCTTAAATGTTACATATTAAATGTCCTCACTGTGGATTAAGATCACAAAATGAATTTACATATGGGGGAGATGCTACTGTTAAAAGACCAGAATTAAATAAAGAAATTTCAGATCAAGAATGGGATAACTTTGTTTATTTAAGAAAAAGCCCAAGAGGAAACCATTTAGAATTATGGCAGCACATTTCTGGATGTAGACAATGGATTAAAGTTGAAAGAGATACATTAACTCACGAAATATTTAAAACATTTAAAGCAAACGAAGAAGTATAAAAATGTCAAAAAATTTTAGATTAGAAAAAGGTGGATTGGTAAATAGAAATAAAAAAATTTCATTTAAGTTTAATGGTAAAAAATATTTTGGTTATGAAGGTGACACCTTAGCTTCAGCTTTAATTGCAAATGGAGTCCATCTCGTTGGTAGAAGTTTTAAATATCATAGGCCCAGAGGTTTTTTTGGAGCAGGGGTAGACGAACCATATGCGCTAGTTCAAATGAATAGAAATGATGAAGTTGATCCCAATGTAAGAGCAACAGAACAGGAGTTATTTGAAGGTTTAGAGGCAAAAAGTGTAAATTGTTGGCCAAATGTAGAATTTGATATTGGTGCAATAAACAATTTTTTAAACAAATTTTTTCCTGCAGGTTTTTACTATAAAACTTTTATGTGGCCTAAAAGTTTTTGGTATAAGGTCTATGAGCCAATAATTAGAAAAGCTGCAGGCTTTGGGTCAGCATCCACTAAACATGATAAAGAAAGATACGAACATAAATATGAATATTGTGACTTATTAATTACAGGATCTGGTCCGGCTGGATTAGCAAGTGCATATGCTGCAGCTAAAAATGGTGCAAAAGTAATTTTAGCTGAGGATAAATCTAGATTCGGAGGAAGTCTTCTAACCAGCGAAGTAACAATTGGAAATCAAAGTGGGCAAGAATGGGCAGAAAAAATAATATCTGAACTTAAATCAATGCCAAATGTAATTGTGAAAAATAGATCTCAAGTTTTTGGTTATTACGATCATAATATGCTTGTTATGTCAGAGAGAATTAGCGATCATTTACCAAAAACAGAAAAATACGTTCCCAAACAAAAACTTTGGTACATTCGTGCAAAAGAAGTTATTATTTCATCTGGCTCAATAGAAAGACCTTTGGTTTTTGGAAACAACGATACCCCCGGCGTTATACTTTCTTCAGCAGCCAAAGAATACTTAAAAATTTACGGAGTTTTAGTCGGAAAAAAACCACTAATATTTACAAATAATGATAGCGGATATGAAACAGCAATAGAATTTAAAAAAAATGGAGTAGAACCTATCATTTTAGACACAAGAAAAAATCCTAATTCTGAAATTATAAAAGAAGCAAAAGATTTAAATATTAATATAAAGTTTTCTTATGTCGTTGTAGCTGCAAAAGGTTACAAAAAAGTAAAATCAGCAGATATTGCCAAGATATCAGATGATAAAAAAAATTTAAGTAATATTGAAAATTTAAAATGTGATTGTATTTGTGTCTCAGGATTTTGGACACCAACAATTCATTTAGCCTCACAATCAGGTAATAAATCTATATTTAATGAAGAAATAGATGCATTTATTCCAAATCAATCAAAACAAAAGGAAACAACTCTTGGATCGGCTAATGGAATTTTTACATTAGAAGAAACACTAAAAACATCTTTTCAAAAAGGAAATGAATTATCAAAAAAAATTACAAATAAAGAAAATAAAATTTCAATTCCTAGTATTGTAGAAAAAAAAACTTCTAA
Organism: uncultured Pelagibacteraceae bacterium; assembly: GCA_902559305.1. Classification (GTDB taxonomy): domain Bacteria; phylum Pseudomonadota; class Alphaproteobacteria; order Pelagibacterales; family Pelagibacteraceae; genus Pelagibacter. The sequence continues at coordinate 25,564 of CACEHK010000001.1, read as the reverse complement.
GCATGATAAATTTTGGTGTGTACCATTACCTAAAGGTAAATATTATAAAAGATTCCTAGATTTTCAGAACGATGTTGCTGTATCCGATATACAACTTGCTTTGAGAGAAGGTTATAGATCAATTGAACATGTTAAAAGATATACTACATTAGGAATGGCTACAGACCAAGGCAAGACTAGTAATCTTAATGGATTACAATTAGTTTCAGACGTTGAAAATAAAGTTGTACCTCAAGTAGGTCATACTACTTTTAGACCACCTTATACACCAATTTCAATAGGAGCCATTGTTGGAAGAGAAATTGGGAAACATTCTAAACCAACTAGAAAATCACCAATGCATTATTGGCATGAAAAAAATAATGCAGTATTTGTAGATGCGGGAGTTTGGTTGCGTCCAAGATATTACAAACAAAGAAATGAAAATTTATTTGAAGCATCAAAGAGAGAAGCGAAAAATGTAAGACAAAATGTTGGAGTATGTGATGTAACTACCCTAGGTAAAATTGATATTAAAGGACCTGACTCTGCGGAATTTTTAAATAGAGTATACACAAATGCATGGCTCAAACTACCTGTTGGCAAAGCTAGATATGGGGTAATGTTAAGAGAAGATGGAATTGTTATGGATGATGGAACCACAACTAGAATTTCAGAAAACCATTATCATATGACGACGACAACAGCCCAAGCTGCAAACGTTTTATCCCATTTAGAATATTATTTACAATTAGTATGGCCTGAATTAAATGTAAATGTAGTTTCATCTACCGAACAATGGGCAGGTGCTGCAATTGCTGGACCAAAGTCTAGAGAAGTACTACAAAAATTATTTCCAGATTTGGATGTTTCAAAAGAAGGTTTGCCATTCATGGGATATATGGAAGGTAATTTATTTGGTGTTAATGCTAAAATTTATAGAATTTCATTTTCCGGCGAACTTGCCTATGAGGTAAATGTAGAGTCCGATAATGGTATTTTTATGTGGGAAAAAATTATTGAAATTGGCAAAGAGTTTAATATTCAACCTTACGGAACTGAGGCACTATCAACATTGAGAATCGAAATGGGCCATGTTGCAGGATCTGAACTAGATGGGCGTACAATTCCGTATGACAATTCACTTGATGGATTAATTAGTAAAAAGAAAGATTTTATTGGAAAAAGATCTTTAAGTAAAAGTGCTTACGTAGCCTCAGATAGGCAGAAAATAGTTGGAGTTGTTCCATTAGATAAAAAAACTAGTATACCAGAAGGCTCATATATAGTTAAAGATGCTAAAGCAAAACTTCCAAATCCTAAATTAGGTCATGTATCTGCTTCTTGCTGGAGCGTTGAATATGATAATCCATTTTCACTTGCGATAATAAAAGATGGAAAAAATATGATTGGACAAAAACTTTTTGCAATGTCTCCTTTAAAAAATAAAACAATACCTGTTGAAATAGTATCATCTCACTATGTTGATCCTAAAGGAGAAAGAGTAAGATCATGACATCAATATCAGCATTAAATTATACTCATAAATTAGGTCTTTTTGGAAATCATGAAAATAAAAATGAACAAAACTTATTAAAAGTTTCAGAAATTAAAAATTTACTTATAGTTCAATTAGTTAAGTATAAAAATTCTTCAGTTTCAATTGAGAATATTGATATTGATAATTTGAAATTAAAAAATGAACCCCAAAGCGTAATTAGTAATAAAGATACTAGAATTTTATGGAATGGACCATACAATTGGTTTTTAATTTCAATAAAAAAAGATTTATTAAAAGTTATTTATGAAGTTTTTAAAAATACAGAATTTGCTATAACAGACTTATCTCATTCGAGAGCTATAATTGAATTAGAAGGAAATGATGTGAAAGAAGTTTTGAAAAAAGGTTGTCCTTATAATTTTAATATTTTTAATAAAAATAATTGTATAAACTCTACTTTTAATGGAATAGCATTTACCGCTGACATGATAGATGTGGATCCTTATAAGGTAAGAATGTTTTCACTAAGAAGCTTTGGAGAATCTTTCTATCATTCTATAACCGACTCTTCATTGGAATTTGGATATAAAGCTATTTAATTTCACTTAAAACTCAATAAATTACCCATATTGGATAGTGATATTATTTACTCTCTTGAGTTGAATTCAAAATAATATTAAGGTTCAACTTTAGGGATAAATTAAAATGGGAATAAAAAGAGTATTTATTTACATTATTGCAGCTATAGTATTATCTGGTTGTGTACAATCAACAGCATTTGTTGGACCGGCAATTACAATAGCTTCAACCGGAAATGTTTCTCAGGCTGGATTAACATTTTTTACAAATAAAGCAGTCGAAGAAGAAACTGGAATGAATACTGTTTCTTTTGTGTCAAAAAAAATTGAAGAAAACCATAACAAAACGAAACTTAAACGAGAATTTAAAACTTTAGTTAAGAGTAATTTTCAAAAAACTAGAAAAATACTTATCTTGCAAGATCAATTCGATACATTTAAATAAACCAAATCATTTTGATCTGTTTCTTTACACCATAATTCGTAACTTTCACAAATTCTCCATAATTGATCAAAAGCTCTTTGTGAAATTTCAAGGGGATAGTGACTTTTAGTATAATATAAATCTGGGTAAATTATGAGTTGTTTTTTCATTATTTCTTTTTGAATTTGTAAAAGTCTTAAAGTTTCATTCGATACTTTTTTATCAGTTTTTTTATCAACAAAATTATTTTTTTTTAATTCAGATAACCAGTTCTCATGAAATTCCCCACTGCTTATTTGATTATACAGCTTAGTACCAATAAATCTTTCTATTGCTTCAATATTTTTTATTTCTGGACTCTTTTTTTTAATATTTGATATTTCTGTATATACAATTTCAGCAACACGCAGAACATAGGGTTTTGTTTTATTCATTTTTTGTAATTATAAATCTAAATAATAATAACAAGAGTTTGGATCTTCTTTATAATGAGCAAATGGAGAACATTTTTTAAAACCAAATTTTGTAAAAAGTTTTCTAGCAGGTAAAAAAAAATCTCCTGATCCTGTTTCAATACTTAATTTTGTAATTTCTAATTTTTTTGCTTCTTCAACTAAATGATTAATTATTTTTTCTCCAATTCCTGATTTTCTAAACTTGTCTACTACTCTTATCGATTTAAATTCACCATGATGTTTTTCTAAGAATTTTAATGCACCACAACCGACTAACTTATCATTTTCCCAAAGACTCCAAAATTTTATACTTTGATCTTTAAGACCCTCAATATTAAGAACATGGGTGCTTCCTGCAGGAGAAACTGATCTAAGCTCTATAAAATGTTTATTTAACAATTCATTTACTTCGGGATTATCAAAATTTCCTTCAACAGATTTCATTTAAATATTTTTTCGATAGTTTCTAATTGTCCAATTTTAAAAATAATTGCATCATCAGATTTATATCCATATTTGCTTGCAGAATTTTTAAAACGTTTTGGGGGATCAAATATTGGCTCAAGGGATAAAACAACTGTTCCCCAATGCATTCCCAAAACTTTTTTACTTTTTAAATCTTTACCAATGTTTAAAGCTTCTTCAGGATTTGTATGGTATATAGATTTATCTTTTTTTGGTGACATAGGGTAGAAATTATAAGCTCCTATATTTATAAAAGTTAAGTCAATAGGACCGTACTTATTTCCTAGTTCTTTGTAAATATTTCCATAGCCTGTATCACAAGCAAAAAATATTTTTTTATCTTTATATTCAATTAAAAAATTTCCCCATAATGTTTTATTTGTGTCCCATAAACTCCTTTTTGACCAGTGAACTGCAGGTAAAAAAGTAATTTTTAAATCATTTACTTCTATATTATCATACCAATCCATTTCATTTACATCACGAAAACCATTTTTGGTAAAATATTTTCCAAGTTTAAGAGGAGTTAAAACCTTAGCTTTTTTGTATGGAAATCTTTGAATAGTTCTAGTGCTTAGATGATCGTAATGATTATGTGTCAATAAAAATAAATTCACCTCCGGTAATTCATTTAGATTTAGTGCAGCGTCCACAAATCTTTTGGGACCAAATATTAGAGGTCCCATATTTTTTTCAAAAACTGGATCGGTGATTATTGTTGTATTACCAAGTTTAATTAAAAATGTAGCGTGCCCTATCCAAGCAATATAATCATTGTTTTTATATTTAATAATATTTTCCAAAAGCTCTTTTTTATTAACCACATGGTCAACCGGGATATCCATTTTAAGTTTTCTTTTTTCTTCATTAAAAATCTTAAAACTCCAGTTAAAATTAATATCTCTTTCAGGTGAACCTTCAGGGTTTCTAAAAGTTCCATCAGACATGTGGTGATAAGGTTTATTATCCATAGCAAATAAATTATTGTTATAAACAAAAAAAATAAATAAAAAACTTAATATTTTTAGCATTAGAATTTTTTTATTCTATTGTAGTTAAATGACCCATTTTTCTTTTTTGCTTTATTGTTTTTTTTAAATAATCAAAGAAAAATTCATTATTTTTAAATTTTTTGTTTTTATAAACGAGAATATCATCTCCTATTAAATTTATCATTTTTGCATTATGTATTTTTTCAGTTTTAATTTTTTCTAAACCACACACAGCTCTTATATGATTTTCAAATTGACTAATATTATACGCATTAATTGTAAGATGCCCTGAATTATGAACTCTTGGTGCGATTTCGTTAACATATAAATTTTCATTTTTATCTATGAAATATTCAACACACATTGTTCCAATGTAATTAAGTTCATCTGCAATATATTTTGCCCAGTTTATTGATTGATCATTTATATTTTGATCAATTTCTGCAGGTATTTTTGAATACTTTAATATTTGATCTTCATGAACATTTTCTATTGGATCATATACTTCATATTTTTCTGGACCAAACCTTGTTATAATTACTGAAATTTCTTTTTTAAGTCTAACTGATTTTTCAAGAATATATTCATTATCAAAACTAATTTTTAAATTTTCTAATTCTTTTTCATTATTAATTCTATACTGGCCTTTTCCATCATAACCCATAGTGCAAGTCTTAAGTATTCCTGGGATAAAATCTTGACTAGATTTAAGTTCATTTTCATTTTTTACTGAAATATAAGAAGTAGTTCTAATATTATTTTTATTTAGAAAATCTTTTTCACTTATTCTATTTTGAACAATTTTATTTATGATTGGTCTGGGATTAATTTTTTTTATATCATTAATCTTTAATAATGTTTCGTAAGGAATATTTTCAAACTCAAATGTTATAAATTCAACTCTATTACAAAATTCTTGAATTTTTAAATCATCATCATATTTACTTAAAATAAATTCATCAGCAAATGATTGAGCTGGTGCATCTTTGTCGTCTGAAATTATGACTGACTTTATATTAAGTTTTTTTGCAGCAGTACAAAGCATACTTCCTAGTTGCCCACCACCAATTATTCCAATAGAAGTGACTGACATTATGTTTATTTTGGTTTCTTTTTAACAGAAGAGCTTTGTTTAATCCGCCACTTGTTTAAATTTTTTTTTATTTTATTGTCGCTTAAAGCTAATATAGATGCAGCTAACAATGCAGCATTAACTGCTCCGTCGTCACCTATTGCTACTGTCCCAACAGGTATTCCTTTTGGCATTTGAGCAATTGACAATAAACTATCCAAACCTTTTAATTTTTTACTTTCTATTGGCACACCAATTACTGGTATTGGGGTAAGAGCCGCAATCATTCCTGGTAAATGTGCCGATCCACCAGCACCAGCTATAATTACTGAAATTTTATTTTTTTCTGCAACTTTTGCATATTTAAACATTCTATTAGGTGTTCTGTGTGCAGAAATAATTTTTGTTTCAAAATTTATATTTAAAATTTTTAGAACATTTTGACACAGTTTCATTGTTTTAAAGTCGGATTGACTTCCCATTACAATAGAAACTTTATATATATTTTTCGCTGACATATGACCCAACTAATGAATAATTTTTTAGTTATTTCAAATTAAATTAAATATTTCAATAAAATTAGTAATGTAAGTGTAAATACAATAAAAGTATGCTATTTAGTTTTATGAAGAAAATATTAGCTTTTTTTATATTATTTATTTCAACAGGTTCTTTTGCCGAAGAATACAAATCAAACTTCAACGTTGAAGAGTTTAATTTAGCTCAAAATAATGGAAAATTAGTAGTTGTACATTCATGGAATAAATTTTGTAATACTTGTTCAAAACAAAAACCAATACTAGAAAAAGCTAAAAAAGACTTTAAAGACGTAATTTTTATGAGTTTTGAACAAAACAAAAACAAAAAAATTGCGGAGCTATTAAAAATTGATTATTGGACAACAATTGCTGTTTACAAACATAACAAGGAATTATTTAGAGAAATTGGACTATATAAAAAAAAAGATATTTATAATCTTATTAAAAAAGGAATCTAGTCTTAAAATATAAAAATATTTTAAAAAATGAACTATAAAATTGATAATCTTCAATATTGTAATTGGTCAAGAGAAATATTTAAGATTAATAGAGAGGCAAAACTAGATGCCGTGCATGTTACAATTGTTTACCATGAAGATTATGATGAGTTATTAGAAAGAATAGGTGAGTGGGAAAAACATTTTAAAGAAAATTCAGATTTAATTTTTCATGCAAAAAATTACAAAGATATAGAAAAAGCCAGAGAACAAAATAAAACAGCTATATTTTTTGGTTTCCAAAATTGTTCACCAATTGAAGATAATATAAATTTAGTTGAAAAAGTACATGAACTAGGATGTAGATTTATGCAGCTTACATATAATAATCAATCTCTTCTTGCTACCGGTTGTTATGAAAAAATTGATAGTGGAGTTACTAATTTTGGAAAACAAACAATTAAAGAAATGAATAGAGTTGGAATAGTTATTGACATGTCACATTCAGCAGAAAAAAGTACATTCGATGCAATTGAACTAAGTGAAAAACCAATCGCAATAACTCATGCTAATCCTTTATCTTGGCATAATGCATTAAGAAATAAATCTGACGACCTTTTAAAAGCTCTTGCTGAAAGTGGAGGTATGCTTGGACTTTCATTGTATCCACATCATTTAAAAGATGGAACTAATTGTAAATTAGAAAGTTTCTGCGAAATGACAGCTAAAACTGCTGAATTGATTGGAGTAAAAAATATAGGTATTGGCTCAGATTTATGTTTGGATCAACCAGATGAAATTGTTGACTGGATGAGAAATGGAACTTGGACAAAAAAAAAAAATTATGGAGAAGGGTCAAAAAATAAAGCAGGTTTTCCAAAACAACCCGATTGGTTTAGTGATGCCAGGGGATTTGAAAATTTAGAAGTAGGCTTAAAAAAAATTGGGTTTAATAAAACCGATATAGAAGGAATTTTAGGTAATAATTGGTATAATTTTTATAAAAATATTTAAAAATGCAAGCACAATTAAGAGATCCCAAAACTATTATGAAATTAACAAGACTTGGATCTTTTCATCAATCAAAGTTATCTTTTCTAAGATCATTTTTAAAAGAATTTAAAGATTGGGAATATAATAGAGATTTATTCGATTTAGACGAAAGTGGTTATGGGCGAGCGGTTTATTCTTTTACAAAAAAAAATAAAACTTATTCATTAGTTTGCTTTGCTAATAAAATAAACGATGATGAAAGATCAGACAGAGTAATAGCAACAAAATGGGATGCAGCTTTTGTACTACACGATGGCATTCCTTCAAAAAAAGATATTGAAAGACTTGAGCAAAATGTTCCAAGACAAGAAGTTGGAAGATTATCATATAAAGAATTAACTCTTTCAAGAGCTAATAAGTCTGTTAGAGTTTTTAACCATGTTATAGAAAGCCTTTCAAAAGGAAATCAACCAGATAAGGAATTTTTATCAAAAGTTGGTTATTTATACAGAACTACAGCAGTATATGGGTCAGGAAAATTTGGATTAGCTGATAGATTTAGAATAAAAAATAGAGAAGAAATTTGTGGACCCTTCAGATTAGAAATGATGCTAGTGTACTTGGTTAGACAATTCACCTTTGATCAAGTTAATCATATAGCCAAAAATAAAAATCCAAAAAAATTTGTTCCGTTAGATAAAGAAATTTCAAGAAATTTGGGAATAGGAAATTCCACTGGGCTTGGTATGGCCCCTTTTATAGTGAATCATCCAACACTTTTAAATAATTGGATACTGGCAAGAGAAAATGCTTTAAAAAAAGTTAGAGAAATTAAAATTATCAAGAATGAAGATTTTAAACTTTTTGTTAATTGTCTAAAAAAATCAATAAAGAATGTTACTTCCTGGAACACTGAAAGTGAGTTTCAAAAAAAAAAAATTAAGCAATTAATTATAGATTTAAACAAATTATTAGTTTTTATTAAAGATTTTAATTTCAAGACAAATTATGCGTTTAATATACTTTATTTATGGGCTGAAGAAAATTTAGATTTTGAATGCTTAGAATATGTTGTTTCGATGATGTTTGAGCCTTATAATTTTATTATTGATCCATTGATAAAGCAAATGAGTTCTGATGAAGAAAAATTTTTTAATATACCAGGAGAAAGAACAGTACAAGATTTAAGAAATATATTAGAAGAAAAGTATTCCGATGTCTTAAAAATAGATTTTGATAAAAAAGAAAGTAATGAAAATTTTTGGTTTATTTCAAAAAATAAAGAAGAACCAAGACTAGCTAATAGATATGATGAACAAGGATCTGAACTAGAACAACCATTAGCAATAGCAAGAGACATAAAAAAATTGTACGGAAGAATATCAAATCAAAAAAATAGTTTAAAAATTGGAAAGTTTTTAATAGAAAATAACGATCTTAGACATGTTGTAAGAAGAGCATTTATTTCAGAAAAATTTCCTTACTCAGAAATTCAAGATAATATAATAGGCTCAAATTTAATACCTATTGATATGTTAAGATTAAAACTTTCGTTTTTTGGTGCAATAAAATTCGATCCAAGATCAGATAAATGGTTAAGAATATGTATGTTTCAAGGCGCACCTCTGCCAAATGAGTTAAAAAATTTTAATGAACATTGGGTTTATAATTAAATAAATTTATGAAAACTTTAAGCGAAATAGATACTACTTCAAAAAGAGCCACAAGGGCTGCTGGATTTTCTTGGGGCATTGCAGAAGAAGTTGGAAAAAATATGAGATTATTAGAGTTATTCGGTTTATCAGGAATAAAAAATCTCAATAAATATTTAAAAGATTATAAACAAAAACAGCTTGAAAAAATTACTTTAATTCACGAAATAAATGAAAGTAAAAAAAATCCTTTTTGTCCAATTATACTAGGAACAAATTTTATTGATCAAGTTAATTTAATGGATAAAAAAAGAAATATTAGAATATATAATGTAGCTTTCCCAGTATTATTTTTACCATTTGTTAGTAGAGCATCTGAAGTAGTAGGAAAGAGAATTTTTTTTAAGTTAGATGATAAAGAATTTTTATTCAATTTAAATCAATCAATTTATTCTAATTATCTTAAAAATGAGATTTTAGAAAATTGCGAATCTATTAGTATTGATTTTATTGAAAATAATAATTCATTTACGGAAGTTGAATGGAAAGAAATTTATAAATTATCTGAGAATACTTTTGTTGAAGAAAATGAATCATTAAAAATTGGAGCTGCAGGGGCAGGATTAACAGACAATGACTGATGATGTAGATGTAAATAATAAAATTGAAAAAGAACTAGATAATATTTGTGAGGATTGTAAAAACATTGATGAAAGTGTTACAGAAAATCTAATCCTTTCAGGATATAAACTTTGTAAATCATGCAAAACTTCAAAAACTTTATTTCCTATCTAGCTTATATTGCTAATTGATAAAGCATTCATCCTACTCATTACAAATGAAATAGATAAAAATGCTATAATTAAAAAAGATAAAAACACTATACCAAAAGCTTTAATATTAGATTTAAGGTTTAGAACTTGTTTTGTTGCAATAATTAATGACGCAAAAATCCAAAACTGTGTTAAAAATATAATAGGTATTACAAAATCTGGAGTAACAGCAAAGAATCTCAACAAACCTGGTGAATGTGCGTAACCAACCGCAATAAGTATTTTTTTAAATGTAACTTTTGTTTCTTTATCAGAAAATAATTTGACCCCAATAACATAAATGAAAATTGCCCAGACTAACCAAGTAAAAATAGCAGTCAATCCAGATACACCAATTGATGTTTTGACAAATGAATTTGCAGCGACAGCTCCGGCAACACCATCTAAAATCATTATTAAACCTGAAAAATAAATACCTGCTTCACCAAAAAATTTATTATCGTTATATAAAGATTTATCAAGTTTTATTGAACTAAAAACAATACTCAAAAATTGTGCAAACATATCTAAATCTAAATTATAAACATTTTTAGAGTAATAAAAGAAAATTTTTAATAAATTTTAAAATTAAAACAAAAAAATAGGGGAAATTAATTATTTCCCCTATTGAATATTATCTTTAACCTTTAACCACTTCTCTAGTATTTGCGTTGAAAGATTCTTTGAATGGTATATCTACTACTACAGCGTCAACAGGCACTCCTGGTTTATCAGAATATTTTGTAGGTAAATGAATTTTATATTTAGTTCCAACTTTACCTTTAGGAAAACCATTTGAATTTAAAGTACCATCGAAAGGAACATAACCCATTGCTATATTTGTTTTCTTTTCAGGATGATACCATGGAGATGTTATAAATCCGACAGGATCTCCTCCATCTGCATTGGAAATTAGCCAGAAATCAGGTGCATATTCTTCAATTGGTTTTCCACCAAGTTCAAAACCAACTAGTTGAAGCTTGTATGGCTTTTTGCCAGCCTTAATATCAGAACCCATTTTTTCTAAAACTTCTTTACCAACATAGTTAGTTTTTTTATTCCATTCACCTTTTCCAGATAAAGAAACCTGATATCCTAAATTACATTGATAAGGGTTATGTTGTTGATCCATATCTTGACCCCAAGATAGAATTCCTGCTTGTATTCTTCTATGATGGGCTGGGGCAATAACCATTAATTTGTGTTTTTTACCTGCATCTAAAACTGCATTCCACATATCTTCAGCATACAAAGTTGCATTTCTTAAATATATTTCATATCCGGCCTCACCAGAAAAACCTGATTGAGATATTACACAACTTCTTCCACCAATTTTTGCTTCAGCTAAACCATAGAAAGGCATGTTATCTAAATCAAATTGATCTCCACAAAGATCTTTCATTAAAGCTTTAGATTTTGGACCTTGTATTTGTACTGGACAGTGATCAGTTTCTTCTATTGTGCAATTAAATCTACCATCTGAATTTACACCTTGAAGATACATTCCAATATCTGAGTCTGATAATGAAAACCAGAACTCATCTTTTGAAATTCTAAGAAGAATTGGATCATTTAAAACTCCACCATAAGCATTGCATAAAATTACATATCTTGCTCTCATTGGGGAAATTTTAGTTGCATCTCTTGTTATTACATAATCTACAAACTTTTCAGCATCTGGTCCTTTAACTCTAATCTGTCTTTCAACTGCAACGTTCCACATTGTAACATGGTTAACAATTGCATCATATTCAACCATTGCTCCACCATCTTCAGGTTTTACATATCCACGTGGATGGTAAATTCTGTTATAAACTGTTGCTCTCCAACATCCAGCCTGCATTGATAAATGCCAGAATGGTGATTTTCTTACTCTTGTTGAGATTAACATCTCAACCTTAGTAGGACCACTTTGTCTTAAGTTATATGGAACCTCTCGATCTGACTGATCTACTGAAGTTACATGTTTTAGTTTTGTATAATCAAATTCATTAGACATATTTGTTCTCCATCAACCACTTGTTAGTTTCCTTCAAGCCGCCGAATGTATAAATGTGGAAAAAATCAGTATGAGATTTAACTTTTCCAATTAAATCATTTGGGTCTCTAGGTTTCATTAAATCTAACGCCTTACTAAAATTAGATTTAAGAAAATTTAAGGAATTTTTTGCACCAACAATATTAGCAAATTTAATTAGGCTTGTTATTTTTAGTGGACCAGTAATTCCAACATGAACTGGTATAGTTTGTTTAGAAATAAAATCTATAATTGGCTGAGGATCTAATAACCATTGTGTTACTATATAGTCAGCATAAGGCTTTTTATCTTTCATAGCTTTTTCTAATCTTGAATCGGATATATCAGGACTCCCCTCAGGATGTCCAGCAATTCCTATCTTCATCTGCTCAAAATAACCGGTTTCCAATAATTGAATTGAGCTATCAAAATTTCCTACCGGCTCTCTACTCCCCCCTATAACCAATGCCTGTTTGACGCCTACATCCTTGCATCTCTTTATATATTCTTTTAGTTGAGCTTCTCCTTCAATTGATCTTGCAGCAAAATGAGGTATCGGATTACATCCTTTTTTAACCAATTCTTCAGCTTTATAAGCAGTTTCTTTAAAATCTCCCCCAGGCAAAAAGGTGATATAAACATCCTTTAAATTAGGCAAAGTATCCAGGTCAGTCTTAGGACCAATTTCTAAAGAAAAATTCATTCAAGGATATTTATTTATTTTAAAATGGCTGTCTATAAAAATCGAAGAGACAAATTATCTGAATTTATCTTTTTATACCTCTATGCTTTTGTATTCTTCGACCATACTCTTGAGCTGCCCTATCAAAAATAATAGCTAAAGCTACAATTGCTAAACCGTTAAATAGTCCTAAGGCTAAGTATTGGTTTAAAACAGCTCTTAATATAGGCACCCCCAATCCTTTTACTCCAATCATAGAAGCTATAACCACCATCGCTAAAGCCATCATAATTGTTTGGTTTACACCTGCAAAAACTGTAGGAAGAGCCAAAGGTATTTGTACTGTTCTTAATTTTTGTAATTTGGTTGCACCAAATGCCTCACTAGCTTCAATAGTTTCTTTATCAACCTCTCTAATACCCAAATTTGTTAACCTAATTATTGGAGGAACAGCATAAATACAAATAGCTATTAATCCAGGGACTTTACCAATACCAAGTAACATCAGTATTGGTATTAAATAAACGAAACTTGGAATTGTTTGCATCATATCTAAAACAGGTAAAATTGTTTTTTCAGCTCTATTAGAACGAGCCATTATTACACCCATAGGTATTCCTACAGCCATACATATCATTACGCACACAGTTATAATTGCGACAGTCGCCATACAATCTTTCCACATTCCAAAGTATCCAATTAAAAAGAAAGATATTGCAGCACCTAAAACAAGCTTCCAACTTCTTGAAGCTATCCAAGCTAATCCACAAATTACACCAATAATTATTGGCCAAGGAGAATTTATTAATAGTTTTTCTAACCAAACCAAAAAGTATAGCAATGGATCAAAAAATGCTTCTATACCATCGCCATATGCTCTTGAAAAATCTCTAAAAGCAAAATCAATTCCTTTTCTGAATTCAGCAAGCTCTGAACGTTCCATTACTGGAAACTTAGTGAAAAATTCCATTTAATTTCAAAAAATTAACGAGCCTACTTAATTATAGGCTCGTTAAATAAATTATATTTTAAAGACCAGCTTTGATTTTTTTCTTAGCAGATGAAGATACCCATTTACTCCATAAACTTTCATGCTGTTTTAAAAACTCAACTGCTGCATCCGAACCTTTTGCTTGATTGTCCGCCATATATACAAGCATACCATTCATAACATCACCAGGATAAGTTCGTTTTTCAACATATGCTACAGCATCTTTTCCACCTTTTTCTACGAAACTTTTAGAAATAAGTGAATTTACCTCTGACTTTGTCCAAGCAGTCTGTTTTGGATTTGCGCACTCTCCAGCTGGTTTCATAATGCAATTGTCCCAATTATCTCTTCCAGCAAAATCCACACCGAAAGGAACTGAGATTAAACCATATTTTCCAACCATTGAAGTTGGGTTCCAGTAATAACCAAACCAAGGCTTACCTGAGTCTGATGCTTTAGAGATTGTGCCATCAAGACCTGCAGCAGAACCTGGATCGATTAACTTCCAACCTTTTTTCTCCATTTCATATGCTACAAATAAATTTGCATTTGCTAATTGACATCCCCAACCTGCAGGGCAACCAACAAAAGCTCCTTTAGAAGGATCTTCTTTGTCAGGAAACCATTCAGGATGTTCTAAGATTTCTAGAGCAGTCATATTTTTTATCTGTGGATATTTTTTTACAGTTCCAGGTGTAATCCACCATCCTTCACCAAGACCTGTAATCGGTGCTTTATTTGCAACGAATATTCTTTTTTCAGCTACTGCTACTTTTAAAGGTTCATACACAGCATTCGCCCATTGTTCTGGGTTCATGTCAGGTGTTCCTTTATCATTCATTGAAGTGAAAGTTGGCATAGTTGCACCAGGCACTAACTCGACCTCACAACCATATCCTTTTTCTAAAATGATCTTATCTACGTTAGCCATTAATTCAGCTGACGCCCAGTTTTGCTCAGCAATAACTAGCTTTCCGCATCCTGCATTAGCAACACTACTAAATGAAGTGAAACCTAATACTACAAGAGCTGAAAGAATTATATTTTTTATTTTCATTATTTATTTCCCTTTTAATTAATTAAAATAACATCAGAACATATTGAAAAAAAAAATGCAAATCTATTTCAACCATCAGTTGTAGACAAAATGTTTTTGCAAACATTAATATTAAAATGTAACCTAATACTTATGTCCAAAGGGGCTTGTAGATTCATTAAAGAATTTATCGTAATGGGATATTCCCGTTTCGATCATATCTATTTAAATAGATTTTATTATCATCTTCATTCAAACTCTTTCCAGAATCGTTAAATTTTTTTTTTAAAGTAATAAATAAATAAAAAATAAAAGGAGAATTTATGACAAAAGATTTAATAACAAGATTAAATGAAGGACCTGTTCTTTTTGCAGAAGGTTATTTATTTGCAATGGAAAGAAGAGGATATTTATCAGCTGGAGCATTTGTGCCAGAAGTAGTTCTAGAGCATCCCGAGGTAGTGTCTCAATTACATAGAGAGTTTATAAGAGCAGGATCTGATATTGTTCAAGCATTTACTTACTATGGACATAGAGAAAAATTACGTTTGATTGGCAAAGAAGATTTGTTGGAGCCTTTACAAAAAAATGCTCTTCAAATAGCAAAAGATGCAAGAAATGAATTTAAAGATCTTGATTTATTGGTTTGTGGTGATGTTGCAAATACAAATATTTATGATCCAAATGACAAAAAAAGTCATTCTCAGTGTCAAAAAATGTACGAAGAGCAAGTTTTTTGGGCAAAAGAGGCTGGTGTAGATTTCATAGTTGCTGAAACAATAAATTGGACTGAAGAAATGAAAATTGCTCTAAAAGCTATTAAGGATGAAGGTTTGATTGCAGTAACAAATTTTTCTATTAAAAAGGGTGATAAAACTAGAGAAGGACACACTCCTGGTGATGCTTGTAAAATAATGGAAGATCTTGGAGCCGATGTAGTTGGATTAAATTGTTATAGAGGACCAAAGATGACCATGAAACTTTTGCCAGAAATAAGAGAAAAAGTTTCTTGTCACGTTGCAGCCTTACCTGTCCCATATAGAACAACAGAGGAACAGCCAGGTTTTTTAAATCAAACTGATCATGGGTGCGATTGTATACCTGGGGGGAATGCATTCCCTGTTGCATTAGATAATTTATATTGTAACAGATTTGAAATGGCTGAGTTTGCAAAGGACTGTCAAAAACAAAATATTAATCTTATTGGAATTTGTTGTGGAGCGGAACCCCATCATGTTAGAGAAATGTCAGTTGCATTAGGTAGAAAACCAATATCATATAAATACTACCCAAATATGAGTAGACATTTTTTACATGGGACAGATAAGTCTTTAAAAGAGATAAACACAAGTATGAAAAATAAATATTAATGGAAAAAAATGCTAAAGTAGTAATTATTGGAGGTGGTGTAGTAGGGTGTTCAATTCTCTACCATCTCTCTAAATTTGGTTTAAAAGATTGTATTCTTTTAGAGAGGAATGAATTGACCTCAGGATCTTCATGGCATGCCGCTGGAAATGTTCATGTAATCTCTAATGATCCAAATATTTCTAGAATGATGGCCTACACAATTGGTCTTTACAAAGAAATAGAAAAAGAGTCTGGACACTCTTGCGGGTTTAAACCAAGTGGAGGATTTTATTTAGCTTCAAACGATGTCTGGGCAGAATATCTAAAAAGAGAAAGATCAAAAGCAAGATACATGGGCCTAGATCAAGAATTTATTTCACTTGAAGAAGTAAAGAAGAAAAATCCATTAATTGATCCATCTAGATATCTATTAGCATTATGGGATCCTATTGATGGAGAGGTTGATCCATCTGGTGTTACATATGCTTTTGCAAAAGCAGCAAAAGTTCATGGTGGAAAATATTATACACACACAGTTGTTAAAGACACAAAACAAAAAGAAGATGGTTCATGGAATGTTGTTACAGATAAAGGAAATATTAATGCAGAGATTGTAATTAACGCTGGAGGATTATGGGCAAGAGAAGTTGGTAATTTGGCAGGAATAAATTTACCAGTTCAGCCTATGGAACATCACTATTTAATTACAGAAGCTATTCCAGAAATTGAAGTATTAGGAGATCAAAGAATTCCAATAGGTACAGATTTCGAAGGCAATATTTACTTTAGACAAGAAGGAAAAGGCATGTTGCTTGGAACCTATGAACAAAAATCTACACCGTGGAAGGTAGACGGAACTCCAATGAATTTTGGACACGAACTTTTAGAACCTAAGCTTGATAACATTCAAGATAGATTGGCTATTGGGTTTGAAAGAATGCCAGCCTTAGAAAAAGCAGGAATAAAAAATATTGTAAATGGACCATTCACTTTCGGTCCTGATGGAAGTCCCTTGATAGGCCCTGTACCTGGAATGAAAAATTATTGGGTAGCTGTAGGTGTTATGGCAGGATTTTGCCAAGGCGGTGGTGTTGGTAAATGTATTGCTGAATGGATTATAGACGGTGAACCATCAATAGATGTTTGGGCAATGGATGTTGCAAGATTTGGAGATTATGCATCACCACAGTATGGAACGATTAAATCATCGGAAAATTATGAAAGAAGATTTATAATGACTTTTCCGAACGAGACTTTGCCAAAAGGTAGAAAACAAAAAACAACAGCCTTATACGATCGATTTGTTGAACAAGGAGCCGTGATGGGAGATTCTTTTGGTTTAGAAAATGTTTTATGGTTTGCTAATAATAAAGAAGATGCTTATGAAGAACCAACAATTAAAAGATCAAGATCACATAATTATGTTTCAAAAGAAGTAATAAATGTAAGAGAAAATGTAGGCATTACTGAAGTAGCCAACTTTTCAAAACATGAATTCAAAGGACCAGACGCTAGAAAATTTTTAGATCATATCATGGCTGGTAAATTACCTAAGCCTGGAAGAATTTCTTTAACACCAATGCTTACATACAGAGGAAAACTTTATGGTGACTTAACCGTTGCATGTTTAGACGAAAATGAATTCATGGTTTTTGGATCAGGAGCAGCACAAGAAATGCATAGAAGATGGTTTGAGAGTCATTTAGAAAAATTTAATTTACAATATAAAAATAGGTCTGATGAATTTCATGGCCTTAGTATTGCAGGCCCAAAATCTAGAGAACTCTTACAAAAAATTGTTAGAGAAAATGTTTCTAATGATAGTTTTAAATTTAGAGATTCTAAAAAAATGTTTGTTGCTGGAGTTCCTGCTATAGTTAATAGAATATCTTTTACAGGAGAGCTTGGATATGAAATTTATGTAGCTCCACATTTTCAATTAAAATTATATGAAGAATTAACTAATGCTGGAAAAGAATTTAATATAAAACCTTTTGGTGCGAGAGCATTAATGTCTATGAGATTAGAAAAAAATTGGGGAGCTTGGACTTTAGACTATCGTCCTGATTTTACTGCAAAAGAAACTGGTTTAGATGTTTTTATAAATTGGGATAAAGACTTTATTGGAAAAGATAGCGCTAAAAAGGATTTAAGCAAAAATAAATTAGTCCCATTAATAGTTGAGACAAATGATATCGATGTGACTTACAACGAAGCTGTATTAAAAGGTGATAAAAGTATTGGATATATCACTTCTGGAGGTTTTGCTCATTTTGTAAATAAAAGTGTTGCTTTTTCTTATATAGATCAAAATGAATTAAAATCTGAAAAAGGTATACAAGTTGAAATTAATGGCGACTTTTTTAACTGTTCAATAATTAAAGAACCACTTTATGATCCAGGTGGTCAAAAGATGAGGAGCTAATGGCACAAAAAGATGTAGGAAATAAAGTACCAATCTATAAATTAAAAAAAACTGATGAAGTAATGAAATACTATGATGAGTGGGGTGAAGGAAATAAATATGATCAAGATATGGTTGAATGGAATTATACTGGTCCCAAAGAAACTTCAGAGGTTTTTATTAAATATCAAAAAAACAAAGATGCTAAAATTTATGATGCAGGATGTGGAACAGGACTTGTAGGCGTTGAATTAAAAAAATATGGATTCTCAAATTTTTATGGAGCAGATCTTTCTCAAAAATTATTAGATTTAGTTCCAACAAATTTATATCAAAAATTAAATAAAGTAGATTTAAACAAAACTATAGAGGAAGATGACAATTCGTATGATGCGGTATTATGTGTTGGAACATTCACTTTTGGACATGTAAAACCACCCGCTTTAGATGAATTTATTAGAATTACTAAAAATAAAGGTCTTATTTGTTTTACAATTAATGAAGGAATTCACGAAGAGTATGGTTTTGATAAAAAAATAGAACAGCTGAATAAAGATAATAAATGGAAAGAAATAGAATTTTTTAAATCAAATTATATTGCTAGCAAAGATGTCAATGCTTGGTTAGGTCTTTACGAGGTAATTAAGTAATGTCTGAAGTGTATAATATAATAGAAAAGAAAAAATTAGACGTTGTAAGTAATCCAATCGAAAAATCTCATGGTCTTCCTAATGAATGTTACACAAGTGAAAAATATACTCAACTAGAAAGAAAAAAATTATTTGAAGATAAATGGGTGGTTATTGGTATTGCTAGTTCTCTACCTAACAAAGGTGATGCAAAACCTTTTGATTTGTTAGGAATTCCTATAATAATTTTAAGAGATAAAAAAAATAAAATTCGGGTTTATCATAATGTTTGCAGCCACAGGGGATATAAAATTCTACAAAATAGTTGTAAAATTAAAAATGTTATAAGGTGCCCTTATCATTCTTGGTCCTATGATACTAATGGCAAACTAGTTGCAACACCACATTTGGGAGGAATGAATAAGCATGAATGTAAAAAATTTGATAAATCCATAAATGGTTTGAAAGAAATTAGATCAAGTGTTTGGCTTGATATGATATTTATAAATATAAGCGAAAATGAAATTTCATTTGAAAAATATATAAAACCTTTAAGCGATAGATGGGAAAAGTTTTGGCCAAAAAATGATCGAAAACTAATGGTTTATTCAAATGATTTTGGATATTTTAATTTAAACGCAAAGTGTAATTGGAAATTTGCAATAGAAAATTATTGTGAAAGCTATCATTTGCCATGGGTTCATCCTGGTTTAAATTCTTACTCAAAGATCAGCGATCATTACCATATTCAAGGATTACCAAATCGCTTTGCTGGTCAAGGTACCAAAGTTTATAATCCAAAGTTTAGGGGAAAGGGAAAATTTCCGTGTTTTCCAAATTGGCCGAAAAATAAAGAAAATATTGCCGAATATGTAGCTTTATTTCCAAATGTTATGTTGGGTATTCATAAAGACCATTTTTATGCATATTGGCTCGAGCCTGTTGATCATAAATTTACTAAAGAACATATGGAAATTTATTATGTAGGAAAAGAAGCTGCTAACTCAAAGAAATATCAATCTTTAAGAAAACAAAACCACAAACTATGGAAAAGTGTTCAAGCAGAGGATGTTCATATAATTGAAGGAATGCAGGAAGGAAGAAATTCACCCTCTTATAATGGTGGCAACTTCTCACCTGTAATGGACAATCCAA
Source organism: uncultured Pelagibacteraceae bacterium (assembly GCA_902559305.1). Lineage (GTDB taxonomy): Bacteria > Pseudomonadota > Alphaproteobacteria > Pelagibacterales > Pelagibacteraceae > Pelagibacter. The sequence goes on along the minus strand of CACEHK010000001.1, from coordinate 5,401 downwards.
CCCACCATTTCCATAAATGGGTGGCAACTAATATAGTTTAATTATGAAATTTAATAGAAAAATTACACCTAATACGAAATCAAAAGTAAATTTTATAAAAAAAAAAAAGATTAAAAGAGGACGAGATCAACTTTCGGAAACTTAGATCTTATAGGTTGGACAGAGTAAAAAAAGAACTAGAAAAAAATAATTTAGAAGCTTGTATATTATTTGATCCTGTAAATGTTAGGTATGCTTTAGACACTGTAAATATGAGTGTTTATAACATGCATAACTTAACTCGTTATTGTTTTGTACCAGTAAACGGACCTATAATATTATATGAATATTTTAATTGCGAGGGATTATCTAGCCACTTAAATTTAATAGATGAAATAAGACCAGCAATAACTTGGGATTATTTTAGCAACGGTGATCAAGCAAGTACACAATTAAAAAAATGGATTAATGAAATCAAAGATTTATCAAATTCTTATTTTAAAAGTAAAAAAGTTGCAATTGATATTATTAATGCTCCAGCGGTTACAGCATTAAACAAAGCAGATATTAAAGTAGTAGATGCTAAATTAATACTTGAACAAGCTAGAGTTATAAAATCTTCTGAAGAATTAAAATGCATGAAGGCAGCAATAGAGGTTGCTGAAATAGGTGTTTCTAAAATGCGTAATGAATTAAAGGCTGGTATGACCGAAGACGAACTTTGGTCAATTTTACATAAAACAAATATTGAAAATGGTGGAGAATGGATTGAATGTAGAATTTTATCATCTGGTGAAAGAACAAATCCATGGATGCAAGAAAGTAGTAATAAAATAATTCAAAAAGGTGAAATAATATCTTTTGACACAGATATGGTTGGACCTTATGGATATTGTGCAGATATATCGAGAACATTTGTTGAGGGTCACAAATTTAATGAAGATCAGAAAAAATTATATCAAATGGCTGTTGAACAAATTAATCATAATCACAGATTGATCAAATCTGGTACATCTTTTAGAGAATTTACAGAAAAATCTTGGAAATTGCCTGAAGAATATTATGGAAATAGATATTCCTGCATGCTTCATGGTATTGGACTATGTGATGAGTGGCCACAAATAAAATATCCAACTGATGGAGGACAAAGGGAAGGTTATTTTGAAAAAAATATGACTATCACATTAGAAAGTTATATCGGAAAAGTAGGTGGTAAAGAAGGAGTTAAACTAGAGCAACAGTATTTAGTAGGTCAAAATAATCTTGAACTTATGTCTCATCACCCTTTAGAAGATATATAATGAAAATAATTCTAATTATGGGACTTCCAGGTGCAGGTAAAACTACTTTGGCAAACGAATTAGCAAAGTTAATTGTTTCTAAAAGACTTAATGCAGATGAAATAAGAAAAGCTGCTAATGATTGGGATTTTTCTGAGGAAGGTAGAAAAAGACAAGCTAAAAGAATGGCAGATAACGCGCTTAAATTGAAAGGTGAAGGAAATAATGTTATTGCTGATTTTATATGCCCAACTCCTGAAGCGAGAAATCTTTTTCCTGCAGACTATGTTGTTTGGCTTGATACGATTAAAGAAGGTAGGTTTGAAGATACAAATCAAATGTTTGTAAAACCAGAAAAATATGATTGTCATGTAACAACCCAAGATGCTAAAGTTTGGGCAACCAAAATAGCAAAGGATATAAAATAATGTCTTATCAATGGAATAATAAGAAACCAACAGCACAGATGCTTGGAAGATGGCAGCCATTTCATGATGGGCACTACGCATTATTTGAAGAAATAATTAAAAAGACAGGTCAAGTTTGTATTCAGATAAGAGATGTTCAAGGGGTAGATGATAATCCTTTTGATTTTGAAACAGTCAAAAAAAAAATAGAAGAAAGATTAAACCCTAAATACGAGGGTAGATTTAAAATTATCTTAGTGCCCAATATTACTAATATATGCTATGGCAGAGGAGTAGGATACAAAATAGAGGAAGTAGTAATGCCTGAAGAAATACAAAAAATTTCAGCGACTAAAATTAGAGCTAAAATGCGTGAGGATGGAGACCTGAAGTGAACGAAAGACTTAAGTCTATAGTAGATTTAGAAAAATATCCTATTTACGACTTAAATTCTCCAATAATTAAAAACTTAATTAAAAGATGTAGAAAAGAACTAGATCAATTTAGTTGTTCTACCATATCAAATTTTATCTTATCTAAATCATTAAAAATTATGAATTCAGAGTTGGAAAAACAACTTGATGAAGTTTACATGTCTAAAGAAAGTATAAATCCATATTTATATGCTGAAGATGATATAAATTTATCTAAAGATCATCCAAAAAGAACTTTTATGAATAGATATAATGGCTATTTAAATTCTGATTGTTTTCCAAAAAATTCAGAAATGAAATACCTTTATGAAACAGATGAACTGTTAAAATTTATATCAGCATGCTTAGGAGTTTCCCCAATTTATAGATGGGCAGATCCATTGGCTTGCCATGCTTACAATGTTATGAAGCCTGAAGGAATTCTTCCTTGGCATTTTGATAGTTGTGAATTTACATTAAGTTTAATGATTCAAAAGCCAGAGAAAGGTGGTGTATTTGAATACTGTCCAAATATTCGAGAGCCAGGAAATGAAAATTTTGAAGAAGTTAAAAAAGTTTTAAATGGCGATAGAAAAAGAGTTAAACAACTTCAATTAGAACCGGGGGACCTACAAATATTCAAAGGTAGATTTACATTACATAGGGTAACAAAAATAGAAGGACAAAAATCAAGATACATGTGTATTCCTGCTTACGTTTTAGATCCATGGAGAGTTAATACACCAGAGCACTCAAAAGCAATATATGGAAAAGTGTTACCAATCCACAATGAAAGAAATGTTGCTAGATCAGACGGTCTAGCAGACTAGATGATTAAAAAAATTGCTGTTATTGGGGCTGGAGTTATAGGAACTGGATGGATCATAAGGTGTTTAGCGCACAATAAAAAGGTTGTTGCTTTCGATAAGGATTTAAAATTAGAGAAAAGACTAATTATCGAAATAAAACGTACTTGGCCTTTTGTAAAAAAATTATTCAATAAAAAAAAACTTAATCTTAATAATTTTAAATATGTAACTTCTATAGAAGAAGCTGTGAAAGATGCAGATTTTATTCAAGAATGTGCAACTGAAAATTATAGAATAAAAATAAATTTAATGAGCTCTATTGGTAAAATAGCAAAATCAAGTGCAATAATTTCATCAAGCTCATCGGGTTTACTACCAACTAAGATATATTCAAAATGCAAAAATCCTGCACGAACAATAATAGGGCACCCATTTAACCCTGTTTACCTATGCCCCGGTGTTGAGATTGTTGCAGGAAAAAAAACCAAGAAAAATTATATAAATAAAGCTAACAAATTTTACAAATCAATTTCTATGAATCCAATTATGGTCAAAAAAGAACTTCCAGGATATTTAGCTGACAGGTTACAGGAAGCACTATGGAGAGAAGCTTTACATATAATTAACGAGGGCTATGCTACCACTAAAGATTTAGATAGAGCAATAGAAGATGGACCAGGACTTAGATGGTCATTAATGGGAACTTTTTTAACATTCCATTTAGCAGGAGGTAAAGCAGGAATGAAGCATATGTTAAAACAATTTGGCCCTGCGTTAAAATTACCTTGGACCAAACTTAAAGCTCCAAAACTTTCTAAAAAATTATCAACAAGAGTTATTAAAGGCACTAAACAACAAGCAAAAGGTAAATCTGTTTCAAGTATATCCAATATTAGAGATGAATATTTAGTTAATCTTCAAAAGTTAAGAAAAAAATATGCAGACAAAATAAGAAAATGATAGTAATAAAATATTATGGTTATTTTGGTCAAAAATTTAGGTAATGGCATAAAAAATATTAAAATTAATGACCCAAAAACTTATAATTCATTATCTTTTGCAACTTTAAGATCACTTTTAAATACTTTTAAGAAACTTGATAAAGATAACACAACCAAAGTAATAATCTTAGAAGGTGCTGGAAAAGGTTTCAGCGCTGGTCATAATTTAAAAGAAGTAAAAAGTTTAAAAAAAAGATCCAAATATTTAAAATTATTTAATCTCTGTTCTAAGTTGATGCTTCAAATAGTTGAAGGAAAAAAACCAGTTATAGCAAAAGTACATGGAGCCGCTTACGCTGCTGGATGTCAATTAGCAACAAGTTGCGACTTGGCTTACAGTACCAAGGATGCAACATTTGCTACACCTGGAGTTAATATTGGATTATTTTGTAGTACGCCCATGGTAGCTGTTAGCAGAAAAATCAGTAGAAAAAGAATGATGAAAATGCTTTTAACTGGCGAGCCCATTAATGCAGAATATGCAAAGGAAATAGGATTAATTAATGATTGTTTTTTAAAATCAAACCTAAATAATGAAGTTTTAAAAGTTGCAAAAACGATTGCCTCTAAATCAAATTTAACAATAAAAATTGGGAAGCAAGCATTTTATAAACAATTAGAAATGCCATTAAGAAAAGCTTATTTGTACACAAGTAAGATGATGACTTTAAATATGATGTCATTAGATGCTCATGAGGGTATATCAGCATTTTTAAATAAGCGAAAACCTAAATGGAAAAATAAATGAGAGACGATCAAATAAAGGAAATTCTCAAAAATTCGAAAACAATTGCAATGATTGGTGTAAGTTCAGAAAAAAAAGGAGAAGATCCTAAAAATTTAAAAAGAAAACCTGCAAATGTTGTTATGAAATATATGCAGGATTTTGGATACAAGGTAATACCCGTAAATCCTTTTGCAAAAGGAGAAATAATAAATGGAGAAACTGTAGTTGAAAGTTTAGATAAAATTTCTGAAAAAATAGATATAGTTGATATTTTTCGACCATCCAAAGAAACGCCTGGTTTTGCTAAAGAAGCTGTTAAAATTGGAGCCAAAACCTTATGGTTACAATATGGAATTAAACATGAAGAAGCTAAAAAAATTTCTGAAGAAGCTAATATAAAATACATAGAAAACAAATGTATTAAACAAGAATACCAAAAATTATTTCAAAAATCTAATCCGGTATTTCCTCTCTTAAAAAATTAGTGAAAAAAATTTTATTTTTCATTTTTTTATTTCAAACAAGTTTATTTGCCCAAGATATCAAAAAAGCATATTTTGCCGGAGGTTGTTTTTGGTGTATGGAAGAAACATTTGAAAAAAAAGAAGGTGTTATAGAAGTAATCTCAGGATATTCAGGGGGTACTACAAAAAATCCAACATATGAAGAAGTTACATATGGAAATACAAAACACTTTGAAGTTATTGAAATTATTTATGATAGAAAAAAAATAAATTTTGAAGATCTGCTCAGTCATTTTTGGACAAATATCGACCCATTCGATA